>CAZQPM010000574.1:0-1514 GCA_964595195.1 uncultured Burkholderiales bacterium | reverse complement strand
TGACCGTGATGATCCGGGACGGCTACGGCCAGAAGTGGGGTCGGGTGCGCTCCGAGGACGAGCTGGACTTCGAGCCGATGCTGGAGATCAAGGCCCTCAAGACCGAGATGGAGCGCGTGCAGCCCGCCGTGGAGGCGGCCGGTCTGGAGTGGAACTCCGTGTTGGGGCGCGCCGAGGAGATCGCCAAGGCTCCCTCGGGCACGTTGTCGCGCCGGGCCGGCGATGATCGGCTCCAGATGACCCTGCCCGGGGAGGCTCCGGCTTGAGCTCCCCGCAACCCTACTCGTGCGAGGATCCGGGGTGTGCGGGGTTCCAGATCCAACCCGGGGAACGCTACTGCCCCTGGTGCGGGGCCCAGCAGACTCGCCTGCACCTGGGCCTGGAAGGGCGCTTCCAGGGGGGGTGGGTTCCCCTGGATCCTCCGCGCCTCATGCAGGGGCAGCGTCCCGAACTGCGGGTGGTGGTCGCCCTGGAAGGGCGCAGCGGCGCCGTCGGGCTCCAACCCGGCTGCCTGACCTCATCGGTTCCCTGGCTGAGGGTCCGAGCCCTGTCCGGCGAGGTGGTCCTGCACGATGGCGAGGAGCACCGGCTCCCCCTGGACGCCTTCAAGCCCCCCAAGGAGGGCCCCAGGGAGAGCGCCCGACTGGTCCTGGACAGCCAGGGCCACCGGGCCGAGGTGGAACTGGAGATCCTGCCGCTGCCGGAGTTCAGCCTGGAGCCCTCGGGGGTGGAGGTGCGCACCGAGCGGGACCGCGAGATCCGGGTCCCCCTGACCCTGGTCCTGCAGCGGGGGGTCTCGACGCTGCTGGCCGCTCCGACCCTGAAACCCGACTTCGCCAGGGTGGAGTGGGCCGAAGGCATCGAGTTCCCGGTGGACCTGGATGCCGACGGGGTGCGCTCGGTCCACGGCGACCTGGTGGTCCCCGCCGGGGAGGCCCGTGAACTGCGCGACCGGTTCCTGGTCTCGATGGAGCTGGCCTGCACCGGTCGCCCGGACACGCCCCCCAGGCTGGACCTGGAGGCCCGGATCCTGGCCAGCCCCGAACTGGTGGTCGAGCCCTTCGGCCAGGACCGCCACGACTGGATCGTGGTGCAGGGGGTCACCGAGGGGGACCTGCTGGAACTGACCCTGGTGAATGGTGCAGATGCACGTTCCGACCGGACCCCCCTGGAAATCCACAGACTGGAGATCCTGCCGGCCGGCGGTGCGCTGGAGCTGCGTCGGGGCGGGGAATCGTTTCCCTGCACCCTGGAGCGCGGCGAGCGGCAGGGCCTGGCCCTGGGCCTGGCGCCCGGTCTCCCCCCGGGTCGCGAGCATGTCTTCACCCTGGTCTTCCACACCAACGAGCCGCGGCCGCGCCATCGCTACCTTTCGGTCGAGGTCCGCGAGCCCCGCCCCTTCGGGGGTTGGCTGGTGGTCGACCTGGGCACCACCAGCACCTGCGCGGCCCTGGTGGATGAGGCCATGCGCATCGAGAAGGTGGACCTGGAACGCTCGCTGGCGGTGGCGGCCG
>CAZQPM010000573.1:0-1522 GCA_964595195.1 uncultured Burkholderiales bacterium | reverse complement strand
TCCTCAAGAAGCGCCGCCTGCCGTGCAGCCAGGTCAGCCGACTGGCGGCACGGCGGGAACAGAACGATGACGGCACCTTCTATGTCGCCACCGCCGAGAGCCACGGGGACCCCCTGCCCATGCAGGACTACGCGCGCTGGATCCAGGCCTTCCGGGATATGGACCCGTTCCTGCGCAGTAGCCTGAACTTTGAGCACCAGGACTTCTCAGATGACGCGGCCAGGGGCAACGGCGCCTCCGCGTCGCAGCCGGTGGGCCAGGCTGGAGGCTTGACCCTGACCGAGGACGGAGAGGTGTTCCAGGCGGATCCCTTCTCCGACCTGGACGGTGTGGAGCCGCCTCCGCCTTCGGACAACGACTTCACGCCGTCCGCCAGCAGCCTGCCCTTCTGACGTCACCTCTCCTTGCATCGTCCCTGACCTCGACCAGACCCGGAGGTGCCACCATGGGGTTCCCAGCCTACAGATACCGCCCGGACGACACGCCGGCGGTCCCCATTTCGGCACTGGTCCAGGCCTTCGGGGTCAGGGACGACAACGTCGAGCGGATGCTCGGGCCGAACGGCCCGATAGCCGCATCCCTGGACGGCTACCAGCCCCGCCCTGCGCAAATCCGGATGGCCCATGAGGTTGCTCGCGGCCTGAAACTGCGCAAGCACGTGGTAGCCGAGGCTGGCACAGGCACAGGAAAATCACTGGCCTACCTGGTAGCGGCCATCCTGAGCTGCAAGAAGGTCGTGGTCTCGACCGCCACCCTGGCCCTGCAGGACCAACTCCGGCTCAATGACCTACCCTTCCTCCAGGCGCATCTGGGCATCCCTTTCAAGTGGGCGGTCCTGAAGGGGCGCAGCAACTACCTGTGCGCAGCCAACGACGCGCCTCCACCCCACGGATTCGAGACGGAGCTCGATGAGGTCTACCGGTTCTCCTGGCAGACCCAGACCGGAGACCTGGGGGAACTGTCCTGGGACATCAAGCAGGCCAAGTTTCGCCCCCTTCTGGAGTCCCTGACCGTGCCCGAGGATGAATGCCCGGGCGAGAGATCCTGTCCCGCCGCCCGGGAGGGACAGTGCTGGTACTATCGGGCCCGGGAGCGGGCGGCAGAAGCCCAGGTCATCGTCGTCAACCATGCCCTCCTGGTCCTGGACATGGTCCTGGGTGGAAGGCTCCTCCCATCCCACGAGGCCGTCATCATCGACGAGGCCCACCAACTGGAGGATTACGCCAGGCGCTCCCTGGAGCGCCGCCTCTCGGCACGGAGGGTCGGACGCATCGTGTCCCGGGCCTGCGAACTAGGAGACCACGCCCGCGCCGGGAGGGTGCAGAAAGAGGCCGAAGCCCTCTTCGTTCAGGTATCCGCCCATCTTGATGGGCTGACGCGGGGGCGGGAGGGGGACGTGCGCGTCCTGGCCCGCAACTTCCCACCGGCCCTGCACGATACGGCCGAAAAACTGGGCCGAGGACTTCTCGACCTGGACGAATCGCTGACGGAAGCGAAGACGGACCTGGAGGACGAAGACCCG
>CAZQPM010000572.1:0-1527 GCA_964595195.1 uncultured Burkholderiales bacterium | reverse complement strand
TGGCGGGTCCGACCGCAAGGATCCGACCTTGAACAGCGCGAACCTGGGAAGCCGGCGGCCCGTGCGGGTCCGATGAGGTAGCGGTCCTCTGCCGGAGGACAGCCTGATTCTGGAGGAGATAGAAAAGCATGACAGGCAAGATCGTCGGGATCGACCTCGGCACCACGAACTCGGTCGTATCGATCGTCGAGGGCGGCACGCCCACCGTGATCCCGAGCGCTGAAGGAGACTATCTCTTCCCCTCGGTCGTCGGTTTCTCCAAGTCGGGCGAGCGCCTGGTCGGTTCGGTGGCCAAGCGCCAGGCCATCTCCAACCCCGAACGGACGGTCATCTCCATCAAGCGGCACATGGGGACCGACCACAAGACGCAGATCGACGAACGGCAATATACGCCCCAGGAAATCTCGGCGATGATCCTGCAGAAGATCAAGGCGGACGCCGAGGCCTACCTGGGGTTCCCCATCGAGAAGGCCGTCATCACGGTCCCGGCCTACTTCTCGGACTCCGAGCGGCAGGCCACCAAGGACGCAGGCACCATCGCCGGGATGGAGGTCCTGCGCATCATCAACGAGCCCACCGCCTCGTGTCTGGCCTACGGCCTGGAGAAGGTGGACTCCAACGAGACCGTGCTGGTCTGGGACCTGGGAGGCGGCACCTTTGACGTCTCCATCGTGGAACTCGGCGGCGGCCTGGTCGAAGTCAAGTCCACCGCGGGAAACTCGCGCCTGGGCGGCGACGACTGGGACCAGCGCGTCATGGACTGGCTGGTCGACGAGTTCAAGAAGATGCACGGCCTGGATCTGCGCTCCGACCGCCTGGCCATGCAGCGTCTGAAGGAAGCCTCCGAGAACGCCAAGATCCAACTGTCGACCGAGACCACCTCCCGCGTGAATCTGCCGTTCATCGCGGCCGATGCCTCGGGTCCCAAGCACCTGGACGTGGAGTTGACCCGGGCCCGCTTCCAGGAACTCACGGTCGACCTGGTCGAGAAGTGCGTGGAACCGGCGATGCGCGCCCTGGAAGACTCGGGACTGCGTATGCAGGAGATCCAGAAGGTGTTGTTGGTAGGCGGCTCCACCCGGATGCCGGCCATCCAGGACAAGGTCCGCAGTCTATTCGGGCGCGAACCATCCCGCGAGATCGACCCGGACAAGGTCGTCGCCATGGGCGCCGCCATCCAGGGGGCGGTCCTGGCCGGTGAGGTCAAGGACATGGTCCTGCTGGACGTGACCTCGCTTTCCCTGGGCATCGAGACCGTGGGTGGCGTCTTCACCAAGCTGATCGAACGCAATACCCACATCCCGTGTTCCAAGACGCGAATCTTCACCACGGCCGCCGACGGGCAGACGGTGGTCGAAGTGCACACCCTGCAGGGCGAGCGCGAACTGGCCTCCCACAACAAGTCCCTGGGCCGTTTTGAGCTGCGCAACATCCCGCCGGCTCCTCGCGGCGTGCCCCAGATCGAGGTCACCTTCGACATCGACGCCAACGGCATCGTGAACGTCTCGGCCAAGGACATGGCCACGG
>CAZQPM010000571.1:0-1543 GCA_964595195.1 uncultured Burkholderiales bacterium | reverse complement strand
GTGCGTGTCCGCGCGCCCGCCCAGCCGGTGGGCCACGCCGGCCATCACCCGGTGGGTCCGGCTGGTGTCTGGGACCAGGATCAGGCTGGCTCCCGCCTGGCGCGCCAGAGCTTCGGCGGCGGCGGCGTCCGTCCCGTAGCGCGGCTGCGCCAGTTCAGGGCTGGCCACCCCCAGGATGGCAGCGGCCCCGCACCCGGCGATCTGGTTGGCGGCCGACTCCACCTTCTCGCCATAGAGGCCGGCGACCAGGCGGGCGCCCTGGGCCCGGGCCACGTTCCGGGCTACCGAGAGCGCCTCCATGGAGGCGCGGGCCAGGGTTCCGTCGCTCTGGGTGGGAGTCAGGAACAGCAGCGTTTCCGGCCCGGAAGTCGGCGGATCGGCCGAAACAGGCGGTTCCGTCACCTGGAGCGTGGCCTCCCCTCCGATCCAGGAAACCAGCTCCTGGGCGATCTGGTCCGGGGTCATGTCCTTGACCACCCGGGTGGCGCGTCGGGCAGCCGGCAGGCTCACGCGGGCGAAGCTCGCCCCGTCCGTCTCCTTGGGGACCTGCCGGGCCTTCTGCAGGGCGGGCATCAGCAGCCGCATGTTGGTCATGCCGATCTGGGGGTTGTTGGGGGGCTCGGCAAGGCTACCGGTCGCCCAGCCCAGCACCGCTGGCGGTCCGGCGCACAGCGACACCTGGTGCATGCCGCCTTCCACCCTCTCCAGGATGCGCAGCCGTCCGTCCGGCTGGATGAAAAGTTCGTCCACCCCCTGGAACTGGTCGCGGATGCCCAGGCGCTCGCCCACCATGGCGAGGGTCACGCCGGCGCTGCGCGAGGCCGATTCCCAGCCCCCGAAGAGCAGGAGCCGGTCGCGCGCCAGGTCGGGGATGGCCCCGATGGCTTCGGCCAGGGAAGCCGCCACGTGGGAGGCGTCGGCGAACCCGCTGGCGGGGCCGTCCAGGCAGACGAGCTCGAAGGGGACCTTCTGGGCCACCGTCATCATGACTTGCTGCAGCTTGGCCTTGGGAGCCATGCTCACCAGGTAGACCTTGCTCCCCGGCGCGCTCTTGGCCAGCCGGCCCGCTTCGACCAGGGCGCAGAAGGCCCAGTTGTCCAGCACCGCCGGCAGCATCATCTCGTTCTTCAGGGAGGGGCCCTGGGGAGTCTCGATCGGTTCCAGGGTCTGCAGGGGGTCAGGCACCAGGCCGGCGCACACCACGATTGAATAGCTCACTAGAAATTCTCCCCTTCAATTCTCAGCCGAGTGCAGTCCGCCGGCACCGGCTCGCAATTCGATGTTGGACCGCTCCGGGTCGTGCGGGTGCGGCTGGGAGCAACTCCAGACGCAGGCCCCGCAGTGGACGCACTTCTCGCGGTCCAGGATGAGCGCACCCTCGGGGCCCACGGCCAGGGCCTGCCCCGAGCAGATCTCGACACAGACTTTGCGGTCGCACTGTCGGCAAAGTTCCGGGTTCACCGCCACCACATGATCGGCGTACCCGGCCGGGGCACAGACCTTGCCGCCCATCAGGAGGGCGTCCTGGTGGGAAACCAGCAGC
>CAZQPM010000570.1:0-1550 GCA_964595195.1 uncultured Burkholderiales bacterium | reverse complement strand
ATCGACGAGGAGGAGGCGGTCCTGCGCCTGGCTGCCGACCAGCTCGACCGCCTGCTGCACCCCTACATTCCCGAGAAGGCCAAGAAGCAGGCTGTGGCCGAGAAGCACATGCTGGCCAAGGGCACGGCAGCCTCTCCGGGTGCCGCCACCGGCCGCGTGGTCTTCGAGAAGGGGGACGCCGTCCGCCTGTCGTCCGAGAGCCCGGTCATCCTGGTCCGCCCCGAGACCACCCCGGACGACGCCGGCGGGATGCTGGTGTCCAAGGGCATCCTGACCTCCACCGGAGGCCCTTCCTCGCACGCCGCCCTGGTGGCGCGCGGCTGGGGCATCCCCTGCGTGGTCGGTTGCGAAGCCCTGCGCATCGACCTGGATCGCAAGAAGGTCACCGTCGGTGGACAAACCTTCGGCGAGGGTGACTACATCACCATCGACGGCAGCACCGGCGAGGTCTTCCTGGGTCAGTTGCCCCTGGAAGAGCCGACCGAGCTGTCCCCCGAGACCAACGAATTGCTGGGTTGGGCCGACAAGTGCCGGCGCCTGGGCGTCTACGCCAACGCGGACAACCCCCGCGACGCGGCCCGCGCCCGCAGCTTCGGCGCCACCGGCATCGGCCTGTGCCGCACGGAGCACATGTTCATGGAGCCCGAGCGGCTGCCCTACGTGCAGAAGATGATCCTGCTGGCCGGAGCCGCCGAGAACGGCAACCGTCTGCTGCATACGATGCAGCAGGAGGTGGAGAACACCACCGGGCGCCAGAAGGAAGCGGCCCAGGAGCGCCTGGCCGCCCACCTGGTCAAGCATGAGCCGGTCTGGGCCGAGTACAAGGGCCTGCTGGCCAAGCTGCTGGAGTTCCAGCGCGGCGACTTCCGCGGCATCCTGGAGGCCATGAAGGGCCACTGGGTCATCATCCGCCTGCTGGATCCGCCTCTGCACGAGTTCCTGCCCAAGCACGAGGAGCTTCTGGAGGACGTCGTCCGCCTGAAGACCCTCAGGGGCGTTTCCGAGTCGGCCTTCAACCAGGCCCTGACCGAGATCCGCAAGGAGCGTGGCTCCGAGGCCACCCTGGAGTCCCTGGAGGAGTTGCTGGCGCGCGTCGAGTCGATGCACGAGTTCAACCCCATGCTGGGCCTGCGGGTGTGCCGCCTGGGCATCGTGTTCCCCGAGATCTACAAGATGCAGGTCCGCGGCATCATCGAAGCGGCCTGCGAGCTGGTCAAGTCCGGCGTCGACGCCAGGCCCGAGATCATGATCCCGGGTGTGGGCACCGTCGAGGAGATGCGCTGGAACCGCCAGATGGTCGAGACCGTGGCCGAGCAGGTCATGACTGAGACCGGCGTCCGCCCGAAGTTCAAGATCGGCACGATGGTCGAGATCCCCCGCGCCGCCCTGACGGCCGGCGACCTGGCCCAGGTGGCCGAGTTCTTCAGCTTCGGCACCAACGACCTGACCCAGACCACCTTCGGCTACTCGCGCGACGACGCAGCAGGCACCTTCGTGCCGGTCTACCTCGAGGAGAAGATCCTCAAGGTCGACCCCTTCCAGGTGGTCGA
>CAZQPM010000569.1:0-1550 GCA_964595195.1 uncultured Burkholderiales bacterium | reverse complement strand
GGGGTGGACCCTCCCCGGGCCGTGCTGGAGCGCGGGTAAGGGATGCGCCGGCGCGCGGCGGAGTCCTTCCGGAGCCCGTGGCCCCGAAGGGCGATCCAGCGCCAGGCCGGAGGACGGCGCGCGCCGGCGCAGAAGCGTGGCCCGGATGATGCGCCGCGCCTGCCTCGTGGTCGGGTTCCTGATCGGGCTGATGGGTCCGGCCCTGGCCGACGTGGCGGATCGACAGGTGGCCCTGCGCCGAGGGGTCGTCCTGATCCTCCACCAGGAGGCGGAGGGCCTCCGCCAGGGGACGGCCTTCGTCGTCGCCCGGGAAGGTCGCGTCTCGTGGTTGATCACCTGCCAGCACGTCGTCGGCACGGGCGGCACCCCGAGTGCCTGGCTCGAAGGAAGCCGGAATCCCGTCCTGCTCGATGTCGTCGGCCAGGACCCGAAGGCCGACCTGGCCCTCCTGCGGGGTCGCGACCTGCAGGGTGTAGCCCTACCCCTGGCCGCCCCCGGCTCGATCCGGGTCGGTCGGAGCCTGGGCGTGATCGGCTACCCCCGGGTGGACGCCTTCGTCGCCGGAGGGATGGGGGTCACCCCCTCGATCCGCCGGGGTATCGTCAGCGCCATGCACGACCGAGCGGGAGTCCCGCTGATCCAGACGGACGCCAGCATCAATCCGGGGGACTCCGGGGGACCCGCCGTGGACTGGGAGACCGGCCGGGTGGTCGGGGTGGCCAGTGCCCGGCTCCCCCAGGGTTCGGGACTCAACCTGCTGGTGGCCGTGGACGCGGTGCATGGCCTCCTCAGGGCCCACGGCGTGCGGGTCGGAACGGTCCCCGAGCCCAGGGCCGAACGCCGGGCGCGACCGCGACCCCGCCCCTCCCCGACCCCACCCGAGCGGACCCGCCGCCCGATCCCTCCGCCGATCATCATGCTGGGCCTCATCGGGGTCCTGGCCGCTCTGGGAATGGGCCTCTGGGCGGTCCTGCGGGGAGGGCCGACCGAACCACCGGATCCGGGTCCTTCGCTGTAGAGCCGGGCTCGCGCGGCAGCCAGTAGAAAAGCAGGACCTCGATGCGCCGGTTCCGGGCCTTGGCCCGGCCATCGCGGTTGCGCTCGACGATGTAGCGGTACTGCGGGACCGAGCGGCGGGGAACGCCGAAGGAGTAGTCGACCCGGTCGCGCTCGATTCCGGTCGGAGTTTCCCGGAATCCGGCTGGCCGATACTCGCCATAGCCCTTGGCCGTCATCAACCAGGGGGGAATGGGGTGCTTCGGGTCCGACATCAAGAACCCGGCCACCGAGACGGCCCGCCGGGCCGAGAGCGACCAGTTCGTCTCCTCCCCTCCCTGGAAGGGGTCCGCATCCGAGTGCCCCTCCACCTCGATCCTCTTGAGGTAGCCCTGATCCAGGAAATCGGAGAGGGCCCTCCTGAGCGGCTCCAGACGCCGGCGGAAATCGGGCTTCATGGCGGCGTTGCCACTGGCGAAGAGGATGTCCCTGCCGGGTTCCTCCTGGAAGATGATCCGTTGTTCCTGCCCTTCGCTCTCCACCAGGATGCCCGG
>CAZQPM010000568.1:0-1561 GCA_964595195.1 uncultured Burkholderiales bacterium | reverse complement strand
CCCGGGCGATCACCTCGCCGGGGGCGGCCACGGCCAGGCACGAGGGGTGCGAGGCGGAGGACAGCACGTGGCCCGAGGCCGCCGTCTCCACGGGCAGACTCCTTGCCGTCGGAGTCGCCCGACAGGACCTGGAATGGAGGCTTTCAGGGCAGGCTGGACCAAGCAGGAGCCCGCCGTCATGAGGATGTCCTCCGCTTCCGCTACCGCCTGATCCAGTTGAACCGGCTGGAGTGGCTGGCGGGTAGATCGCTTCCCGCACCGCCGACGGACCTCGAGAGTCACTCTTACATGCCGTCGGTCGCCCCAAGGGAACCAGTCCCAACCCCGGAGCGGCCTAGAGGGCAGAGGGGGGTTTCGACTTCCTGTGGGCCGGCCTGCCGGTCCCGTCGGAGGCGAGCCCGGCTTTCGGCCCACCGCCACGTTGGTGCCCGGCTGGGTGGCGTCGAGGAGGGGGCGTGTCGCGTTTCCCGGCGTCGCGCGGCCCCGGCCGGAGTCATCTCGCCCCTTGGAAGAGTCTGTGGTCGCTTCCGTGGCCGTGGATGGAAGCCCTCCTTCTAGAAGGAACGAAGGGTGCAGTTTCGGCCTGGAGCCCGTAGGCGACCGAATACTGGAAGAGTCAGGCCTGGTTGTCCCTATCCCTCTCCAGCGCCTCCCGGATCAACCCCCGCACCCACGCTGACCCACCCCGAGCCTTCACCTGCTCGATCAACTCGGGCTCCAGACGAATCTTGAACCAGGGCGCCCCCCGTCCCTTGCGCTCGGGGTACTTGGTCGGGCGCCCTCTGGGTCGCTTCGGCTCCTCTGCCATGCTCACGATAGTAGTGGCCACGGAAAACTTTGTCCAGATCTGTTGATTATTTACTGTGGCCACAGTATAATGAGAGCGCCGGGCGGCGCGAGCGCCCGCGGAAGGAGGGAACTCCCCATGAAGGTTTCAGGCAACGGGCATGGTCGGCCGGAGACGGTCTCCGCAAAGGCCGATCGGCTTCTCGGCCAGCACCGGGTGATCATCACGGGTTCGCGCGAGGCGCTTGTAATCGGCGACGGCGACACCTACCGCGTCAGCCGACCCGCCAAAAGGTGGCTCTGCACCTGTCCCGGTTTCCGCTTCCATGGTGCCTGGCGCCGCTGTGCGCACATCCTGGCCGTACTTCGGGCTCTGAAGGACCCGTCCAGCCAGGCGCCGGTGGCCAGGCTTGCGGACCTCCTGACGGAGTGCGAGCCGGGGCGATAGGCCCCAGAATTCTTCACGTCCGAGGTTCCGATGCAGTTCGAGGTTTCTCGCAAGACGCTCACCGTGACCGAGGCGGCGGCCTGCCTCGGACTCTCTCGAGGCACCGCCTACCAGGCGGTCCGCGAGGGCAGCATCCCCTCGATCCGAATCGGCCGCAGGATACTGGTGCCGGTGCATGCCCTGGAGTCGATGCTCTCCGGTGCCACCGCCGAGCCCGGCCAGTCGGGACAGCCGAGCGGCTTATGAGGGGCTACATCACGCGCCGAGGGGACGGCTACCGCGTGGAGATCCACCTGGGGTACGGCCCCGACGGCAAGAGGCTGCGCC
>CAZQPM010000567.1:0-1561 GCA_964595195.1 uncultured Burkholderiales bacterium | reverse complement strand
AAGCCCACGTCCAGAAGCTTGAACTGCCCCTCGGTCGAGAGGACCATGTTCGACAGCCTCAGGTCCCTGTGGATGCCCGACGGGAGCTTGCGCGTCCACAGGTAGCCCAGGAGGTCGCACAACTGCACCCCGACCCCCAGGACCTCGGCCTCCGGCAGGCCGCCCCGGGACTCCACCATCTTGGCCAGATCCGTGCCGGGGATGAACTCCCGGATCAGGTAGAGGTGGGACTCCTGGGTGAAGAAGTCCACCAACTTGGGCAGGTTGGGATGCTCCAGGGCCGACAACTGCAGGGCCTCCGCCTGGAAGAGCCCCAGGAGGCGCGCGCGGTCCCCGGGGTCCACGCCCACCGGCTGCATCTCCTTGACCACCCAGATCTTGCCCCGCAGGTGCTCATCCTCGGCGATGTAGAGGTTGCGGAGTCGGGATTGGTGCAGGGTGCGGTGGATTCTGTAGCGGCCTCGGAGACTGCTCCCCAGGGGAAGCAAGGGCGGCACTCAGAGTCTCCCTTCGGAAACCAGGATGGGACCGGTCGGCCTCGACCTCGCCCCGCCGGTCCGCGAACCGGTCGGGTCCGGTCGAGCAGCCACCGGATCGGAGGCCTCCGACTTGCCACGTCGGGTGTTCTTCCTGCCCCGGCGGTTCCCTGCCCGGCAGGATTCCCTGCATGGGCGAAGAAAGGCCGGGGCCGCTCGCCAAGGCTCTGCCTTGCGGGCGCGATTCATCCTGTGAGAAGGTCTGCCATGATCAGTGCTGACAAATTGACGAAGAGGTTCGGCGACCACACGGTGGTGGATTCCGTGACCTTCGAGGTCGAGAAGGGCGAGATCCTGGGCTTCTTGGGCCCCAACGCCGCAGGGAAGACCACCACGATGAAGATGCTCACCTGCTTCTTCCCACCCTCCGGGGGGACGGCTCGGGTCGCCGGCTTCGACGTGGTGGAGGAGAGCCTGCAGGTCCGCCGCAACATCGGCTTCCTTCCCGAGAACGTGCCGCTCTATCCCGAGATGACCGTGCGCGAGTACCTCGAGTTCGCCGCGGCCGCCAAGTCCGTGCCCCACGCGGACCGCAAGCAGGCGGTGACCCGGGCGCTGGACCGCTGCAACCTGGGGGAGGTCGAGGGGCAGTTGATCGGCACCATCTCGAGAGGCTTCCGCCAGCGGGTGGGCCTGGGGCAGGCGATCATCAACAACCCCCCCGTCCTGATCCTGGACGAGCCGACCGTCGGATTGGACCCCGCCCAGATCCGCGACATCCGCGAATTGATCAAGGACCTGGGGAAGACCTCGACGGTCATCCTGTCGACCCATATCCTTCCCGAGGTCTCGCTGACATGCCATCGGGTGATCATCCTGGATCGGGGGCGCATCCGCGAGGTGGACACCCCCGAGAACCTGACCGCCCGGATGCAGACCCGGAACGCGGTGCTGGTCCAGGTTGAGGGCCCCCGAGACGAGATCCGGTCTGCACTGATGCAGGTGGAGGGGGTCCAGAGCGGGTCGCCCCTGGAGGGAGCCGAGGCCGCGTCGGTCACCTTCCGGGTCGAGATGCCGCAGGGCCG
>CAZQPM010000566.1:0-1563 GCA_964595195.1 uncultured Burkholderiales bacterium | reverse complement strand
CGTCGGCTGGTCGACCGTTTCACGGCGATGGACCAGAAGAACCTGGCCGTCCACCATCTGCGCCAACTGGCCGAGACGGCGCTGGCTCGTGGCAACGTCGAGGAGGCCATCGGCGCCTTCCAGCAGTTGATGACGCTCTCGGACGACCCGACCTTCCAGGAACGGCTGGCCCAGGTCTACGAGTCCCAGGGCGAGGTCGTCCAGGCCCTGGTCAACTACCGGGCCCTGGCCCAGCGCTACCGCACCGGGGAAAAGTGGGAAGAGGCCGTGGCCGTCACCGAGAAGCTGGTGGCCCTGGATTCCGACAACCTGGCGGATCGTCACATCCTGATCGACCTCTACGAGAAGCTCCAGCGCACGGACCGCGTGCTGACCGGGCGTTTTGAACTGGCCTGTCGGCACGAGTCCCAGGGGGCCATCTCCGAGGCCGTCGTGCTCTTCGAGCAGGTGCTCAAGCATCAGCCGGACCATCACGATGCTCGCCGGCGACTGGTCGACTGCTACCTGCGCAGTGGCGACCTGGTGGCCGCCCTGCAGCACTCCAAGCCCCTGACCGAACGGTATCTGGAGGCCCAGGAGACCGAGCCCGCGATCGATCTGTATCGGCGCCTGACCCAGGCCGATCCCAAGTCGGTCGAACTCCGCGAGCGGTTGCTGAAGTTCCTGGAGATGGGCGAGCATCGCCAGGAGATCCTCGAGCAGTTGCTGGTGCTGGTCGACTTGCACGAGCAGGCCGCTCGCGAGCGCGAGGCCGTGCAGATCCTGCAGCGGGCACTGGAGCTGGCGCCGGATCGGGACGACCTGCACTATCGGCTGGCCTGCATGTATGATGAGAAGCTGGGCAGCCTGCCCGGAGCCCTGAACGAGTTGCGCCGGGTCTTCGAGTTGAATCCCGGCCACTCCGAGGCCATGGATCGCTACGCCCGGCTGCTCATGGATCAACGCAAGCCGCGCGAGGCCGCCGACGTCCTCCTCAAGCTGCTGGAGAACCAACCGGAAGCCGGAGCAGGCACCAGGGACCATCTGCTCAAGGAATACCGGGACCGGATTGCTGCCGAGCCCTCCGACTGGCCGACGCGTTTCGTCTACGGAGAGCTGTGCTTCTACCTGGGCCGTATCGAGGATGCCGTCGAGCAGTTCCAGAAGACGCGGGGGAATCGCGAGCACGAACTGCGCTCGTTCAACATGCTGGGCCTGGCCTTCGCCAAGAACCCCCGTTTCGGCCTGGACATGGCGGTCCGGCAGTTCCGCAAGGGGTTGGAGACCAAGGGGCACGCCGAACAGGATTATCTGGAACTGCGTTACAACCTGGCGATGCTGCTCTACCAGAACAACCGCCTGCAGGAGGCCTTGACGGAGTTGAAGGACATCCTGGCCGTCGACGTGGCCTACCGCGATGTGAATGAATGGGTCAGGCTGATCCAGGAGGAGATCTCCAAGGGTGGCAGTGGCAAGGCAACGCGGTTGCCTCCGCCCAGGACCTGAACGGGCGATTCCCACCCCTGCGCCCCCCATCCCCCGAGTTCAGACCGGAGACGACATGGCAGACCGCAAGAAGATCGA
>CAZQPM010000565.1:0-1564 GCA_964595195.1 uncultured Burkholderiales bacterium | reverse complement strand
CGAAGCCCAGGGGGATCCATTCCCCCTTGTGATACTTGTCGCCGATGACCAGGGTCATGAAGCGGCCCGGCATGAGGATCTCCACGGCGTTGCGCACGACCGCCTCGAAGTGGAGGTAGAAGTCCTGCTCGGTGGCGGCCGTGGACAGGTCGGCGCCCCCCTCTCCGTCCGAGAAGAGGATGATGTCCCAGTAGGGAGGGTGCAGGATCACATGGTGGGCTCGGGGGAACCCCCATTCCTCCAGGCATCCCAGGATGCGGCGCTGGGTGGCCTGACCTCGGGAATCTCCCGTCAGGAGCTTGAATTCCACCTGCTGGGGGTTGGGTGCCTGGGCCACCCGCTCGCGCGCCAGGCGATTGACGTCCTCCTGCAACTCGACACCGATGCCGTGACGGCCCAGGTGGCAGCACTCGATCAGGGTGGTGCCGCTGCCGCTGAAGAGGTCCACGACGACCTCGCCGGGGCGGGTGAAGCGCCGCAGCACCTGATAGGGAATCTGGGGGACGAAGTTCCCGTGGTAGTCGCCCGAGTGGGGGCCCCGGCGGTCCCGGTTGGGAAAGAGCCACAGGCTCTCCAGGAGGATATCGGAGTCCTCATCCTTCCAGCAGCGCAGATCCAGGTCGGTGTAGGGAAGCTCTTCCGGAGGGCGCTGGCGCGCGCGCAGGCCCGCCATCTTCTGGTGCGCCTGGCGCGCGGTGTTGGGCTTCATCCGTCACCTCCGGGTTCCATGTTGAAGAAAGTTCTGCCATGGTCACCGGTTTCCTTCACGGGAAGTGCCGATATTTCCCAGAAAATCAGGGTTTCAGCTCGGTCACCTGGCCCATGCGGTTCACTCGGGCCTGGTAGGTGCGGCCGATCCGGAAGGCCTGGAAGGTGGCGGCGTCGGGCACCGGGTGCTGGTAGGTCCTGCCGTTCCTGCCCCGGAGGGTCAGCAGGTACTTCTCGCTTCGGGCCCCCTCGCGCTCGCCTGGCGCCGGGTCGGTGGCGGGCCAGCGTGGCGAGGTGTCGTCGCCCGCCACCTGGGCGCGTCGGGATTCACGCCAGCGCTGGATCTCGTAGGTGACCCGCGCGTCGTAGACCGGCTGCTGTCGGTAGACAGGTTCCTGGTAGGTCTCCTCCTCCTGGGCGTTCTCGTAGACGGGTCGATCCTCGAAGACATCCTCGAAGTACCCGTTGCCCAGGTCGCGGGTTCCGACCTTGACCTTCTCGGTCCCGGTCTGGACCCGGCGCTCGACGGTCCGGGTCCGGGTCTGGCTGCCGATCTGCACCTGGCGGTGGGTGCGCACCTCGCGTTGGCGTGACAGCTCGCGGGCGCCGGCGGGGACCTGGTCGCTCCAGGCCTGCTGACGCTCGGTGACCTGGCGCTCGAGGGCGACGGTTCGCTCCCAGTGGGCCGCCGTCAACTCCAGCGACTGGGAACTCGAGCAGGAGAGGAAGCCGACCAGGAAGAGCAGGGCCAGGAACAGGCCGCCGCATCCCGCCAGGCAGCCCAGGGCCCACAGGCTGCGGCGCGCAGGTGAGGTCGGCTGGGAGGGCGGCGGCGGGGCTGGCGGCGGGGCTGGCG
>CAZQPM010000564.1:0-1569 GCA_964595195.1 uncultured Burkholderiales bacterium | reverse complement strand
CCTGCGCCTCCGCCTCCGCCTCGCTCCGGGCTTCCGCCGCGGGCGCCGGAGCCGCGGAATCCGCCAGCATCTCGTCGGACGCGGCCGGCTCCACGACCTGCCGCGCCCTGGCCAGATCCGTGGGGGCCAGGTACAGGCGACCGTCACGGTTCTCGTAGGGGATCTTCTCGCGGTCCAGCGCGCGGGCCGCCTCCTCGGCCCGGCCCACCCCGACCGACAGGAACACCTCCGCCGGCGGCTGGGGGCCCGGTGACGCAGGAGCCGGGACGGTCGCCGCCGGGGCCGCGCTGGGAGCCACAGCGGGCTGCGACCTGCCGGCCACGTCTCCCCGAGGGCCGCTGGTCGCGAACAGGAAGCCCACAGTCAACACGACGGCAGCCAGACCCGTCGCCACCACGGGACGCCAGTTGAAGCGCGACAACAGGAAGGCCAGGTATTCGCCCACAGGCAGACCCTCTTCCCGGGCAGGCGGCTCGGGCACCGCTGCGGTGGGACAGGCCTTCTCGATCTCCTCCCGCAGGGCCCGGGGCAACAGCAAGGGGGTCTCCCCAGGCGCCACCCGACCCTCCAGATCCCGGTGCATCTCCCGGAGCAACCGGCTGTGGTCGGAACAGACCTCGCACTCCAGAAGGTGCAGGCCCAGGTCCCGGCGCAGCTTCTCAGGTACGTCTGCCGGTTCCAGGGTGAAGGCGGCCAGGTCCTCGGCCGCAGGGTGACGGGACGCCACCGGTCGAAAGCCGGCCGAGAAGAGGCCCCGAACCCCCAGGATGGCCTCGCGCAGCCGCCGGGCCTCGTCGCGGCAGGACGGGCAGTGCCGCAGGTGGTCGGCCACCTGCAGCCTCTCGGCCTCGACCAGGGCCCCCTCCACGAAGGGGACCAGCATTTCCGCGATGGGCTGGTTGTCGCACGTCATCTCTGCTGAGCACCCTTCCGCCAGGTGAAGTCCGAGGGAATCGTCGCGGTCGAGCAGGAAAAATTCCCCGTCCTCACGACCGCGGCCCCCCTGGAACGACCCCCGACTCGATCTGGCCGCGCAGATGCAGAAGACAACGCTTCAACCTGGAACAGACGGTGCCCAAGGGCAACGACAAGGCCGCACAGATCTCCTTGTAGGCCAACTGCCTGAAGTAGCGCAGGTGCAGGACCTGGCGGCACTCCGGAGACAGCGCCTGCAGGGCCCGGGCCACCGCACGGCTGTCCTCGGCAGCCATCAGGGCTCCTTCGGGGCCGGGGTCGTCCTCGATGGCGGGGGCGTACAGCATCTCCTCGTCCCGCTCGCCGTCGATGGCTGCCGACAACTCCTCGCGCCCCCGCTTCTGCGCTGTCTTGCGGCGCAGGTTGGAGATGCACCGGTTGCGAGCCAGGCGGGTCAGGAAGGTGGCCAGACTGGCCTCGCCGCGAAATCCGGGCAACGAGCGCACCAGTTGCAGGAAGACCTCCTGGACCCCATCCTCGACCTCGATCGGACTGAAGCCCCAGCGACGCCAACCGATGACCTGCTTGACGCGCGCGTAGTGGCTGCGGTAGACCTCTTCCCAAGCGGAAGCATCGCCCTGGAGGCAGCGTGCG
>CAZQPM010000563.1:0-1570 GCA_964595195.1 uncultured Burkholderiales bacterium | reverse complement strand
GAACGCAAAATCCCTCGGCGATGCTCGGTCCGGATAATCACACAGGCTCCTAGCGAAACTCGCCCAGGTCCTGGAACAGCAGCAGGGCGGAGGCGGCGCAGGCCACGGCCTCGCGGGTCGCCGTCGATCCGATGGGCCCCAGCAGCACCCGGCCGTCGTTGATCACGTCGACGGCCGCGAGGTGGGCTTCGCCCTGGCTGAAGAAGTAGCCTGAGGCCTGCCCCAGCGGCATGCTCGTGCCCGCCAGTTTTCGGGTGCCCTCGACCCGCAGGGTGGTCTCCTCGTCCGTGAGGAAGCCCTTCATGACCTGCTCACCGGTGGCCCGGGTCAGGATCATCCGCCAGGCCCTGCCCGGCGGGCCCGTGAACGTCGCCACGAAGGTGGTGTCCGAGGCCAGTTGCATCTTCGTCTCGGAACGCTCGCCCACGAGGCCGCGCAGCGTCTTCTCGTCCAGTCCCGTGGCACAGTGACCGACCCAGTTCGACGCCCCCGCCAGGCGGAATTCGAATCGTTGCCGGGCCTGGGCATCCTGGAAGCCGAAGACGCCCCAGGCGGTGCGCTCGGTCCAGTCCCTTCGGATTCCGGTCACGGCATAGGGCCCGAACCGGAAATCCTGGTCGAAGGCGCCCCGCCCCTGGACCGTGAGGTTCTGGGCCTGCTCCTGGAGGAGTCGTCCCTCGTCCATGCGGGCCGGCTTGCAGCCGCCCAGGGCCAGGCCGACCAGGGCTGCAACCAGCCCGATCCCCAGAATCTGGCTGTGGCGTCCCATGTTCGCGACCTCCTCGTCCCAGTCCCCCCGAAGAACCAGGTTCCCCCTGCGTCAGACCCTCAGGCTCAGCGGGGTCCAGTCGGTTTCGAGGTCGTAGTGGTCCTCTCCCTCCCCGGCCTTCAGCCAGGCGACCGCGCGGTAGGTCACGGGGAGCATCAGCACTTCGACCCCGACCTTGAAGGCCCAACCGATCGCCACGAAGCGGGCCATGTCCTGTGGCCCCAGGATCCCACCGAAGGCGATGACCCCGAAGATCACCGTATCGAAGAACTGACCGGCGACGGTGGACCCGATCAGGCGCTTCCAGAGGTGCTGTCCCCGGGACCTCACCTTCATCCGGGCCAGGATGTAGGAGTTCACGAACTCTCCGAAGAGGTAGGCGACCAGGCTGGCCACCACGATCCGTGGGAAGAAGCCCAGGATCGCCTCGAAGGCCTGTTGGTCACGCCACTCGGGGGCGGCAGGCAGATAGCGCACCAGGGTCAGCGCTGCCACCGCCAGCAGCATCACGAAGAACCCCATCCAGATGGCGCGTCGGGTGTGTCGGTAGCCGTAGACCTCGGTCAGCACGTCGCCGAAGATGTAGGCCAGGGGGAAGAGCACGGCCCCGCCATCGGTCAGGATCGGGCCGAAGGCCACCAGCTTGACGGCGCCCAGGTTGGAAATCAGCAGGACGCCCGCGAAGAGCGTCATGATCTGGTCGTAGTAGCGATGTCCCCTGTCCATGTTGTCGAAGGCATGGTAGGGGAACTCGGCGTCCTGTCAAGTTCGCACCCCGCCCCCCGATCCGCCGCCCGCCCC
>CAZQPM010000562.1:0-1572 GCA_964595195.1 uncultured Burkholderiales bacterium | reverse complement strand
GCCGCCTAGACAGCCTGTCGGGCCAGGATGCCATCCGCTCGCTGGAGGCCCTGCTGGGGATGGCCGCCTGGACAGCCTGTCGGGCCAGGATGCCATCCGCTCGCTGGAGGCCCTGCTGGGGATGAGCCCGGGCCACCTGAAGGAGCAGGATGTGCCGCCCGAGGTGCGGCGCGCCGTCGCCCGCTACCTGCAGGCCATGCGGGATCCCGGCCTGCGCCTGCCGGGCCAGGAGCTGACTGGAGCCCCTCACCTTCCCGGCGCTCCGGAGGCTCCCCGGGCCCGAATCTTCAAGTTCCGGTCGGTGCCGGACCGCCGCCCGGACATGCGCTCCTTCCTGGGGGGACTGGCCGGCAGGCCCTTCCTGGATCGCCAACGCCTCCTGGCGGCCCTGTTCGAGCGTGCGGCCGTCCACTACTCAGAGAATACCGGTGAAGCCTTCAAAGCCTGGCAGCGCCGGGTCCTGGTGCAGTTCGCCGGCAACTACAGTCGCCTCCAGGGGCAACTGCTGCCGGGGCTCTACCCGTGCGTGGTCTCGGCTCGCGGGGTGGCCGACGACAACTATGCCTACGAGGTCTGGGACCTGGGCAGCTTCTATCCCTGGACCGAAGCCGGCGATGGGACCGTGCCCATCAAGGTGCGGGCCGGCGAGGTCTACCTGGACGGCGTGAAGACCATGCGCTTCCGGCGCCGCTTCCCCCGACTGCGCGAGCGTCTGGTCCGGGTGCCGGTCAAAGCCCGCCCGCAGGAGGAGAACCCCGGCGACTGGGCCCGCGAGTTCGAGCGGGGCACGATCTGCTCGTACCCCCCTGAGGACGTGATCATCGAAGACTTCGGGCGCTACCTGCAGAAGAAGGCCTTGCAGGTCCTGTCGGAGGAGCGCACCCGGGTAGAGGAGTTCTCCACCTCCATGCTGGACGGTCTGGAGATGCGCGAGACGCTGCGCAACTGGCCCCAGGGCCAGAAGATCTACGTCCGCGAGGTTCAGCGGGTCAAGGGTGGCGCCGGCTCGGTGGTGATGGTCTTCGACGAGGATCTGGAGGAGGAGCGCTACCCCTGGGCCATGTCCTGGCACGGCGAGCACGACCAGGAATCGGACATGGCCTTCTACGCGACGCCGGTGTCGGCCAAGGTGGTCGGCCCCGGTATCGCGCGCTGCGAGTACGGGGCTTTCATGCTGACCTACCCGCCCGGCCGACTCATGGACGTCTGGACCGACCCGGCCTACGGCGAGGCCCGCACCAAGGCCGAGGTTTTGCTGATGGCCGCCATCGACTACAGCCAGGACAGACACGTCGTCTACGTGGCAGCCAGGCCTCCCCGCACGTGGTTCCGGACCTTCGCGGCCCGCCTGGGCAAGAAGGTGGTCTACCTGCCCCTGGGGCAGCTTTCGCCCATCAGTTGCAAGAAGATCCGGGTATTCCACGTGCTGTCCGGACACCGGGTCCGAGAGATCGCCAAGGACTACGTCTGGTAGGCCGGTCAGGAGGAATCGCCGAGCCGACGCGGAGATGCCCGGGAGCGTCGCGCGCGAGGGGGCCTGGGTGGAGGGCCCGGGCGCAGGTCGCGGACTGG
>CAZQPM010000561.1:0-1576 GCA_964595195.1 uncultured Burkholderiales bacterium | reverse complement strand
CTGCTCAACGACATCATCTTCAAGATCGTCTTCGGATCCGAATCCAGCCGGCCGGTCCTGCGCGCCCTGTTGAACGCCCTGCTGGTCCTCTCCGGGAGCGATCGCATCGTCGACCTGGAGATCCTCAATCCCAACCTGGACAAGGAACACCTGCTGGAAAAGGGCGTGGTGCTGGACGTCAAGGCTCGGGACGGCCAGGGGCGGCTCTACAACATCGAGGTGCAGGTCGCCGGCCAGCCGGCCTACATCCAGAGGGCGCTGTACTACCTGGCGCGCATGTTCGCCGGGCAACTCGAGAAAGGCGAGTCCTACAGTCACATCGCCCGGACCGTAGGCATCTCGCTGTGCGACTTCGTGCTGTTCCGGGACCAGGAGGAGCTGCACAGCACCTTCCGACTGCACGACCGCCAACAGGACCGGGAACTTACGGACATCTTCGAACTGCACTTCATCGAGTTGGCCAAGTTCCGTCGCAACAAGCCATACGAACTGCGAACGCCGTTCGAGAAGTGGCTGCACGTGCTGAAGTTCGGAGAGCTCTATGACGCTGGCGAAGCCTGCGTTCCCGAGAGCCTCAGGCAGGAGGAGGGAATCGAGATGGCCTTGGACTCCATGAGGAACGCTCGCGCCGATTACGAGGTGCGAGAGTTGATCGAGATGCGCATGAAGGCCGTGCGGGACGAGGCCACCCGCATGGAACAGGCGCACCTGGACGGGGTTGCCGAGGGGCTGGAGCAGGGGCTGGAACGGGGCATGGAGCGGGGGCGCCAGGCTATGTTGGAAACGGCTCGGAGGATGCTGGAGGAGGGTATGCCCCCCGAGTCGGTAGCCCGCTTGACCGGCCTTCGCCTGCAGGATCTGGAGAGCTGAAACAGCGCGCAGACCGTGGGCGTCTCGCAGTGCCGTGGGGTCGAACCGCTCTGGCGGCCTTCAGTCTTTCGAACATGGTGCCCCGCCTGGTCATGGCCGCCTCCCCCGGCCCCTTCCTGCCAATCTATATTGGGGCGCTCACCGTTCCGTGACCAGATCCACGACTCCCATGTAGCCTGGGTCGGGAAAAGAGGCGTTGCGCCAGGTTGTCGAGCGCCTGGCCGAGGAATCGCCGATTCCGCAGGAAGCCGATCAGCGGTTCCGCGGGAAGCCGATCAGGTGACCTGAGAACTCAGATCTGGTCGCTGGGGCATTTCTCGGGGGGGGTGAGCACTTGTCGGGGGCGTCCAGTCGGGCTGTTCCTTCCTGGATGGCCGCCTCGCCCCAACACTTCGCCTTCAATCCTCTCGAAGAACGACGAACTTCCTGGGATGCGCCAGTTGAAAGCCCCGCCCCGCCCGCATCAGTTCCCCTTCGCAGGGGGGCGCTGGTGGCTCAGTTCCAGGCGGCGGTCGAGGCAGTCCGCCGGGCCCCTGGTGGAGTGGGCTGGCCCGCTTCATGCCCGCCTCAGGTCGAGGCCGGGTCGGGAGAGGGCGTGGCGGGAACCGTGACCCAGTTGTTGTCTTTGAATGTAGCATAGTCGACCCGGGCTTCCTCGGGTATTGACGCCCACTCTATGGGGCCGCGTCCCGCCCACTTTCGCTGG
>CAZQPM010000560.1:0-1591 GCA_964595195.1 uncultured Burkholderiales bacterium | reverse complement strand
GCCGCCTCAAGCCCCATCACCGCCCTCCCCGTCGGGCCTCCCCCGCCCGGACGCTCCGGTCTTCCCCCAGGTGCCTCCGGCGCCCCTGCGCACGGCGGCTCCTCCCCCCACAGTCCCGGTGGCCCCCGCCGTCGAGGCCCGACCCGGAGCCGCGCCGCCTCCCGTGCCGCATCCGGCGCCTGCCCCGGCAGTCGCTCCGAATCCCCCATCCGTCCCCGGAGGCGGACACGACCTGCCGGTCCTGACGCCCGACAACTGAACGTCGAGCCTCGCCCTTGAGGACTCCCTCTGGCGGGACCGCTCCCTGGCAGGCCCAGACCTGCGCACGCCTTCGGGGCCCTTCCCGGGGCTCCGGGTAGGGAGGTTGGAGTCGGGGTGCGAAGGGCTCGGATCGTCATGAGACAGACCATCGTAAGGCTGACCCGACGGAACGCGTGCGCCCTCGTCGGCCTGGCCCTCCTCCTCTTGACCGGGGCGTGCTGCGCCGCGCCCGGCGAGGCCCCGACGGCCACACCCGTTCGCCCGACCTCGCCCTCCCCCGTCGCGTCGCCCGCCGGTGACTCCGGACGGCGCGCACCCCGGTCGTCGCCGCCACCGGCCAGCGCCAGCCCGACCCGGGTCCAGGCCCTGCGGACACGCCTGGGCACCCTGGTCCGGAGGAGCCCCGGCCTGCGGGTCGGCCTGACCGTCCTGCACCTGCCCACGGGCGAGCGGGTGGACCTCGACGGCGACCGGCCCCAGCCCCTGGCCAGTGTCTTCAAGGTGCCGATCATGATCGAACTGGCCCGCCAGATCCAGCAGGGTCGGACCGGTCTGGGCCTGGACCGTCCCTTGGTGATCCGCGAAGAGGACAAGTGCATCGGCAGTGGCCGACTGCAGCACCGGCCCGCGGGAAGCCGGATCCCGCTGGGCCAGGCCGTCGAATTGATGGAGACGGTCTCGGACAACACCGCCACCGACCTGGTCTTCGGACTCATCGGCGTGCACAGCGTCAACCGCCTGATGTCGGATCTGGGTCTGCGCGAATCCGACATCCACTTGAAGAACCGCTCGGCCTGGCTGGTCAGCCTGGGCCTGGGCGGCCCGTTCCGCGGGATGGACCCGCGTCGGATCGCCTCGACCTGGCGCAGGATGAGCCCGGCCGACCGGCACCGGGTCGCCCGAGAGGTGGAAGAGGAGAACCGGGGCCTCTCCCTGGCCCGATTCCAGGCTGCCGAGGACGCTTCGGCGGCCCGCCAGAGTCACACCGAGAACATGGATGTCGCCGCCGCGGTCGACAACCTCGGGTCGTCCTCGGATTTCGCCGAGCTGCTCGCGAAGCTGTGGAAGGGTGAGATCCTGGATTCCAGGTGGACGGACTACTGCCTGGGGGTCCTATCCCGTCAGAAGTACAACACCCGGATTCCCCGGATGCTTCCACCTGGAACCCGGGTCTTCCACAAGACCGGCACCCTGGCGGGGATCGTCAACGACGCGGGCATCATCCAGATCCGTCCGGGAAACCCGGTGGTCGTGGTGGTCTTCATCGGCAACGTCGGGGAGGGCCAGGAGGATCTGGCCGAGGACCTGATCGCCCGGGTTGCCCGAGCCG
>CAZQPM010000559.1:0-1608 GCA_964595195.1 uncultured Burkholderiales bacterium | reverse complement strand
CCGGGGTCCGCGGCTGAGGCCCGGAGGCGGGCGTTCTACCCGCCGGAGGCGGGCTCAATGATCGCGCTCATGGAGCCCCGACAGGCCAGGATCCGCCAGTCGGCGCCATAGCCGTGGATGCGCTGTTGCTCGAGTTCGGCCCGCTCGCGGTGGGTCGTGCAGACGACGACCCGACCCACCAGGTCCACCTCGCGAGCCATCTGCCAGCACAACTCCTGGGGGTGTCCGAAGAGGCGCGCCAGCATCTCCACGACGTACTCGTAGGTGTGGTGGTCGTCGTCCAGCAGCACCACGTTCCATGGCGGCAGCAGTTGGTGCCGGGGCCGCGACGCGTCGGAAAGGTCGGGGGACAGGCCGGGCAGGGCGGGGGAGTCGAGGCTCATGCCCCGGATGTTCTGCCGGCCTGTCGCCCAACCCTGCGCGTCGGGCCATCGCCAGCGTGGTCGGGAGCGGCCACGGATCCTGGCCAGGTTCGTCGGCCATCAGACGCCCTGGCGTCCGGCCCCCCGACACCCTGTCTCCCGGGAATGGCTTCCCCTGCCGTTCTCTCCGTGGTAGTATAACGGCCATGCAAGTCGAGGTGCGGTTGGCCCTTCTCGACCCGGACGGCCAGCGATTCATGGGGGCCGGGCCCCTGTGGCTCCTGGAGGGTGTCCAGCGCAGCGGGTCGATCCGTCAGGCAGCCCAGGTCCTGGGGATGTCCTACGCCAAGGCCCATCGACTCCTGGGACGCCTGGAAGGAGCCCTGGGGGTGCGGCTGCTGGTCCGTCGCATCGGAGGGGCCGAGCGCGGCGGGGCCGGGTTGACGGAAGCCGGACTTGCGTTCCTGGCCCGGTATCGGGAACTGCAGCGCAGCATCCAGGCCTGTGCTGACCGGGAGTTCGCGGTCTTCAGCCGGGCCTGCGAGGGACTCGTCCGCAACCCTTCCCCCGAGGCGCAGGCGGGCCGCCCGGGGGAGGACGCGGCGCTCCTGTCCGCGGCCCGGGAGGTCGAGTCTTGAGGCCCATCTGGTCCACGCGCGAAGCGGCCACCCTGGCCATGCTGGCCGCCTGCAACGCGGCCCTGGAGATGACCGTGGGCAACTACCTGCGGGCCGCCCACTTTCCCATGGCCGGCTCGACGATGGTCGGCCTGAACCTGGTGGTCTACGCCGTGGGCTTCCAGCGGGTGCCCCGGCGCGGGGCGATCCTGGCCATCGGTCTGGGGACCGCCTTCCTGAACTTCGTGTTGACCGGTTCCTTCAAGCTGATGGCCCTGCCCGCCATCGTGTTGGAGGCGGCCCTGATCGACGTCATCCTGTCGACCGCGGGCCTGAGCCGCCTCTCCCTGGTGCTGGCCGGCGTCCTCTCCAACGAGCTCTCCCTGGGGTGGCGGCTGACCACCGGCTGGTTGTTCCTGGGCAGCCCCCCGGCGCAGACGCTGGCGCGGCTGGTCCCCCAGGACCTCGGTGCGCAGCTCACCCTGCCGGTCCTCGTGGGTTTCCTTGTGGCCTCCCGGGCCCTGGTCGGCGGGCTCTTCGCGCTCCTGGCCTGGCGGGTCCTGGACCTGGTCTGTTCCGCCCTGCGCGCCGAGGCCGTCCCTCGCCCGTGACCTCGGACTTCCAGCTCT
>CAZQPM010000558.1:0-1626 GCA_964595195.1 uncultured Burkholderiales bacterium | reverse complement strand
TCCCTCCACTTCGAGGCGGTCGCGCGCCGCGCCGTGGCGATCCTCAGGCCGGGCCGCTTCATGGCCCTGGTCATCGGCGACAAGTATCACAAGGGGGAATGGATCCCCCTGGGCTTCGGCTGCCTGGAGGTCTGCCGACGCGCGGGACTTCGCCTGAAGTCCCTGAACGTCAAGGACATCCAGGGGAACGAGAGAGGCAAGGGCCTGGCGACGAACCTCTGGAAGTATCGCGCGCTGAAGGGCGGCTTCTACCTCTTCAAGCACGAGTACGTGATGATCTTCCAGAAGCCCCTGGCCGGGTAGAAGCCTGCTCAGTCGGCGCGACCCGGAAGGGCGGGGTCTTCCGGGACCCGGAGGCCAGCGACGTGGTCCGCCACGTGTCCCGCCACCTCCTCCAGGGCCTCCTCATCCAGCGCGGCGCCCGGAACGAACCGGGACCGATCCACCTGGATGACCAGGTCGCCGTCCGCGACCCGGGGCCCGCCCCCCACTTCGCGGCGCCGCCTTTCCAGGGCCTCGGCCAGGCGGTTGGTCAGTCGGGCAGCCCGTTCCGGGTCACCCTGACCCAGATCGCGGCAACGCGGGTCCCCTTCGACCCAGGCCTGGGCCAGCGCTCGGTAATCCGGTTCCATGGAAGCCCTCCCTGCCTGAACTGCGTTCCCGGGGATCTCGGGGCCCGGAGGCGGGAATCCTGCCCGCCGACTCAGAAGCGGACGATCAGGACCGACAGATCGTCGTTCAACCTCTCGTCCGCAAACTTCCGCACCTTCTTGTAGAGCCGGTCGGCCAGGGACTGCGGGGACAGGGCCTTCTCCCCCATCCCATACTGGGACACCGTCTCCGTGAGGCGCTCGGGACCGAAGAACGCGCGCGACGTGCTGCGAGCCTCGGTGATCCCGTCCGTGTACATCAACAGCGTCGTGCCCTCGGGAATCTCCGCCGACTTCTCCTCGAAGGTCGCCTGTTGGACCGCCCCCAGCAGGATCCCGTCGGCCTCCAGGGTGCGGAGCGTGCCCTCGGGGTGCCACAGCAGCGCGGGCTCATGCCCGGCGCAGGCATAGTACAGGCGCCTCGTGTTCAGGTCGGCCTCGGCGTAGAAGACGGTGATCTGGCGGCCCTCCTCGGACTCGTCCCGGCTCAGGTGGGCGTTCAGCAGGCGCAGGATCTCGCGAGGCGGATGCCCCGACATCGCGAAGGAGCGCAGCAGGTGCTTGGCCCGGATGGTCTGGATGGCCGCCTCGGCCCCCTTGCCCGAGACGTCGGCGATGACCAGACCGCAACGCCCGGGCCCCAGGGGGATCAGGTCGTAGTAGTCACCCGACAGGTCCCGCGAGGGTTCGAAGCGGTGTCCCACCTCCAGGCCCGGGTATCCCAGGCCTCGGCGCGGGATCAGGGCATCGTGCAGGAGGGCGGCCACCCGTTCCTTCTCCGCGTAGATCCGAGCGTTCTCGATGGCCACGCCGGCGTGGCTGGCCAGGGCGCTGAGCAGGTTGATCTCGCTGGGGGCGTGCTGCACCACGGCGCGGTGCATGACGCTGATCACCCCGACGGTGCTCTCCCTGTGGTCGATGGGGACGCACAGGATCGTGCGCATGCCCTGGTTCATGGCTGCCCTGGGAAACTCGG
>CAZQPM010000557.1:0-1636 GCA_964595195.1 uncultured Burkholderiales bacterium | reverse complement strand
CCACCCGCCCATGAGGGGACCCACCTCAGCGGATCGACCTGGGATCCCGACGCGACGGATGCCGATACAGGCACCACCGTCCCCAACCGGGAGCCTCCCAGCACTCCAGCAGGCGATAGCCCTCCAGCCAGGAGACGGGGCCCCGGGACTCACCCACCACCAGGACCAGCGAGGTCTGCGGCGGGGGCTCCCGATCGGGCTCCAGGACGTGCTTGATGTCCAGGGCCCTCCCCTTGAGGATCGCGTCCAGGATCAGGATGTCGGGGTCCAACCGCCCGCCAGGTTGCAGCACGGCCGTGATGCGCTGCTCGCCGGACGCCTGGAGTTCGGAGAGAATCCGCGTCGCCGTGGCCTGCGAGGGCGGACCCTGGGACTGCGGGGCGGGGATCCGGGGAATGTGCCCGAACGGCACGCGCTCAAGCGTCAGCGCGGGCCACCGGGCCGCGATCGGTGCCATCCAGGAACCGACCTGCACCCACCCCAGGATCACCAACAGGGCGCCGAAGACCGGTGGGGCCGACCTCACCCTCCCCCACCAACCGAAGGACACGGCCAGGACCAGGACGGTGGCGGGCAGCACATACCGGGGGCCCGGCGGGACCTGCCAGGTCAGGTAGAAGACCAGCGGCAGCAGGATCCCGCTCCAGGCCAGCAGCGTGGCCACGCGCAGGGGCCGGATGAGCCCGCCGGCCAGGGTTCCCGCAGCCAGCCACACGGGGGCGCCCCAGGCGCAGGTGGCCAGGGTTGCCACCAGGCGAAGCAGGCTGACGTCCATCGCAAAACCCTGACCGGCGTCTCCCGCAGCCTTCGTCTGCAGTTCCCAGATGGAGAGGAAGTACCACCACCCACTGACCAGGAAGCCCAGGGCCCAGGCCAGGGCGGTTCCGATGCCGGCGTCCCATCCGGACGCGCGCCAGCGTCGGCAGGCCAGGACCCCCAGCAGCAGCCAGGCGAGCAGGCACAGGCCGTAGGGAACCCAGGGGAAGCCCCGGGCGGCCAGTTCGCACGAAGCCGACAGGAGTACCAGCGTGAAGGCCAGACAACCCAGGCTGGCCAGGCCGAGCGATCGCGGGCCTCCCTTCCGGGCCGTAGCCACCAGGACCGGCCAGACCAGGCCTGGCCCCATGAAGAGCAGGAAGGACCACTTGGACAGCATCCCCAACCCGGCCACCACGCCCAGGGCCAGCGTCGGGCCGGGCACTCGCCCCCCCCGGGAGGCCAGCAGCAGGGCCAGGGCGGCCGCCACCAGGGCCGTGGTGCCGACCTCCAGGTAGTAGCCGTGCAGGTGGGTTGCCATCCAGGGATTCCCCGCGGCCGCCAACAGGGTCAGGGCTGCGCCGCCCCGCCCTCCCAGTTCGCGCCCGACCCACCAGCAACCGACCAGGTAGGGCACCAGGAAGACGAACTGCGAACCCAGGGCGACCAGGCGGGACGGGCCCCACAGCCGGTAGAAGACGGTGCTGACGAGGCTGGCCAGGGGCGGGTAGTCGTCCGCTCCGGGGCCCAGGCCGGCCTCCAGGCGCCTCCACAGCAGGATGCTGTCCTGGATCGACCGGCCGGAGTGCTCCAGGGGCGGGGCGGCATCGGCCGCAATCCAGACCAGGCCGGCCCCGGCGACAACCAGCAGGACGGCAGC
>CAZQPM010000556.1:0-1639 GCA_964595195.1 uncultured Burkholderiales bacterium | reverse complement strand
GGCCGGCCAGGACGCGCTGGCCCTCCTGAAGGCGACGGCGGTCGACCCCTACGCTTCGGGCGCCAGCATCCCGGTGCCCCACGGCTACAACGAGATCGTGGCCGCCTTCGGACAGCCGGGTGACACCTCGAACCTGGTCACCGAGAAGATGCCTGCCGGCCCCAACGGAGAGATGGTCTCGGTGACGGTGAACCGGAAGGTCGCCGGGGACCTGCGGGCGGCCTTCGAGGAGATCCAGGCCGCCGGCCTGTCCGACGAAATCTCCAGCTTCGACGGCACCTACAACCCGCGCAAGAAGCGCGGCGGCTCGACCTGGAGCACCCACGCCTGGGCGATCGCCGTCGACCTCAACGCGGGCGAGTACCCCATGGGGATGAACGCCTCGCGGACGTCCGACCGCTACAAGCAGGTGGCGGCCATCATGGAGAAGCACGGCTTCCAGCAACTCGAGAACGACCCGATGCACTTCCAATACTGCACCGGGTACTGATCGCCGGCCCCCGAGCGAGGCGGGCGAAAACCCGCCCCCCCGCTCGGGGCCCCCCGGGCCTCAGCTCAGGACCGCCTCCAGGCAATCCTCCAGGGCCTCGGGCGAAAGTACCGGGCGGTCCAGGAGGGCCAGATTGGCGCGCACGTGGTCCAGGCTCTTCATGCCGACCAGCGCCGTGGTCAGCCCCGGAGCCGACCGGTTGAACTGCAGCGCCCGCGCCGCATCGTTCGGAAGGTCGGGCATGACGTGCTGGAGGACCATGGGCAGCCGGGCCGTCAGGGCCCCCTGGCCCAGGGAGACGCTGGCGAAGGTGCTCAGCCCCGACCCGATCGCAGCCTGGAAGAGCGGAACCCTTTGCCCGCCGAGTACCTGGGTCGGGGCCACCAGGGCCTCGGGCATCCCCAGCGAGAAGGGTGCCTGAACGGCCCGGAAGTGATGTCCCCCTCCCCCCACCTCGCGGGCCAGGGCCATCACGCGCTCGAGGGAAAGGTGCTCGGGGTCCTCGGGGGGGACGCGCAGGGCCTTCCAGGTGGCCAGGCCATACCCGCCGATCCAGCCGTCGTCGGCCATCCGCTCCAACTCCTCCAGGCAGGCCACAAGGCGCATCCAGAAATCCTCCGGCGCGCGTCCCCGAAGCTCGACATCCGGGTTGTGCAGGTAGAAGAGGTCCAAGGTCTCCAGACCCAGGTTCCTCCGGCTGCAGGCGGCCTGGTGGCGCAGGAACCGGGGCGTCATGGCGTGGGTTCCCGTCAGGTCGCCCAGGTCCAGGATGCCGGGCTCCAGAAGCTCGGTCCGCAGGTAGCGGTCGGGGTCCCCCATCGTCTCGGGGTCCAGGGGGATGAAGCCGGCCTTGGTGCAGACCACCACCGCCTCCCGGTCCAGGCCCCCGGCCAGGGCCGTCCGCAGGGCGGCGCCCAGGGCCCGCTCGGAGCGCTGGAAGCGATAGTTGATGGCGCAATCCAGCACGTTGCAGCCCAGGCGCAGGGCTTCCCCGACAGCCTGCTCGTAGAGGTGGTCGGTGGCCTCATCGGGGGGGCCCAGGTACGTCCCCAGGCCGATCGAGGAGAGCCGGAGGCCTCCCAACCCGGAGCGCCCGCGGCCCGCAGCCAGGTGGTCTCCAGTCCCCGAGGGGGTGGCCCGTCCCGGAAC
>CAZQPM010000555.1:0-1641 GCA_964595195.1 uncultured Burkholderiales bacterium | reverse complement strand
GGAGATCACCGGTGAGGACTACGCCTCCCTCCTACCTCCAGATGCCTGAACACGTTGGCCTGCACACCCGGCACGCCTCCCACCTGGATCCAACGCCCCAGCCCTGGCCTTCCAGAGAGATGACGCCTTTCTCGGGCCACTGGTCCTAGGACACTCAGTTTGGCGACCGCCGCAGTCTCCCCACAGCTTCTCTGCCTCTCCCAAAGGCGCTCCAGGTTCTTCTGCATGGCAGGCGGAATCAGGGGAGTGGCTGCCTGCCCGGTTGGCTAAGAAGGCCGCAGATAGTCCGCCCGTTCCGGGATGACCCACCGAACTCCACCCCGAGGCTGCGGAACGTCTCCTCGGAAACGGGGAATCACGTGGAGGTGGAGGTGGAAGACGGTCTGGCCACCAGCGGTGCCGACGTTGACGCCGATATTGTAGCCGTCCGGAGTCTGTGCCTTCTCGACAACGTTCCGGACAGCCACGGTCGCCTCGGTCAGGGCCCGACGCTCCTCGGGTGTGGCCTGCCACCAGTCGGACACGTGCCTCCGCGGCACGATCAGGGCGTGCCCGGGAGACACGGCGAAGGCATCCCACAAGGCTCGGACCCATTCATCCTCGTAGAAGACCCGCGACGGGTCGGGGTTACAGAAGATGCAGGTGCTCACGATTCCTCCGGGTGACGTCTGGTCAGCAGCCCGGACCGTCCCGCCCCCACGCAGGCGCGCGCTCCTGGCGGGCACGGGCCGCCTCAGGGCTCAGGACCTCCGCCAGGGAAACGGTCTCAGCCAGTGCCAGGCGAAGCAGTCACAAGCCCTCTCTTGGATTTCGGCGGGTCAGCTCCTCCCCCATCCCCCGGATCCCCCCCCGGGGGAACGCTCGACAGGAGGATCGCGCGGCGGGACGGAATCGCCCGAGGTGGCCCGAAGTGGCCGGAAGACCTGGAAGGAAGGGGCAGCCCGATGTCCGACGAGATCTGGAAGTTCTTCGTGGTCCTGACCCTGTGCTACGGCGTGGGCGCCATCGGGGCCCTGGTCACCGTGCCCCAGATCGACACCTGGTACCGTCAGTTGCGCAAGCCCGCCATCGCGCCCCCCGCCTGGGTCTTCCGGCCGGTCTGGACGCTGCTCTACACCCTGATGGCGGTCTCCTTCTTCATGGTCTGGCAGGGCCACACCCTGCGCGACATCCCGGCCGCCACCGGCACCTTCCTGCTGCAGTTGCTCCTGAACCTGTGTTGGTCCGTCGTCTTCTTCGGGCTGCGCTCGACGGGCGGTGGCCTGGTGCTGGCCACGGCCCTGATGGGCTCGGTGGTGGCCATGCTCTCAGCCCTGTGGCCCCTGTCCCACCAGGCCGCCCTGCTGCAGGCCCCCTACCTGCTGTGGGTCAGCTTCGCCGCCCTGCTGAACCTGCGCTACTGGCAGCTCAACCCCGACCCCCAGCCCGAAGGGACGGTCGAGGGACACTCCCATGCCGACTGGTAGGATCCTCCCAGGGCCCAGTGGGACGAACGGACCTGTTGCCCCAAACCCACTGCAGGTATCCTGAGGTCAGGCGAAGCGACAAGCCGAGCCGCTGACAGGATAAGAGAAGCTTCAACCCTCGACGGGTGCCCCCCCCCGACCGTCGAGGGTTGTCTCTTTTTTCCCAGACGACCGA
>CAZQPM010000554.1:0-1658 GCA_964595195.1 uncultured Burkholderiales bacterium | reverse complement strand
CTGAACTCGTAGACCGCGTTGACCAGCGGCATCTCCGAGCAGATCTCGCGCACCGAATCCAGGTCGGGGTCGGCGACCTGGACCAGGCTCAGGGGGCGGTGGCGGTGCACCCTGGCCGTCTGGCTGGCCAGGGCCTCGCGGATGCCGCGCACGTGCGTCATGCCGCAGACCATCACGAGTTCCCCTTCACGCGAGAGGGTGTCGGCCCGGGCTGCCATGTGGGACTCGCGCAACTCGTCCAGGGGGCTGCGAGCCGGCCGGGGCATGGCCTCGAAGGCCTCCCAGTAGGCTTTCAGGCCTCCCGCGTTCAGGAAGTAGGCGTCCGGCAGAAGATCCTGGTGCTCGGGGTAGCTGGTGACGTGGAGGTCCACGAAGTGCACCGGGAGGTGCAGTTCCCGGGCGGTCCGCACGGCCTCCACCAGGGGGTCGGCGGGCTCCACGGGGACGTACATGGCCTGCCCCTCCTCGTCCGGGTAGACCAGCACGGACAGGTAGGGTAGCCTCTCCACGGCGCGTTGGAAGGCCTCGCCCAGGGCCGGAGGCAGTTCTACGGCCACAGCCTGGGGGCGGAAGTGCAGGATCGCCTGGCGCACGGCGACAGCGAATTCCATCCGGCCATGGCAGACCGGAACGATGCGCAGAGGGCCGTCCTGGAGGGCGAAGGGCCCGTCCCCGGCCGGCTCAGGTGGCATAGACCAGGGCCTCCTCGCCCAGCACCATGCGGATGGCCTGGTGCAGGGCCGATGGGGCCTGACGGCCCTGGGCCCTGGCGATACGGGAGGCGTAGCGGGCCACGTTGATGCCGTCCCTGACCGTGTAGTTCTCGTCAGCGCGGTGGGCCCGTTGCAGGAAGTCGGCGATGTACTCCAGCAGGTCGTCCTTCAGGAAGGGCAGGGTCTCGCGCAGGATCAGCAGTTCCTCGTCGCGTTCGGGGAATTCCACCATGATCTGGGGCTGCAGGCGCGAGTGGATGTACTCCGGCAACTCGAAGGTGCTGGAGTCGTCGTTCATCGTGGCGCAGAAGCGGAAATCGCGGTGGGCCGGGATCTTGATGCCCGCCACCAGGGACTCCACATAGCGCCGGGCGTCCAGGAGAGGGGCCAGGGAGGCCCAGGATTTCTCGCTCATGCGATTGCCCTCGTCGAGGATCACGACGCCCCCACGGATCATGGCGGTCACCAGCGAACTGGCCACGTAGCGGATCTCCCGCCCCTGGCCGACCACGGGAGTGACGATCAGGTCCTCGGGTCGGGTGTCCATGGTCGCCTGGAACAGATAGACCTCGCGGTCCAACTGGCGGGCCGTGGCGTAGGCCAGGGTCGTCTTGCCCACTCCTGGCTTGCCGATCAGGCGGGGGTTCAGCGGCAGATCGCGAGGGTCCAGCACGGACCAGGCGGCCAGCAATTGGAGCACCAGTTCCTGCTGACCGACCCAACGGATCGGCAGGTCGTCGGGGTGGGCGAGTTGCAGTTCGACGCCTTCGACGACGTGCGTGCGCGCGCTGGGGACCGGACCGGGTGCAGCCAAGGGAACCTCCAAGCCGAGGAATGGGACCGGGTGATCATACCCTTCCCGTGGGGAGCCACGCAAGGTCGCCCAGGCCTCCGGGTGCTGGTCCTCATCAACCGGGAGTCCCTCCATCTTGTTGGAACCACCGA
>CAZQPM010000553.1:0-1659 GCA_964595195.1 uncultured Burkholderiales bacterium | reverse complement strand
CAAGGCCACCCGCTGGCAGGCCGAGGCCGCCGCCCGCAAGGCCGACCTGATCCGCTGGTGCTGGGACGAAGAGGATGGGATGTTCCGGGACCGCGTCTTCCAGGGCGAGGGTCAGGGCCTGATGAAGAGCCAGGACTCGCTGGCCCCCACGGTGGCACCCCTGTGGGTCGGCATGCTGGACCCCCAGGACCCCAAGGAGGCCCGGATGCTGGAGCGCAGCCTGGACAACCTGGCGCGCTTCGAGAAGGAGCACGGCCCGGCGGCCATGGCCTCCGACTACGGCCACCCCGAGATGCAGTGGAACGGCCCCAGCGGCTGGGCTCCGCTGACCATGATGACCCTGGAGACCCAGGCCCGGAACGGCCGCTACGAGGCCACCTGCCGCAACGCCACCCGCTGGCTGGACACCATCCAGCGCAACCACGACCAGGGCGGCGTGATCCTGGAGCGCTACGACGTCACCACCGGCGGCCCCCCCCCGATCCAGAAGGGGCGTTACGAGGAGACCCAGGGCGAGGGCCCGGGCTTCGGCTGGACGAACGCCTCGATCCCCTTCACCCTGCTGGAGATCGTCGGCGGTGCGCGCGTCGAGAGACCGGCCGTGGGGCAGGCCAGCCTGCGCGTGGCCCCGCACCTGCCCCAGCCCCTGGAGGGCGCCCCGGTCCGCATGGAGTACCGCGATCCCGCCGGGCAGGGGGCCTGGCAGCTCGAGCACACCTACGACTCCCAGAAGGGAACCTACCAGGGGAAGGTGGCCGGAGACTTCTCGGCCACGCCGACCGTCGAGTTCCTGACGCCCCCGCTGCCCAGGGGTCACTATCCGCTGGTCACGGCCCCGGTCGAGCACCGCACCCGGGTGCTGCCCTCCGAGAACGGCCTGGTGCGCTACCAGATCACCCTGGAGGACATGGCCGGCGCGGGCGAGGTCCGGGTCGAGGTGCGCTAGCAGCCCGTGTGATCATCCGGACCGAGCCTCGCCGAGGGCCTGGAGGGGGTCGAATGAAGCGGCCGTCCAGGGTGGGCGTCAATACACGACCACCGGTACCGCCGTCGCGATCTTTCAGACGATCCGAATGACCTGGTCGGAATACCGTTCCAGGAGGGCGTCAGCGGTGACCAGGACGAGGGGTTCAGAGATCGCTTGCGCGACCAGGAGGCGGTCAAAAGGATCCCGGTGGTAGACCGGCAGCCTGGCGACCTCGAGGGCGTGCCGGGCCCGGATGGGCAGTTCGATGAAGCCGTTGCTGCCGATCTGGGAGGCCACCAGTTCTGGAGGCACCGCCAGTTTGCCCAGAGCGAACTTGATCGCCACCTCCCAGATGGTTGCCGCACTGATACAGGCTTCAGACGCCTCGGCCACGATCTTCCTGGCAACCTGGGACAGCTTCGGGGAGTCGGCCAGGAACCACAGGAAGACCTGGGTGTCCAGAAGGATCCTCACCAGGCCGCACCTCCACCCTCGAAGTCCTGCAGGATCTCTTCAGGCAGGGGGGCATCAAAGTCCTCGGGGATGACCAATCGCCCCCTCAGAGAGCCTGGAATCCGCGTCGGGCGGGAGGGTTCAAAGGGGACCAGACGGGCGATGGGACGTCCCGCTTTGGCGATCACGACCTCCGCGCCCGCCGACACCTCCTCCAGCAACCGGGACAGGTGCGTCTT
>CAZQPM010000552.1:0-1663 GCA_964595195.1 uncultured Burkholderiales bacterium | reverse complement strand
GGCCTTCACGGACTCCAGCGCCGGCTTCGGCCTGGTCACCCACCAGGTCCGCAACCCGGGTCGCCATCTGACCATGGACTCCATCAAGGACTTCCGCGAGCTGACCGAGCTGAAGATCCAGGGCGGGACCACGGGCCTTGTGATGATCGGCGGCGGGGTGCCCAAGAATTTCGTCCAGGACACGGTGGTCTGCGCCGAGATCCTGGGTGTCGAGGTTCCGGCCCACAAGTATGCCGTCCAGATCACCGTGGCCGACGTGCGCGACGGGGCCTGCTCCAGCTCGACGCTGAAGGAGGCCAGTTCCTGGGGCAAGGTGGACCACGGCCTGGAGCAGATGGTCTACGCCGAGGCCACCAGCGTGATGCCGCTGATCTTCAGCGACGCCTGGCACCGCGGCGCCTGGCGCCAGCGCACCCGGCGCAACCTGTCCCGCCTCTTCGACCGCCAGCCCGAGAACCCCGGACCCATCGAGAGTCGGGATGCCTACCCGAGGGCCGGCGGCAACGGCAAGGCCCACAAGGTCCAAGTCGGAGCCTGATGGAGGCGCTGCTCTGCCTGCCCGTGGAGCAGGGCTTCCTGGGCGACGAGAACCGCAACCTGGAAGGGCTGGACACGGCCCGGGCGGTGGTGGTTCCCTGTCCCCTGGAGGCCACCGTCTGCTACGGAGCCGGCACGGCGGGCGGCCCCCAGGCGATCCTGGAGGCCTCGCACCAGGTCGAGACCTGGGACGAGGAGCTCGGGGTCGACCTGGGGGCCTGCCCGGGAATCGCCACCCTGGCGCCCCTTCCGACCGAAGACTCGATCGCCGCGGTCCACGGGCGCCTGGAAGAGGTGGTCGGAACGCTCCTGGATCGGGGCATGTTCCCGCTGGTCCTGGGAGGCGAACACTCGCTGACCCCGGGCCCCGTTCGCGCGGCCGCCGCCCGGTTTCCGGGGCTGACGGTCCTGCAGATCGACGCCCACGCGGACCTGCGCGAGGCCTACCAGGGCCTGCCGGATTCCCATGCCTGCGCCATGAGGCGGTGCCTGGACGACCCCAGCCTGCGCGTGGTGGGCGTGGGAATCCGCAGCATGTCCAGCGCCGAGGCCGATTTCGCCGCGCGGAACGCCCACCGGGTCCGCCACTTCCGGGCCCGGGGGCGCCGCTGGACGCCGCAGGACGTCGTGGCCTGCCTGGAGGGGCCGGTCTACCTGTCCATCGACATCGATGGCCTGGACTCCAGCCTGGTCCCCGCCACGGGCACCCCCGAACCGGGGGGGCTGTTCTGGGAGGAGACCCTGGACCTGCTGCAGGCCGTCTTCAGCCAGCGCCGGGTCGTGGCGGCCGACCTGGTCGAGCTGGCCCCCCAGGCCGAGCACCGCGCCTCGGACTACCTGGCGGCCCGTCTGGCCTGCAAGATCCTGGGCTACGCGATGCACGGCGCCGGAGCTTCCCACAGAGGAGCCTGAGCCCCCGCGGGAGGGTTCCGCCTCGCCCGGCGGACAGGAGCAGGGCCCCCGGCGAATAAGTCCCCCCCGGCCCTCCGCGCGGCTCCTGGCACGCCCGGAGGCCAGTCCCGGGGAAGGAGACCTGCATCTTGACCCTGTCCGTGACCTCGCCCGAGAGGGCCGGGCTGTCGCCCGAAGCCAAGTCCCGCCTGGCCACCGTGGTGCGATCCCTGCG
>CAZQPM010000551.1:0-1663 GCA_964595195.1 uncultured Burkholderiales bacterium | reverse complement strand
AGCCGTCGGCACCGTGGCGGGCGCCGCGGGCCGGGCCTACGGAGAGCGCCTGCGGTCGCTGGAGCGCTACGCCCAGCGGGAAGTCTCCGAGCGGGACCTGTGGACACACATCCGCACCCTGGAGACCCGCATCGAGCACCTCACGACCGAGCTGCAGCGGGCGCTGGAGCGCAGCGCGGCCCTCGAGGCGACGGTGGCCATGCTGCGCGAGCGGGAGTGTCACCCGGCACCAGAAACCGCGCCTGAGCAGGCTGCCCCAGAGGGCCCCTCGTTGGGGCCCTCTGCAGTCCCTGGAGGTGGCGCGTGAGACTCATCTGTCCCCGCGACAACTCGCGGCCGCCTATCGACCTGGCGGGGGTCACCCCCGCGCACCTGCCGAGCCTCCTGGCGGAGGTGGCCGCCCGCCTGGGCCTGCCCTACGGCTACGACCAGGCCGCGGGCAAGGTCTACCTGGGCGACCGCCCCGCCCAGGGGGCCGTCCGCCTCGACGTGCCCTACTACTACCAGGGCGACTCCGACGTGGCCGGCCAGGCCATACGCATGTGCTTCTCGTCGTCCTGCGCGATGCTGCTGGAGGCCCTGAAGCCTGGGTCTGTCCAGGGCCCGAACGGCGACGACCAGTACTTGCAGCGTGTGCTGCAGTTCGGCGACACCACCAACCCCTCGGCCCAGCTCGCGGCCCTGCGCCACTGCGGCATCCAGGCCACCTACTCCCAGGGGTTGCGCTGGGAGGACATCGACCGGCAACTGGACGCCGGTATCCCTGTGCCCATCGGCATCCTGCACCATGGCCCGGTCGACGCCCCGACAGGCGGCGGGCACTGGGTCCTGGTGGTCGGCCGCGACGCCGAGCGCAAGACCGTCCTGGTCCACGACCCCGCTGGCGAGCTTGACCTGGCGGCGGGCAGCTATCCCTCGTATGGCAACGGCCGCTACGTCACCTACTCGCGAGCCAACCTGGGCCTGCGGTGGATGGTCGATGGGCCCGGGACCGGCTGGGGCATCCTGGCGCGGCGCCCGTGATCGACCGCCAGCGTAGCGCCGTCGACCAGGCCATCACCGACTTGAACGCAGGACTCCCGGCGGAGGGGGTCCTGCTGCGCATCCTGCAGGCCGTGAAGGCCGAGGACCGCCCGGCACAGCCCGGGCAAAAGGAGGACGTATGAAGTCAGCCCTGGACGCAATCCGCATCATCTACACCCTGGTCGCCACCCTGGTCGTCGGCATTGAGGGCACCGGCACCGGCCCCGAGAAGAAGGCCGCCGTCGTCGCCCAGACACTGGCCATCCTGGACGAGCCCGGAGGCATCGAGGTCCCCACATGGCTTCGGGCCATGCTGCCCGTGGTGTTGCCCATCCTGGTCGACCTGATAGTCGGACAGCTCAACCGCCTGGGTTTTCTGCAGCCCTCCAGCGCCTCCTGACGGACGCTGCCCGCCGGGCCTATCGCCAGGACGCCCTCGCCCACGGCGTGGCCCTGGAGGGCAGCCTGGAGGGCATGCGGCGCCACTGGATACTCACCAAGGCCAGAGGCGACGGCATGCCCCTGGACTGGGGACGCTGGTCCCGGGCCGTCATCGAGGATCTCACCATCACCTGACTGCACAGCCCCTCTCCCGGCGACGGGAGGGGTGCTTCTTCTGCTTGGATGACCAGGCTGGTCT
>CAZQPM010000550.1:0-1664 GCA_964595195.1 uncultured Burkholderiales bacterium | reverse complement strand
CCTATCTTCGAGTCGCGAACGTGCAGAGAGGCCGTCTCGACTTGACCGAGGTCAAGAGCATCGAGGCCACAGAGGATGAGATTGAGGCGCTTCGACTCGTTCCGGGCGACATCCTAATGAACGAGGGCGGCGACCGGGACAAGCTCGGCCGTGGGTGGGTTTGGCAAGGCGAACTGGACGAGTGCATCCATCAGAATCACGTCTTCCGGGTCCGAGTAATTGAAAATGCCATCTCACCAGAGTATCTGTCCAACTATGCAAACACCGTCGGCGCCGAATACTTCTCTCGCGTCGGGAAGCACACTACGGGGCTAGCCTCAATTAATCGTACTAAACTATCTGCGCTACCGGTGGCTCTCCCCCCCCTCAACGAGCAGCGCTGCATCGTAGGTGTTATCGGCCCCCTTCTGAAGTCCCTGGAGAGAGTCGAATCCTACGCCGAAGTGATGTGCCGCAACCTCGACCACCTCCACCGGTCCCTCCTGGCCAAGGCCTTCCGCGGCGAGCTGGTGCCCCAGGACCCGGACGACGAGCCCGCCTCGGTGCTGCTGGAGCGAATCCGGAAGGAGCGCGAAGCGGCCGGGGGCAGCAGCCAGCGGAGGCGGGGGAGGCAGGCCAGGTGAGCCAGGCAGGGGCGCCCGTCCTGGCAGAGGAAGCCCCAGTCAGGCTCGCAGCATCGGAGGTTTGAGGTGTCCATCCCCACCTACCAGGAGTTCCTGCTGCCCGTGCTGGCCTTCGTCCAGAACGGCGCCACCCACACGGCCCGCAACCTGAAAGATGGGCTGGCCAATCAGTTCGGCCTGACCGAGGATGAGCGCCAGGAGACGATCCCCAGCGGGAAGCAGACCGTCCTCCACAGCCGGATCCACTGGGCCTGCTACTACCTGAAGCGGGCAGGGCTGCTGCAGGCCGTCAAGCGGGGCGAATACCAGATCACCGAAAGCGGCCGGATGCTCCTGGACAAAGAGCCCTCGGCCCTGACCAATCAGGACCTGATGGCCTACCCGGAGTTCGCCGCCTGGTATCGTCCGCACCGCTCGAAGGACAACGCCCCCGGGCCGCCCGTGGACCCCTCGCAGGAGGCCCCCCGGGAAGGGGCGCAGCCCGACGACCAGACCCCGGACCAGAGACTGGACGAAGCCTTCCAGGCCATCCGCGAGCGGGTGCTCTCCGAGCTGCTCGAGCGGGTTCGCCAGGTGAGCCCCCAGTTCTTCGAGCGGCTGGTGGTCGACCTCTTGTTGGCGATGGGTTACGGGGGCGGCCAGAAGGGCTCGGAGATCGGCACCGTCACGCCCTTCTCCAATGATGGCGGCATCGACGGGGTCATTCGCGAGGACCCCCTTGGCTTGGACAACATCTATATCCAGGCCAAGCGCAACGCGCAGGAGAACATCGTCGGCGCGCCCGAGGTCCAGCAGTTCTCTGGCAGCCTCGACATGCACGGGGCGCGGAAGGGTGTGCTCATCACGACCTCCAGGTTCTCAGGCGCCGCCAGGGCCTACGTCGACAAGGTCCAGAAGAAGATCGTCCTCATCGACGGCGAGAGGCTGGCGCTCCTGATGCTGGCCTACGGCCTCGGAGTCCAGGACGAACGCACCCTGGCCATCCCGAAGGTGGATCAGGACTACTTCGACATGGACGGGTTCTAGATACTACCGCCCCAG
>CAZQPM010000549.1:0-1664 GCA_964595195.1 uncultured Burkholderiales bacterium | reverse complement strand
CCGGGCGCTGCGCCGGCCTGGGCTCGACGACCTCTGCCCCCCTGGTATCCGGAATTGGACACAGGGTCCCAGGACCCGCTGGCATCAGGTTGCCACGCACCCCTCGGGGGCGCAGTGACCAGACTCCGGACCAACCTCACAGGCGAGCCAGGGCCTCGGGATCCAGCAGGACCAGGCGACGCCCCTGCCCTTCCACCAATCCCTCGCGGCGGAGGCGCATCATGGCCCGGCTGAGGCTCTCGCGGGCGCCGCCCAGGAGCGAGGCCAGTTCACCCGTGGACATGGTCAATTCCACTTCCACGGCCCCTCCGCTTCCGGGCCTGCCGCCGACCAGACCCAGGAGGTGACGGGCCAGGCGCTGTTCGAGACTGAGCAGGGCCATCTCCTCGATCCGGCCCTCCAGGGCCTCCAGACGCTGACTGAAGCATGCCAGGAAGCGGAAGGCCAGTTCCGGATGCACCTGCATCAACTCGCGCAGGCGGGCCGCCGGAACGGAGAGGACGGTGCTGCCCTCCAGGCAACTGGCATGGGAGAGGTACTGAGCCCCGGGCAGGAACACGCCGGTCTCCCCGAAGGCCTGGTAGGGGGTCACCACGGCCATGGTCTGCTCGCGCCCGCCCTCGGTGATCCGGTACAACCGAACGCGCCCCTTGACCAGGACCGGCAGGCCTGTGCTGCGATCCCCTGGCGAGAACAGACGCTGCCCGGCCAGGTAGCCCTGGAAGCGGGCCCCCTGGGCCAGTTCCCCCAGCACCGCCTCCGGGAGACCTCGGAAGAGTGGGACCTGATGCAGCCACGCCCGCACCCGGGCCCAGCGCTGGGACTCGGCGGGCCCCGGATCGTGAAGCGCGGGATCGCCCAACTCGCGGCGGATGCGATCCAGATCGGCCTCCGAGAAGGCTCGCCAACCTCGCCGATCCCGACCGACGCCGCTGACGCGTCCTTCACGGAACCAGCGCAACAGGGTGTTGCGGCTGACCCCCAGGGCCCGGGCGGCCTGACTGCAGGAGTAGGGTTCCACGTCTGGAGTATATCCAAGTATATCCATGGGAGCGACCCCCGGCCCGCCCCATCGGAGCCTCGATCCCTAAAGACGGGAGCCAGGGAACCTACAGGACCCGGCGAGCCCCCAGATAGCGAGTAGAGAAGTAGTCCTCGAAGAGGTTGCTGATGCGCACGAAGCCCACCGAAGAGGCATGGATGAAGTCCCCGCCCCCCAGGTAGAGGCCCACGTGGGAAGCTCCGGGGGCGTAGGTTTCAAAGAACACCAGATCGCCCGGTCTCTCGTGACCCGGGAGGATCGACCGCCCTTCCAGGAACTGCAGGTCGGCCGTGCGGGGCAGGTAGACCCCCTGCAGGCGGCACAGATACTGCACGTAGCCCGAGCAGTCGAAACCCGTGGGGTCCTCGCCTCCCCAGACGTAGGGGGTGCCCAGGTAGCGCCGCGCCGCGGCCAGGAGGGACCGCACGGGCCGGCCGCTGCGGGAGGCCAGTCGGGCCCGGCCGGGAACCGCGGCGGCCTCGGGCTCCTCCTCGGGCTCGGGGTCCACCTGCGGTAGGGGCCGGACGCGCACGGGGAAGTGCGTGGCACGCCCGTCGCTGCCCACGAAGACGTTGCGGTGGGCCGACAGCGCGCGCCTGCCGGCCGTCGCGGATGCCGGGCG
>CAZQPM010000548.1:0-1671 GCA_964595195.1 uncultured Burkholderiales bacterium | reverse complement strand
ATGTACGGTGGTGTCGGCGCTTGGGACGCGCGCAGCCAGGCTCCCCCGCCTCCCCGGCTACCCCATACGCCCGGACTATTCGCAGCAGGCCGGAGTGGGCCGATCCCGGTCCGCGTCGACGACGCACAGGAAGCCGAACGGTTCCACTCCGTCGTCGTTGCGCAACTGGTGCGAGTCCTGTGGGGCCACGTAGAGCACGTCGCCGAATCCCAACTCCAGGAGGCTGCAGTTCAGCAGCACCTGGCCGCGCCCCCGCAGCACCACGACGCAGTGGGCGTGCTGGTGGCGTTCCAGGGTCGTGAACCCTCCGGGAGCCACCTCGAAGTAGCGCACGTGGAAGTCCGTGGCCTCCCCGGAATCCCCCAGGAGGACCCGGCGCGTCACCGCCGTCCAGTCCGGGGTGTCCTTGTAGACGGTGGGGGGGACCTCAGGCCAGTGGAAGGAGCCCGTGCAGCGGATCAGGCGGGAATCGCTCACGGCTTGGGGGCGGTGGGGGGAGGATCCGCCTCGGGCACCTGGACCTCGGGCCAGGCCTTGGCCAGTTCGATCTTGGCCAGTCGGATCTTCTCGTCCAGATCCGCGGCCTGGGCCTTCAACTCCGTGAGGCGGGCCACGGCGGGCGCGGTCGGCCGGGGAGTTCCCGCGGCGGCCTGGTCCAGGGCCTGGGACAGCAGTTCCAGGCGGTCGAGGGCCACCTGGAAGGCCTGGGCATACAGTTGGCTGAGGTTGGCTGCAGATTCGGGGACGTGCAGGTTCTTGAGCTCTGCGCTGCTTTCGCGGACCGATTGCAGGGCGGCCTTGACCTTGCCCTGGGCGGCCGCAACCTCCGGTGGGGTCTTCTGCAGTAGCGGGAGCACGGCCTGGATCTCCTCGGCGGTGGCCTGCAGCCGCCGCTCGTGGATGGTGACCGAACCCAGGTAGGTCATGACGTTCTGGCCTTCCGAAGGGCCGCAACCCATGGCACCCAGCGTCAGGATGAGAAGGCCGAGTGCGGCGAGGAGGCGAGGAAGAGGCATGGGAGTCTCCTGTTGTGGCAGTCGCCCCCCCTTCGCCTCCGGGCGCGGGCGCCCTGCAGGCGCAACAGGCGCCCCCCAGGGGAGGGCGCCTGTTGCGTGGGTGGATCGGGACCCGCAGGTCCGGATTCCGGGGAGGATTAGAAGTCCATGTCACCCATGCCGCCCATTCCGGGCATGCCGCCGGGCATCCCGCCGGCTTCCTTTTCCTTCTTGGGCTTCTCGGTGATCAGGACCTCGGTCGTCAGGACCATGGCCGCGATGGAGGCCGCGTTCTGCAGGGCCGAGCGGGTCACCTTGACCGGGTCCACGATGCCAGCCTTGACCATGTCGACGTACTCGCCGTTCAGGGCGTCGTATCCCTGGCCGATCGGGAGGGCCTTGACCTTCTCGACCACCACGGACCCTTCGACGCCGGCGTTGTGGGCGATCTGCCGGAGCGGCTCGACCAGCGAGCGGCGGACGATGTCCAGGCCGACCCGCTCGTCACCGGTCAGCTCCATCCGGTCCAGGACCGGCAGGACATGCACGAAGGCCGTGCCGCCGCCCGGGATGATTCCCTCTTCGACCGCCGCGCGGGTGGCCGACAGGGCATCCTCGATGCGGTGCTTCTTCTCCTTGAGCTCGGTCTCGGTGGCCGCGCCGACGCGGATGACCG
>CAZQPM010000547.1:0-1673 GCA_964595195.1 uncultured Burkholderiales bacterium | reverse complement strand
GCCATGGCGCGACAGGGGTGTCCCTTCTTCATTCCCCGAAACGGTCTCCAGGGCCCTGCCCCCCTCCTGAGACGGAGCCCGAACCCATCCGTGGGCCCTCCGACCGCCGGGCGTCCTTCTCCGAAGACGCCCGGAAGCCCCAGTGCCTCCGAGAACCAGCGCCAGACGAGCCCGGAGGGCTGCGGGATCGCCCCCCCCTATCGACGGCCTGCAGGCCTGTATTCGCCGACGCAAGGGACCGGCACCCACGCCCCCGGCCGTACTCGGCAGGACCCGGCCCGAAGTGCTATTCTGGGGAAGTGAAGGTCGGCGAATTACTCAGGAGACTGGTTGAGGACGGCTGGACATTGAAAGTGCAGGTTGGGAGTCACCGGCAGCTCGTGCATCCCACGAAGCCCGGAAAGGTGACCGTCTCCGGCAAGCAGAGCCTGGACATCCCACCGGGCACCCTGGCCGGCATCTTTCGGCAGGCCGGCTGGAAGTGAGGCGATCCCGGATGAAGTACGCAGTGGTCATCGAGAAAGGACCCATGAGCTACGGGGCCCATGTGCCCGACCTTCCCGGCTGCGTGGCCGTAGGAGAGAGCCTCCGGGAAGTGCGCCGGCTCATTCGAGAAGCGATCTCCCTACACCTGAAACTCCTCCGGGAGAGCGGTGAAGCAATCCCTCCAGCGACAACCGCGGTCACCTACGCCGAAGCGTCCTGATTCGAAACGAGTCGAGGCCCAGCCCCGGCCCTGGCGGATCGGGGCTCGCGAGGTTCGGATGGCAGGTGCCCTGCCTCCCATTTTCACGCAGTCTGGCGGTCCATGCCAACGGCCAGGACCGCTTGAGATCGGGTTCTTCCGCATTTCAGAAGCTGTCGGTACTTCTTGACCAGCTTGTCGTTGGCCATGAACGTCTCGGGTCCAATAAAGTGGCGACCAGGCTGATGGCATGGGCGACCGCGCGTTGCCGGGCCGCGTCCCGACCGCGAACGACGGTCTGCCGGCCAGGGGAAGAGCCAGGAACCGCGAAGCGACGGCGCCATGACCAGTCTGACTCCCCTCCCCATCGCCTCCATGTCCTGTGCCCTGTGCAGCCGGACCTTTGCCCCCGAAGAAGTTCGCTACACCTGCCCCTCCTGCGGCACCGACGGGATCCTCGAGGTCCTGTACGACTACCCGGCAGCCGCGCGCACGCTGAGTCCCGAGGTCCTGCGCCACTCCCCCGCCCGGGGACTGGCCCGCTACGCATCCATCCTGCCGCTGCGGTCGGCCGACAGCCTGCCCCCGCTGCGGGTGGGCGGCACGCCCTTCTACCCGGCCCCGTGCTTGGGCCAGGTCCTGGGTCTCCCCCACCTGGCGATCAAGGACGACGGGCAGAACCCCACGGGCTCGCTGAAGGACCGGGCCAGCGCGGTGGCCGTCGCGGCCGCGCGCGAGGCGGGTGAGCCCCTGATCACGGCAGCCTCCACCGGCAACGCGGCCTCCTCGCTGTCGGGTCTGTGCGCCTCGGTGGGCCTGCGCACGGTGATCTTCGTGCCCGAGCGAGCCCCCCGGGCCAAGGTCGCCCAGTTGCTGATGTTCGGAGCCACCGTGCTGTCGGTGCGCGGCACCTACGACGACGCCTTCGAACTCTCCCTGCGGGCTACCACCGAGTTCGGCTGGTACAACCGCAACACGGGATTCAACC
>CAZQPM010000546.1:0-1691 GCA_964595195.1 uncultured Burkholderiales bacterium | reverse complement strand
CTACAGCGGGATCTCGCCCCTGTTTCCGGATCCCTTCCTTCCTCGCGAATCGGTCCAGATGGATGGGGACCCGGAGGATTCCTGCCAGGACGCGACCCCCGTGGGCACACCCGCTGTGGAGCCGTCCAGGCAGGTTTGACGCCCTGCCTTGCGAACCACGCAAGGTTTGCAGGAGGTAGGCGCGTGGAGACGATCCGGGATGCCGTCGAGGGGCTGAACCTGACCCTGGTCTATGGGGGCTTCGTCCTGGCCGGTCTGCTGTTCTGCGGCGTGGCCTTCCTGTTCGGAGGGGACGGTGGGGACGGCGGAGTGGACGCCGGAGGCCACGATGGCGGAGGTTGCTTCCTCAGTCCCATCAGCCTGGCCTTCTTCACCACCAGCCTGGGCGCCTTCGGCCTGATCCTCATGCATGGCCTGGGCGTCTCGCCGCTGCGCAGCATCCTCTACTCTGCGGTCGCCGCCGCAGTCAGCATGACCGTTCTCTCCTACTTCTTCTTCCGTCTCTTCGTCCGTGGAGGGGCGGTCGTGCAGGAACAGGAGGTGAACGGTCTGACGGCTGAGGTGTTCACGGCGATCCCCGACGGAGGAGTGGGCGAGGTCCTCTACCGGGATGGCCGAGGCCAGCAGAAGGCCCTGGCCCGGTCCGCGGATGGCCGGGCCCTGCCCGTGGGGGCGTCCGTCCGTATCGACAGGAGAGCGGGGCCGACCCTGGTCGTCAGCAGGGTCGAACCTCAAGTCTAGGAGGCACGCGGTTCATGGATATGTCGACGATTCCCGGTGGCACGGCAGGTCTGATCCTCTTCGGCGTGGTCGGCTTCTTTGCAGTCGTCCTGGTCCTGGTGATGATCTACGCCCGGATGTATCAGAAGGCCAGCCCCAACGAGGTCCTGGTCATCTCGGGCCGGGGCAGCGAACCCCGCCTGGTGATCGGCTCCGGCCAATTGGTCATCCCTCTCTTCGAGCGGGTCGACCGCTTTTCGCTGGAGACGATGACGATCGAATTGTTGACCCCCGAGGTCTACACCTCCCAGGGAGTCCCCGTCATCATCGACGCGGTGGCCCAGGTCAAGGTGCGCAACGAGCCGGACATGGTGCGGCTGGCCTTGGAGCGTTTCCTGTCCAAGAGTCCGATGGAGATCAAGGAGATCGTCAAGCAGACCCTGGAGGGCCACACCCGGGCCATCATCGGACAGATGAACGTTGAGGGGATCATCACCGCTCGCGACGAGTTCGCCCAGAAGGTGGCCGAGGTCTCCAGCCGGGACCTGGCCAACATGGGCCTGACCATCGACTCCTTCTCGATCAAGGACGTCAAGGACAATCAGGGCTACCTGGCCGCTCTGGGCAAGCCGCGCACCGCCGAGGTCAAGCGTGACGCCGCCATCGCCGAGGCCAACGCGGCCCGCGACGCCCAGAAGGCGGCCGCCGGTGCCAGTCAGGATGCCGAGATCGCCAAGATCGAGGCCAAGACGCGTATTGCCGAGAAGGATCGGGACTTCCGCATCCAGCAGGCGCAATATAACATCGCCTCCAAGCAGCGCGAGGCCGAGGCCGACCTGTCCTACGATCTGCAGAAGAACATCTCGGCCCAGAAGGTCAAGGAGCAGGAAGTCCAGATCCAGGTGGTCGAGAAGCAGAAGCAGATCGAGGTGCAGAGGAGCGAGGCCGAGCGCCGCGAGGTGGAACTGGTG
>CAZQPM010000545.1:0-1697 GCA_964595195.1 uncultured Burkholderiales bacterium | reverse complement strand
CAAACGGTGCAGTTGCGTGGTTTCTCGAAAGATCCTCTCCTGGCTCCCAGACCGCGCCTGTTGCAGGCAATCGCGGAGCTTCCTGAGATGTCGGCTCAGCTCCTCATGGCTTTGTGGCGCTGCTGGGAATCGCAACACGGCAAGCCCGTCGAGGACATCCGCGCCATGCTCCACAAGCCTGCGGGCCGGAGCCTTCTGCAACAAACCCTGCCGGATGCCCCGGAAGAGAAGGCCCTGCAGGCCTGGGAGGACCTGGTCGAAATGGCCCAGGCCGCCTCAGGTCTGTCTAGACCGTGGGCAGTGATGGCTCTGCATCAGTATGCGTTCCACGACCTGGACCATCGCGGTCGCCATTCCGAAACCCCGGTCAACGGACTGAAGAACGAGCACTTGCGAACCGCGCTCGAGAGTCTCCGCAACCTGCCTCCCGACGATTCTGTCTGGGAAGAGGCTGAGCAATTCGTCGAGGAAATCCGTGCCCTCGCCACCGCCAAGAAGGAAGAGCGCCGGTCCCGAGGCAGGGAACTCCACGCCACCCTCTTGCAGTTGGTCGGAGAATTCTCGGACCTGGTCGAAATGTTCGAGGTCGCCGAGCTCGGCTCTGTGGATGTCGACGACCTCAGCATTGAAGACCTGGCCGCCCAGAAGGTGCGCCTCCAAGCCCTGCGCGACCTGCTCGAACAGTATCGGGGAGCCGACCAGGAGCACAAGGAGAGCCGGACACTGAGCGCCAGGAGGGCCGTCCGCGCCCAGATGGACAACCTGGAGGCCGGGATCCAGGAAGCCTTCCGAGCCATACAGGGCTGGGTCCACAGCGAGACCGATAAGGGTCCCAAGACCACGCCCCCTGATGGGCCGGGGCCGGGGCAATCCCCAAAGGAGGAACTCCCAGCACCGGAGGCTCCCGCTCCGTCCTCTCCCCAGCAGCCCACGGATTGCCCGGCCGGACAAGAGCACATCTCGGGGCCCTCCCTGTCCTCGAAGGAAGCCTCGGACGTCCGGGACCTGGATGTATGCGGCGATCCCTCACTTCTCGAACCACTCGCTCCGGACGCAGAGCCCTCTTCCTCCCCCAGGGACTCGTGGACTGCCGACCTCGATGAGGCTCTTGAATCCTGGCTCGAAATCCAGCTAGCGGCGGAAGTCGACCAGGTCGCCCCAAAGGTCTTCGGGGCCGATGGCTCAAGCCAGATTGCAGAGGCAGATCTCCCCGCACCCGAACCGAACGGGACCGAACAGCAAGGCGCGGACCCGAATTCCAAAGCCCACGCTGAAGCCTCAGAACCGCCCGTCCCAGTGGAAGCTCCCGCTCCACCAGAGCCGATTGCACACGTACGCGCCCCGCTGTCTCCTCGTCCGGGGCAGCCCGACCTGGAGGATCTCGCCGGCCTGGCTCGCAGGGCCCTTGATGACAATTCGGACGAGGCCTGGAACGCGCTGCTCTGCGGCCTCCTGGCGGCGGACGACGCCGCGGGGGCCTGCTGGTTGGCCCGAGCGCGCGAATCTCAGGACAAGCCGACGGTCTTCCCTTCCTGGCTCCTGAAAGCCGCACAGGGCGCCCGGTGGCTTCCCCTGCGGGTGGTAGGCCTGGAAGAAGAATTGCGGGAACTCACGGAAGCCTACCAGCCGGGCCCGGACACAAGTCAGCAACTGCTGGGCATGGCGGCGGCACTGCACCTGGCTCTCTCTGACCGACC
>CAZQPM010000544.1:0-1722 GCA_964595195.1 uncultured Burkholderiales bacterium | reverse complement strand
GGAGGGCGTTCTCGGCCAGGCGGGTGACCTGTCCCACCGAGACCCCCTGGAAGGCGCCGTACTCGTGCCGGGCCAGTCTCTCGGCCATCTGGGTGAAACGCGGGTAGCCGCCGGGCTTGAGCAGGGTGGTGGCCATCGTGATCGGCCAGATCCCGGCCTGGTACAGGCCCTCGATGTTGAAGGCCTCGACGCCTCCCGAGAACGACATGCGCAGTTGTCCGTCGAATTCCTCGCTGAGGCGGCGGGCCAGTTCCAGGGTCAGGGGGTACAGCGAGCGCCCGCTCATGTACATCTCTTCGCCCGGCAACTCGCCTCGGGCGATGCCGACCGGGAACGTGTTGGTCAGCTTCAGCCCGAAGGTCAGCTCGTGCCGGTCCGCCATGGCCAGCAGGCGTCGGAACATCGGCACGGCGTCCCGGTACTGCAGGTCGTCGTTGAAGTGGAAGTCATCGAAGACCAGGTAGTCATAGCCCATCCGGTCCATCGTGCGGCGGGCGAAGTCGTAGCCCAGCAGCGTGGGGTTGCACTTCACGAAGGTGTTGAGCTTCTTGGTCTCCAGGAGATAGGCGGCGATGCGCTCGATCTCCTGGGGAGGGCACCCGTGCAGGGTGGACAGGGTGATCGAGGTGCAGATCCGGGGCGAGAGGCCGGCCAGGTAGGCTTCGTCGACCTTGTGGAAGCGCCCGAGGTTGGCCCGGGCCCAGGCCATGCACTCGGCCCAGATGGGGGTGGAGCGGGCGTCCTTGAGACCTTCGATGAAGGCGTCGATCTTCGGGGAGGTGATGCCCTCGAAGTTGTAGCCCACGCTCATGTTGAACATGAAGCCGTCGGGCTGGCCCCAGCCGAACTCGCGGCTGAGCAGCTTCAGCGCGAACCAGGCCTTGACGTACTCGTCGAAGGCCTCCTGCACGCGCAGTTCCGTCGACCACTCGACGTTGTAGCACTCGTCTTCGGCCAGGATGCAGGGCTTGGAGACCGGCAGGTCCTCACCGTCCAGGGTCTGCACGGTCTTCAGTTCGAAGAAGCGGGCCCCGGCGTGGTAGGCGGCCAGGATGTTCTGGGCCAACTGGGTGTGCGGGCCGGCGGCGGGGCCGAACGGGGTCTCCAGTCGCTCGCCGAAGAGGTCCAGGGTCCGCCCCTCGGCAGCGATGAAGGCCCGGTGCAGGCCGAAGAAGGTGCCCTGCTTCCTCTCTTCGAGGATCCAGTGCATCAGTTCATGGAAGGGGATGGGGGTCATTCGGTCGGACATCGTGCTTCTCCTCAGCCGTTGATGGAAGTCCAGAGCTTCTGGGCACTCTGGCGGCAGCGGGCCATCAGTTCCGCCTCGTCGGTCACAAGGATCTCGCGGTTGCGCATCAGGACCTTGCCGTTGCAGACGGTGGTGGTGACGTGGCGGCCGTTCATCCCGAACAGGATGTGCCCGTTGCAGTTGGCTCCGTCCATCGGCGTCAGCGGGATGTAGTCGGTGACGATGATGTCCGCGTAGGCCCCCGGCTTGAGGACACCCAGGGGCTTGTCGAAGAAGCGTCCGGCGATGCGGGCGTTGTTCTCGAAGAGCATCGCGGGGATCTCGGCCCAGGCCACCGTCGGGTCGCACAGGTGGTGCTTGTGGATCAGGTTGCCGACCTTGTAGCTCTCCAGCATGTCGTTGGTGTAGCCGTCGGTGCCCAGACCCAGGAGGACGCCGGCCTTGAACAGGTCCAGCACCGGGCCGCAGCCGAC
>CAZQPM010000543.1:0-1743 GCA_964595195.1 uncultured Burkholderiales bacterium | reverse complement strand
CTGCAGCGCATGGGCCTGATCGAACGCCTTCCCCGCCTGCTAGCCGTGCAGGCCCGAGGTTCCTCGGTGCTGGCCAAGGCCTGGGCCAACGGGGACCGTGTGGTGGCCGAACCCGACGCTGACACCTACGCCGACTCGATCAGCGTGGGCATGCCCCGAGCCGCCGCCCTGGCCCTGCGGGGCGTCCGCGAGTCCCAAGGTTCCTTCGTGGTGGTCGAAGACGAGGAGATCCAACAGGCCCAGGTCCTGCTGGCCCGCCACGCCGGGGTCTTCGCCGAACCCGCCGGCGCCACGCCGATCGCTGGCCTGAGGAAGGCCGTCACCCAGGGCCTGATCCCGACCGAGGCGCGGGTGGTGGCCCTGGTGACGGGCAACGGCCTGAAGGACGTGGACGGGGCGATGAAGGCCCTGCACGAGGGTCCGACCGCGATCGACCGCAACCCCGAAACCCTCCGAGCCACCCTCGAGGCCCGGGGCCTGGCCTGACCCTCGGTCCGGATACGCACACCGCCTAGCGGTCGTCGCGGCCGGCCAGCGTCAGGTAGTACAGCAGCGTCAGCATCGAGGAGATGGCCGCTGCCACGTAGGTCATGGCCGCGGCCGTCAACACATTGCGGACCCCGGCCGCCTCCTGCTCGGTGACGATCCCGTCGGCGCGCAGCAACTGCAGGGCCCGTGACGAGGCGTCGAACTCCACCGGCAGGGTGATCAGGGCGAATAGCACGGCTGCGCTGAAGAGGAGGATCCCAGCCGTCTGCAGCAACTCGGAATGCATCCACAACCCGGCGAAAAGGACCCACAGACTGAAGGAGGAGCCGAGCTGGGCCAGGGGCACCAGCCCGCTGCGCAGGTACATGGGGAAGTAGTTGTCCGCCTTCTGCAAGGCGTGCCCCAACTCATGGGCCGCCACACCCAGGGCGGCCACCGAGCGCCCCTGGAAGACGTCCGGCGACAACCGCAAGGTGTTGCTGGACGGGTCGAAATGGTCGCTCAGGAAGCCCTGGGCCGGCTCGATGCGCACCGGGATTCCCCGGGCCCGGGCCAGCTCGGCCGCCGCCTGGGCTCCCGACAGGCCCGAATGAACGCCGACCTGCGAGTAGCGACCGAAGGTGCTCTTGACGTAGCCCTGGGCCACCAGGGACAGGACCAGCCCCGGGATGGCGAACATCAGGTACATCGGGTCAACGTAGAACATCTTCGCACCTCTCCCGACACCTTTTCAGGAAGAGCATTCCCGGATCACCAGGGCCGTCAATCCTGAGGGACCACGAGGAACCGAACTTGAGGAACGCTAGCTCCCGGGCTCGGCGTCCTGGGGCTCGGTCGGGGAGCCTGAACCGTTGAGGGTCGCCCCCGACATCCGAGCCAGGCTGCGCAGCAACCGACCCAGTGAAGTCGCCAGTTCCGAGGACAGGGAGGTGGTGCTGACCGACCGCAGGCCCCCGGGCTCCATCGACACGTAGCCCACCGCATCCTCGGGGGCCAGACCGTCGAAGACCTCCCGGACGCTGGTCGGGGCTCCGGCCAGCGCGCCCTGGAGGGCCCGGGCCAGCAATCGGCCCCGCACTAGGCCCGTGGCCAGGACGGTCCCCCGGGAATCCTCGAGCAAGCCGCGGTAGGCCGGGTCTCCGGCCAGTGAGTCCCGAGGGGAGGCGACCCGGAGGGCCCGGCCCAGCAGATCCTCCGCGCGCGGGCCGACACCCAGCAACAACACGCGCTCGGCCCCACGGACCCCGAGGGCCC
>CAZQPM010000542.1:0-1751 GCA_964595195.1 uncultured Burkholderiales bacterium | reverse complement strand
TCGGCGTCAGGCCCCGGACGGTGTAGCTTCCGGAGCCCGTGGGCATCTCGGTGGGGGTGTCCGCGGGGGGGGAGGGGGTCGCGGTACCGGGGTCCAGTTCGCGGTCTCCCCAGGAGGCATACAGGCGGTCGCCATCCGGATCGGTCGCCCGGACGGCCAGGAGCATCCGGCCCTCCTGGTAGACCGACCCGCTGCGGACCACGGCCGGATCCATCGCATCGGATTGGATCTCCAGGCCCGAGGCCGAGCCGGGCGTCACGATCACGGGTGGGCGATTGGCCCGGTTGCGGTCCGTGGGCAGATCGCGGAAGGCCGAGACCGGCGGGGTCTGGGGTGAACCATCGGTGGCGGGGTCCTGGTCGGGCACCCCCTCGACCATCGTCACCATGCCCGAGTGCGACAGCGCCAGGGTGTAGGCGGGCGACCAGACCCGACTGGCGGTGGATCCGCTGACCCGGGCCCCGGAGACCAGGGTCAGGGCCAGACCTCCGTCGCGGTCCTGGGGCAGGTCGCGGGCCCTGGGAACCCCGGAGGGTCCGAAGGCCAGGTAGCGTCCCGGCACGTCGGCCTGCCAGGCCTCCAGGACCTGGGCGACGTCCCGGCTGTCGCGGACGGCCGGGGGCTCGGTTTCGGCCTGGGAGCCCCAGGGGAGGAGGAAGACCTGCTCGCCCGTCTGGGACCAGTCGACCAGGCGCACGATGCGCAGGAGCCAGGGCGAACGGGGGTCGGCCTCCACCACGGCGTACTGCTGGCAGGCCAGGTCGCCCGCGGGCAGGCCGATGCCGGCGTAGAGGCCCGTGGCCCGGGCCCGTTGCCGGGCCCAGCGGATGTCGGCCAGCAGGCGTACGGCGACCCCGCGCACCGTCCAACGGCCCCGGGCGTGGGTGGCCATGCTGAAGCCCAGGCCGATGGACAGGGCCAGCAGGAGGACCGTGACCAGGACCTCGGTGAGCGTGAATCCCCGCCGCGCGTCGAATGGTCTCATGCAGGATACCTGTCCCCCGTAGGATCAGAAGCTGGTTCCGTCCTCCAGACGGAGCAGGCGGTTGAAGTTCGGGTTCGTGTAGTAGTCGGCATCCCCGGGCCGGGATTCATCCTTGCGGGTGTCGGCCTCGCGATGCTTGGGGGCCAGGTCGACCTGGGCCACCACCCGGTGGCTGGCCAGCACGCGCCGGTCGGCGTCCAGCAGGTAGCCCCAGGAGGTGACCAGCACGGTTCCCCGAGGGTAGACGTAGCGGCCCTCGTCGTCCGGAGGAAGACCTCGCCAGGACGTGTCCAGGGTGACGATGTACCTGCCGACCAGGGCGTGTGTCTCGGGATCGTGGACGTCCTCGCTGTAGGTGTAGAGAGGGCGATTCCCCAGCGTGGGCGGGAAGGCCGCATCCTTGCCCAGCTTGATCCGGGCATCCTGCAGGCCGGCGCGGGCCAGCATCCGGACCTGGGCGCTCTGGGATTCCATGGCGGAGGCCGAATAGACCCCCGAGCGGGAGGTCAGCAGGGCCATGCCCATCACCAGGAAGACGGCGGTCATCAACAGGGCGGCCACCAGGGTGCTTCCGGCCGGGCACCTTTGGCGGGGTGCGGCCCCCGTCACGGCCCCGGCACCCCCTTGGGGAAGGGTATCGGCGAGGCCAGGCCGGCCTGCAGCGTCCCGCGGACGGAGAGGCGGCGGTCCCCCGTCACGGACAGTTCGTAGACGACGGTCGCGACCTCTTGAGGGCCTTCTGCCGATCGGACCCGCACCAGGAACC
>CAZQPM010000541.1:0-1765 GCA_964595195.1 uncultured Burkholderiales bacterium | reverse complement strand
CGCCGCCGAATCTGACGCTGGTGCGCGACGCCATGACGCCGGATGAGAAGGTGGTGAAAGTGCCGCCCGGCATCACGCAGGATGAGGCGAAGGCGCTCTTGTACGAGCACCGCCTGGAGAAGCTGCCGGTTGTGGATGCGCAGGGTCGGATCGCCGGGATGGTGACGGCGCGCGACGTGGCGAAGGCGCAGGAGTATCCCGACGCCAACGCCATCTACCTCGAGGACGAGATCCGCTTCGAGGTCCAGGCGGACGGCCACACGGTCTACACCGAACACGACGCGATCAAGATCCTGACCGCCGAAGGCGTCGAGTCGCTATCGGCCCTGGTTCGTGTCTACCGGGCCGGCGCAGAGGAGATCCAGGTCCTGCTGGCCCGGACCGTGTCCCCCGACGGGACCGTGTTGGACGTCCCGGCGGCCAACATCCGCGACGTCGCCCTGCAGCCCGACTCCCCGCTGTACGCCGGCCAACGCGCGGTGCGCCTGGAGTTCCCCGACGTGCGACCGGGCTCGGTCGTCGAGTTCCACCTCAGGACCCGACGCGCTCCGCGACCCGGGGGCTGGTTCTGGGCGGCCTCCTACGTGCAGAACACCGAACCGATGCTGCGCTCGACCTTCACCGTCAGCGTCCCCGAGAAGATCCCGGTGCTCTGGCGGGCTCCGGGCGTCACACCGGGTCGGCCCCGCACCACGACGGTGGACGGGATCTCGACCCTCTCCTGGGAGGCCCGGAACATGCCCGGCCTCTCACCGGAAGCGGCGATGCCCCCCATGGAGGGTTTTCTCAGCCGGATCGAGGTGACGAACCTCCCCTCCTGGACCGCCCTGGGCGAGTGGTTCGGACCCCGCTGGCAGGCCTCCGTGGACCAGGCGCAGGGCCTGGCCGTGAGGACCGCCGGCCTGACCTCGCCCTCCTGGACCACCCCCGACAAGATCCGCGCGATCCTGAGGTGGACCGCCGAGCGCTATTCCGTCGAGAGCAACCTGGCCGAGACCTGGGATCCCCGTCCGGCCCGTCAGATCCAGGACGCCCGCGCGCTCAGCCCCACCGACACGGCGGTCCTGGTGGCCGCGGTCCTGCGGCGACTGGGCCTGGAGGCCCGCCCCGTGCTGGCCTCCCCCCTGCGCCGCCAGGACCTGGAGCGCAACCTGGTCCAGCCCGACATGGTGGCCCGCCTCATCCTGCGCGTTCCGAACCCTCGGGGTGGGGCTTGGTGGATCGACCCGGCTTCTCCCGGCGAACTGCTGGAGCACCCCCCTGGAGGACTCCAGGGGGGGTCCGGGATCCTGGTCGAGCCTGGGGCCTCCACCGTGGTCTCTCTGCCCGATTCGGACGCCGACGAGAACCTCCGGGATGTCCACATGGAGGCGCGCGTCGAGGCCGATGGCCAGGCCGAGCTGGCCATGTCCCTGACCTCGGACGGCGTCGCCGCGGCCCTGTGGCGTTCGCTGGATCGCGAACTGGCCGGGACGCCCGCGGCCCAGCGCGAGGTGATGCTCAACCGCCTCTTCCAGAGCCTGACCCAGGGATTCCTGGCCAACGGCCGGCTCTATGCCCACTACTTCCCGGAGGGGGTCGACCCTGCCAGGCCCTTCCAGGTCTCGACGACGGTGCTCTTCCCCAGACTGGCCACGCCGGCCGAGGAGGGCCAGGGCCTGTCCATGCCCCTGCCGCTCTATGGCGGCGACCGCCTGGCCGCGCTGGCCGACCCCGAAAGCCGGCGCTTCCCGGCCCGCTTCGACTTCCCATTCCGCGACGAAGT
>CAZQPM010000540.1:0-1772 GCA_964595195.1 uncultured Burkholderiales bacterium | reverse complement strand
GCTGCGCATCGAGATCGACTCGATGCCCGTCGAGATCGACGAGGTCGAGCGGCGGATCATGCAGTTGGAGATCGAGCGCCAGGCGATGCAGCGCGAGAAGGACGAGGCCTCGCGCGAACGCCTGTCGCGGATCGAGGCCGAGCTGGCCGAACTCGGCGAGCGTTCGACCGAGATGAAGGCCCGCTGGAGCCTGGAGAAGGAGCAGATCCAGCGCATCCGCGAGCTCAAGGAGCAGCAGGAGCAGGCCGCCCTGTCGGCCGAGGAGGCCGAGCGCCGGGGCGAACTGGCCCGGGTGGCCGAGATCCGCTACGGCACCCTTCTGACCCTGGACCGCGACATCAAGGCGGCCACGGCCCACCTGGCCGAACTGCAGAAGAATGGCAAGTTCCTCAAGGAGGAGGTCGAGGAGGAGGACGTCGCCGAGGTCGTGGGCCGCTGGACCGGCATCCCCGTGGCCCGGTTGCTGGAGGGCGAAGTCGAGAAGCTGCTCCACATGGAGGAACGGCTGCACCAGCGCCTGGTCGGGCAGGAGGAGGCCGTGACCGCGGTCTCCCACGCGGTGCGCCGGTCGCGGGCGGGGGTGGCCGACCCCAACCGACCCGTCGGGGTCTTCCTCTTCCTGGGTCCCACGGGCGTCGGCAAGACCGAGCTGGGTCGGGCCCTGGCCGAGTTCCTCTTCGACGACGAGCGGGCCATGGTCCGCCTGGACATGTCCGAGTACCAGGAGAAGCACACGGTGGCCCGCATGATCGGGGCCCCTCCAGGCTACGTGGGCTTCGACGAGGGGGGGCAGTTGACCGAGGCCGTGCGCCGGCGCCCCTACTCGGTGGTGCTCTTCGACGAGGTCGAGAAGGCCCACTCGGACGTCTTCAACGTGCTGCTGCAGGTGATGGACGACGGCCGGCTGACCGATGGCCAGGGCCGCACCGTGGACTTCCGCAACACCATCCTGATCATGACCTCGAACGTCGGGTCCCAGTGGCTGTTGGAGGCGGACCTCTCGCCCGAGGAGATGGACCGCCGGGTGGACCGGGCCCTGCGCGAGCAGTTCCGCCCCGAGTTCCTGAACCGCATCGACGAGATCGTGCACTTCCACAGCCTGGACCGCAGGGCCCTGGAGCAGATCGTGGACATCCAGGTGGGCCTGCTGCGCCGGCGCCTGGCCGACCGGGGCCTCGACCTGGAGTTGGAACCCCAAGCCCGGGCCTTCCTGGTCGAGGCGGGCTACGACCCGGTCTTCGGTGCCCGTCCGCTGAAGCGGGCCGTACAGAAGCACGTCCAGGACGGACTGGCGATGGCCGTGCTGCAGGGCCGCGTCCGCGCGGGTGAGCGCATCCGCGTGGTGAGGGCCGGGGACCGGCTGGACTTCCAGGCGGAGGGGTTGCTGTGACGATCCTCGGGGTACGGGCCAACAACGACACGAGGGTTCTTGAGGTCGACACCGCCGAAGGTCGCTTCGACCTTCCCTAGGCGCGCCTGGAGCTGGAGCCCAGCGCCGAGGCCCTCAAGGCCCTGGAGGGCAGTGGCGTGAGCAGACGGGAACCGACCCGGCGCCTGGGAACCTCCGCAAGCCCGTTGTACAGGCTCCTCGACCCTACCAACACGCGCCAGTCGATCGGGCAGATGCTGGCGCTTCTGCGGATCCTGGGGCGGGACGTCGATCTCGTGGCCCGCCGCCTGGGCCGGCGCGCGGGACGTGGCGGTCTGACCCCTGGGCCGCCTGCCAACCTGCGCTTTTCAGTCCATCGCCAGGTGGTGCGTGACCAGCCGCC
>CAZQPM010000539.1:0-1780 GCA_964595195.1 uncultured Burkholderiales bacterium | reverse complement strand
ATGGGACGACCGCCTCGGGGTGGTGCCCCCTCCCCGGGGACCGCGGGACGAACCCCGACCGCCGCGGACAGGGGCGGCGCGGAGACGGGCCCCGCGGCCCCCGAGGTCCGGGCCTCCGCAGGCAGGCCGACCTGGAGACGCCGCAGATCCTCGCGGGTCAGGGGGCCCCTCAGGAACGACATGCACCAGCGGGTCTCGAAGAGGGTCGGCGCCTGCCCCGGGCTCAGCAGCAGGAAGACCCGGCGCTGCAGGCTGCCCAGCGCGGCCTGCAGGGACTGGGGATCGGCGGAACTGCCCAGGGCCTGGGCCAGGCCCTCCCCCACCCGCATGCGGTCGCGGTCGGTCTGCAGGCGCCCCACGAACCACGTCCCGGCGTTGGCCAGGGCCTTGTAGTCCAGGTCCACGGGGTTCTGGGTGGCCAGCACCAGGCCCAGCCCGAAGGCCCGCGCCTGCTTGAGCAGGGTCAGCAGGGGGCGCTTGGAGGGCGGGTTGGCGACCGGGGGCAGGTAGCCCAGGACCTCGTCCATGTAGAGCAGGGCCCGCAGGCTGGTGGTGCCCGAGAGGCCGCGCATCCAGGACAGGGCCGCATCCATCAGCAGGGTCACGAAGAACATCCGCTCGGGGTCCGAGAGGTGGGCGATCGAGAAGATGGCCAGGCGAGGCCGGCCCTCGGCTGAGTACAGCAGGCTGGCGGGGTCCAAGGCCTCACCCTGCATCCAGGCCTGGAACGAGGGCGAGGCCAGCAGCGCATTCAACCGCATGGCCAGCTCGAAGCGCTCGCTGGCAGGATAGAAGGAGTCCAACTCCAGCACGCCGATCCGGCTGACCGGTGGGCTCTGCACCTGACGGATCAGCTCTTCCAGACCCAGGCTGGCCCCGTCCGCCCAGGCCTTCTGGAACAGGGCCGAGAGCAGCAGGTGCTCGCGGCTCTTCAGGGGGTCGGCCGGCAACTCCAGGAGACCCAGGATCGAGGAGACGGTGGACTGGACGCGCTCGCCGAAGAGTTCGGGGTCCTGCCGCACCGCCTGGGGAGGGGCGGACAGGGAGGCCAGCACGGAAACCGGCCGCCCGGCCGTGCTGCCGGGGGTGTAGACGACCACCTCGGCGGCTTCGCGCAGGCGGCGGATGCGCTCGCCGTCCTGGCCCCACTCGGCCAGGCCCTGGCGCCAGGTGCGGGCGGTCTCCTCGGCCAGGGCCGCGGGGGTGATGGCCCTGCGCGCGGCCTCGTCGGCATCCACCCAGGGTTCGAAGTCCGCGGGGGCCAGGTCCGGAAAGGCCAGCAAGAGGTTGCCCAGGTCGCCCTTGGGGTCCACCACCAGGGCGGGGACACCGTCCATGGCGGCCTCCTCCAGAAGGGCCAGGCCCAGACCGGTCTTGCCGCTGCCGGTCATTCCCAGGATCACCGCGTGGGTGACCAGATCGCGAGAGTCCAGCAACAGGTCCTGGCTGTCCAGGCCGGTGGCGGGCCGCGTGCGACCCAGGTAGAATGCGCCGAGTTTCTCGTAGTCCTGCATGGTTTCCAGGGCTTCGCGCCGGGCCCGGTGGCGACCTCCCGGGGCTCCGGTTCCAGGACAGACCTGCCGGGTCCCCAGCCCGGGGCCCCACCGAACCCGGACCCTGGCCGGAGGTTCAGAAAGATTTCACAGAACCCGGCTCCTGGCCCCTGGACAGATCCCCACCGAGAAGGCATACTACACAAAGGGCGAGCTTCGCCCCAAAACTCCAGGAGCGTGTGACATGTACCTCGACAACGACACCGTCACCACCGAAGAAGTCCACG
>CAZQPM010000538.1:0-1810 GCA_964595195.1 uncultured Burkholderiales bacterium | reverse complement strand
GTTGGAAGCTACGTGAGCACCGCAGAGGTGCGCCTGACGACGCAGACGGGCCCCCCGCCCACCCAAACGGCAGTGCGGGTGGGCCATCAAAGGTCTCGGCGGCCGAATGCCACGGTAGGTGGCGGATTCAGGGAAGCCCGCCCAGAGGTCCGCCATGCGCCGAATTGCCCTCTTCCTGCTCCTGGTCACCAACCTTGTCGGCCTCGTCGGGCTTGTCGGGGTCGGCCGGCTTCCGGCCTGGAGCGCCCCTTCCGGCACGATCCTCGACCACATCCTCCAGTCCTGGACGACCCTGGAGCGCTCCAACCGCAACCTCCTGGAAGCGGCTCAGGACCCCAAGCTGGGGGTGCGCGAGCGCTGGCCCGTCTACATCTCGCGCCAGGAGAGCCTGGCCCGGGTCCGCAGCGAACTGCAGGGCGTGGTCCCGCCCGAGGATCTGGCCCGGATCGATCTCCGGGTCCTGCCGGAAGACGTCGCGAACCTGGAGGTCCAGGGCCTGCTCTACCTGCCCCACCCCTACGTCGTGCCGGGTGGCCGCTACAACGAGATGTACGGCTGGGACAGCTACTTCATCGTCCTGGGCCTCTTGCGCGACGGGCGCACGGAACGGGCCCGGGACATGGTGGACAACTTCCTGTACGAGGTCCAGCACTACGGGCACATCCTGAACGCCAACCGGACCTACTACCTGAGCCGTTCGCAGCCTCCCTTCCTGACCCACATGGTCCTGGCCGTCTACGAGAAGACCGGCGACCGGGCCTGGCTGGAAGCGACGCTGCCGACCCTCCAGAAGGACCATGACTTCTGGACGACGGGTCCCCACCAGGTGGCCGGGACGGGCCTTTCGCGCTACTGGGACTTCGGCGAGGGGCCGTCCGTGGAGGTCCTGGAGGGCGAGTGCGATGAGCGGGGGCGCACCCACTACGAGCGGGTGCAGGAGTTCCTGCGGACCCGGCCGGTGAACGACTACGACGTCTCGCGATACTACGACCGCCAGCAGGATCGCCTGACGCCGCTCTTCTACAAGGCGGACCGGGCCATGCGCGAGTCGGGCTTCAACCCGTCGAACCGCTTCGGCGCCTGCAACCTGGACGTGCTGCACTACAACCCGGTCGACCTGAACACCCTGTTGTGGATGGCCGAGCGCAACACCGCCCGGATCCTGGAGATCCTGGGCCACACGGGCCAGGTCCGGACCTGGTTGGACCGGGCTGACGCCCGTCGGGAGCGGATCTTCCGCTACAACTGGGACCCCGGGACGGGGTTGTTCCTGGACTACAACTTCCAGACCGGCAAGCGGCGGAACTACCCCTTCGCCACCACCTTCTTCCCCCTGTGGGCGGGCCTGGCGACCCCCGAGCAGGCCGCTCGGGTCGCTGGCAACCTGGCGCTCTTCGAATGCCCCGGAGGACTGGCCACCAGCACCGTCGTCTCGGGACTGGGTTGGGACCGCCCCTTCGGCTGGCCTCCCCTGCAGATGGTGGCGGTCGAGGGCATGCGTCGCTATGGCTACGAGGCCGAGGCCGACCGCGTCAGCTTCAAGTTCCTGTCCTTGATCCTCCAGGAGTTCGAGATCCGGGGGACGATCGTCCAGAAGTACAACGTGGTCGACCGGACCATGAGGAGCCCCGAGGAGCTGGAGTACGGGTTCTCCAACTACGAGGTCGGGTTCGGTTGGACGAACGCCGTCTACACCCGTCTGTATGACCTCTTGCCGGAAGCGCGCCGGGCCATCCTGAACCGCTAGCAGCCTGGGTGATTATCCGGACCGAGCATCGCCGAGGGATTTTGCGTTCCCGCTAGGAGCGAA
>CAZQPM010000537.1:0-1818 GCA_964595195.1 uncultured Burkholderiales bacterium | reverse complement strand
TTTCCGGCCCCGGGAGGCCCCGGGAGGGGTCGTGGCGCTGCGGATGCAGGTGGCCTTCCTGCGTCACGAGTGGGCCGAAGCCGACCGCCTGGCGGTCGAGACCCTGAAGCTGGGCTCGACCAGCGGCGAGACGGCCGACATCATCAGCCTGCGCTTCGACCTGGCCCTGCGGGATGGCCGCCTGGCCGACGCCGAGGCCCTGCTGGACCAGGCCCTGGCCCTGGTGGAGAGTTGGGAGCAGCCCTCCTACTACCAGTTGCGCACCTTCCGCGAGGAGGCCCTGATCGTGCGCGAGGCCTTCTTCGGCAAGCCCTTCACCGCCGCCGACCTGGATCGCCTGGCGGCCCTGCACCGCGAACTGCGGGACAAAGGCTTCGTGGATCCCACCCTGCCCGAGGACGACGAGGCCAGCCGGACCCAGGAGGTCATGCGCCAGTGGGTGGCCATGCGCCTCAGGGGAGACCGCGCGGGTCAGTTGCGGATGCTGCAGGCCCAACTGGCGGCCGCCCCGGCCCACCAGCCGCGCTGCTTCTACTCCGAGGCGGTGGCCTCGCCCTTCCGCCCGGTCTACCTGAACTTCCTGGCCGGACGGATGTGCCTGGACCTGGGGCGGCGCGAAGAGGCCCGAGGGCACTTCCAGGCGGCGCTCGAGGCCCACCCCGACAACCGGCTGATCACGCAGGAACTGAAGAAGCTGCAGTAGGACGCGCGGGGGGTCCGACGGGGGTCGGAAGACCGGATCCTGGGGCCCGCGCGGGCCGTGTCTGCGCGGGTGCGCCTCAAGCCACCTCGACGACGGCGGCGAAGCCCTCCGGAGCCGGTCGGCCCAGGTAGACCCGGGGACCGCGGGGGCCGAAGGCCATCTCGGCCAGGCGCGCCACCCAGCGCCCGTCGGCCGTCAGGGGCAGCACCAGGGCCACCGGGGCGCCCATCCGCAGACCCAGGTGCCCGGCCGTCACGAAGGCGTCCGTGGGGTGGCCCAGGACGTGGCGCCCCGGCCCCAGGCCCGCCACAGGCGGACGGTAGCGCTCCAAACACAACAGGACCACCGAGGCGATCCCCAGGCCGCCGGAGTACTCCAGCCACTCCCCCAGGGCCCGCTGGAAGGCGGGGTCCGCAGGTCCGGGGAGCTCGGCCTGGGGATCGCCCAGGCGATTGCAGGCCTCCAGCACCCGGCGGACCCGCTCGGGAGGCGGCAGGGCGGCCAGTTCCTCGGGCCCCAGCGCCACCCCGAAGTGGATCGACTGGGCTCCGAAGCCGACGGGCAGATCCTGGGCAAAGCCGGGGTCCTCCAGCGGCAATCCGCCCAGGAAGCGGACGGGCACCACCGGGAGGCCCAGTTCCAGGGCCAGGTCGATCCACACCGAGCTCAGCGACTGCAGGCGATGGCGGGCCGCCCGCTCGCGAGCTCCCTCCACCGCCAGGTGCAGGGACCAGCGGCCGCTGGCCAGGTCCGCCCGCAGGTCGGGGATCAGGCGCAACAGCCCCCAGGCGTCCCCACTGCGCACCCCCCGGACGGGGGCCACCAGGTCGGACGGCAGGGCCTGGTGGCTGACCATGAAGTCCCGCATGGGGTCCGCCCAGTCGACCCCATGGTCCAGCATCGCCACGCCTTCCAGGGGGAGGCCGTCCAAAGCCGCCGCCAGCAGAGGGAAGAGGTAGGACTCCAGGGCGGTCTGGTGGTTGGAGAGGTACAGCCGCGGACCGGGTGCGGGATGCGGCTCCTCCCGGACCACCTCGGACAGGAACCGGGCCATCAGGGCCCCGACCACGTGCCCCAGGGAGGTCTCCAGACCACCCAGGCGTTGCTGCCACCAT
>CAZQPM010000536.1:0-1840 GCA_964595195.1 uncultured Burkholderiales bacterium | reverse complement strand
TTCTTAAGCTATACGAGTGCACGAATATTATATCGCAAACCGATCACGGATGGGCATCTCCGCCTGCCAGGCCGTGCCCCACCACTGATAGATGGTGTCCACCTGGCCGTGGTTCGGCCCGCCATCGTCTACCACGTGCAGGGAGACACTGCTGGGTTCCAGGGTCTCCAGGGCCTCCAGCCAGAACCAACCGCCCCGCTCCCGCAGGACAATCTCGGTGACCGTGAAGCCTGCCCAGATGGCGGCCAACATGTTGCCTACAGCCTCGGGCAGGCTGCCCTGCATCGTCTCGAAGTTCTCGCGGATGAAGTCCTGGATGTCGGGGCGGCCCTCGTGGACGTAGTCGCCCAGGCGGCTTACGGCGGCCAGGGTCACGAACTCCAGGCCTGCGGCGATGGTCTCGTCGGTCTGAACCATGCGCTCGTAGGTCTCCAGGCCGATGTTGTCCGGCCGCTGCAGCCATCCCAGCAACTGCTGGACGTCCAGGATGTTCCGCCCGACCCGGACCCCCGACTGGATACGGGGCCGCCTACACTTCCGGGGCCTCACGCGGTAGATGCGCAGCGTCCTGGGGCTTGATTCCCGGAGGAGGAAGAGGCGCCAGGAAACCACACGCAGGTGGTATCCTGGCAGGCCCTGCAGTTATTTGACGTCCCCTTCGCCGGTCTCGGCAAGGCGGCGTAGGGCCGCCCGGACCCGCGCCAGCGTCGAGGCGTCCAGGGTCAGCATGTCCTTCTGGGCGGTTCCCGTCCATTCAACCTTCCAGGGTGTCACAGGCGGCCCTCAGCGTCGAGTCGAGACCAGAGGTCCTCATCGGAGACCAGGTCGCCCCTGCGGGCGGCACCCCTGGCCTCGTCCAGATCGCGGAGGTCCTCCTCGGTGATCGGTTCGTCGTCCTTGGGTGCGTTGTCGAGGGCCGTGGCCACGGGGTCCTCCTCCGACAACACGGCTTCAACCAGTCGGGCTTTCAGGTGGAGGCTGTGGCGGGGAACCTGGTCAACCGGTCGGTGCGAGTCGGTGCAGTCCATGCGGCGTTCCCTCTGCGACGTGGTTCGGCTCCTACTTCGTCTCCGGGTCGGCCGGCCCGGTTCCGGTCTGGAGAGGGTGGGCGACGCCCCGGCGCAGCGCCCGCCCGTCCCAGGTCGTGGCCTGGACGACGGTCGAACTCAGTCCACCTGGGCTCCTGAGGCTTCCAGTCTGGCCAGGTATCCCAGTTCACAGGCCACCTCGGCCAGGCGGCGCAGGTGGTGGCGCTGGCCCTCGGGCCAGGCTTCGCTCTCCTTCTGGAAGCCCGCGAGGTCGGCGGCGTATAGGGATCGCGAAGCCTCTTCGAATCCGGGTTGGTCACCGACCAGGACCACCATGGCCCGATACGCGGCATCCTGAGCCTGGCGGGCGGCGTCCCGGGCCCGGTTGGCCTTGCGAGCCTGGTCCACCAGTCGGCGCAGGGCGGCGGAGGCCCCTCCGGATTGCGCGGCCAGCCACTCCCAGTGGCGGGGAAGCAGCGAGACTTCGCGCGAGACGACCCCCAGTCGGGGCCGCCCTGGGCCCTCGCGCTTGTCCGGTGGGGCTTCCAGGGTCGGGGGCAGACCCAGGCGTTGCCGGAGCGCCTCCATGTCCCCTTCGGGTTCGACCTCGGTGCGGTTTCCCGTGGCATCGTGGAAGACCGTGACCGCTCGGGCTCGCCCCCGGGTCAAGGCCTCTCGGGCGGCCTGGACCACGCTGTTCAAGTCCGTCTCGGTGCACAGGTGGTCCTGGTGGTCCAGGAAGGCCGTGTAGGTCAGGGCACCAGCCCGACAGCGGTCAATGGGCGATTCCATGGGACCTCCCGTCGCGGATG
>CAZQPM010000535.1:0-1843 GCA_964595195.1 uncultured Burkholderiales bacterium | reverse complement strand
TCACCACGATGCCATCATCAATGAACTTCTGTAGCGTGTTGGTGTCGGCGTCGAAGTAGCCGCGGTTGTAGGTGGTCATGGCGGCCACCTCGCCGATCATCTCGGCCAGCATCGAGCCCACGTTGGAGCTGCCCAGGCGGATAGCCAGCGCGGACTGCTTGACCAGGTCGCGCACCACGGAGTTCTGCGCCAGCAACTTGGCCACGCCGCGGTTGTAGAAAAGTTCGACCGACTCGACGTCGGTGGCCTCGAAGCGGTCCAGGGCGTCCTGGATGTCGGCGATGGGGTCGGCCCCTTCCGCGTCCCAGTACTTTCCGCCGTTCGAGCCGACGTCAATCTTGTTGTCGCTCGGAATCTCGTAGTCGATGGTGCGCAGGATGCCGTCGTCGTTGATGGCCAGTTGGCCCTGCAGGGCGCGCCACCGGGTGTATTCGATGAGGGACTCGACCCGCAGGTCAAGCTCCTGCATCTCGTGCATGATGAGGCGACTGCCGGCGCGCTCGCGGTCCTGGGGTCCGACCCAGCGGGTCCGGATGAGGTCCCGCTCGCCGACGCGCTTCTTCTCGCGCCAGTAGCCGGGGCGGATGGTCTTGGTCGACAGCTTCCGGGGCGCCACCAGGCGCGGGTCCGCATCCAGGGCCGTGGCGTGGGTGATACCGTGGGCTGGAGCCAGGATGTCATAGGTCACGGCCGAGGGGGACTCGTTGAAGTCCTGGGTGTTCAGGGGCAGCAGGGCGGCGCCGACGAACAACTTCGGGTCGGGCTCCCACTCGCGAACCACCCGAGTGATGGCCTCGGTGGAGGGCCACCCGATATCGCTGAGATTGACCAGGTTGTCCATGGTGTTGAACTCCTTTCGATTTCCCGGGTGGCCCGGGAGGTCGCCCCCGGAGGCTCACCGGCGCTCCGGGGGCAGGGTCGGGTCTACGGGTCGACAGTGATGAGTTTCCAGGCTGTGCCATTCCAGATGGCCAGCTTGCCCGTCGCGTTCACGTATCCGATGGCAGCCATGCCCGCAGGCACGCCGATAGGGGAGCCCGTGGGGTCCCCGGTGGAGATGATGGGGATGCACAGGAACCCGGACGAGGCGTTCTGCGCCACACCGCTCTGAAGGCCGGCCAGGACGTTCCCGTTGCCGACGGCCTCCAGGACCGTCACGGGGTTGTTGTCGGCGCTGCCGGTTGCCCCAGAGGGAGCTGCCTTCAGCAAGACCCGACTGGTGCCGGTGCCAGTGGACGTGCCGCCAGACAGCACCAGGCTGCCGCCGTTCTGGTCGGTCTCTCCGGCCATAGGAGACCCTGCGTTGAGGTTCAGCGTCTTTCCCTCCGTCGCCGGAGAGTCGTTGCGCTGCATGGCGATGGTGAAGTTCGAGCCGCCGTTCAGGCTGACGTCAGTCCCGGGTCCCGGAGGACACTTGATGCCGAGCGATCCGCCGTTCGCGTCGGTCACCTCTAGCTGGAAGCCGAGGCGAACGCTTCCCCCGTCGAGGTGGCTGCTGCCCACCAATGCCAGTTCGTCACCCGCCTCGGTGCCGCCGGTGATGGTCTGCCCTCCGGCGCGTCCGGCCAACAGGGCATACTGGGTGTGGTCGTCGTCGCCCAGGCCCTCCTGCAAGCCGTGGTCGGTGGTCCCGGCGGGGCCTGTAGGGCCGGCAGGGCCCTCGGGACCAACCTCGCCTTGGATACCCTGCGGGCCTTCGGGGCCGGTCTCTCCCTGGATGCCCTGTGGGCCTGCAGGGCCGGTCTCGCCAGGGATGCCCTGTGGTCCAGCGGCCCCGGCCTCACCGGGCAGACCCTGTGGGCCGGCGGGCCCAGCCTCCCCCTGCCGACCCTGCGGGCCGTCG
>CAZQPM010000534.1:0-1848 GCA_964595195.1 uncultured Burkholderiales bacterium | reverse complement strand
TCGGGCGGCCCATCAACTACCACTCCTACGTCAGCGGCGTGGCCGGCCCCGACATCGCGGTGATGTTCGCCGAGGAGGGGGTCAACGGCTGCCACCAGGATCCCCAGTACAACGTCATCTACCGCAACATCAACATGGCTCGCTCGTTCGTGGACGCCTGCGAATCCAAGAAGCTGATCGCCTGGTCCGGCATGGCCCAGATCGATGGGGCCCACAACGCCAACGCCACGGCCCGTGACGCCTGGAAGGTGATGCCCGAGCTGATGGTGCAGCACGCCATCAACGCCCTGTTCTCGGCCCGCGTGGGCATACCGGAGAAGAACATCTGCCTGTCCACGGTCCCGCCCACCGCGACCCCCGCACCCTGCGTCTACATGGACCTGCCCTACGCGGTGGCCCTGCGAGACCTCTTCCACGAGTACCGCATGCGGGCCCAGATGAACACCAAGTACATCGAGGCCTCGACCCGTGAGGCCACGGTCACGCACGTCCTGAACATGCTGATCAGCAAGCTGACCAGCGCCGACATCCAGAGCACGATCACCCCGGACGAAGGCCGCAACGTGCCCTGGCACATCTACAACATCGAGGCCTGCGACACGGCCAAGCAGACCCTGGTCGGCCTGGACGGCCTGCTGGAGATGGTCCAGCTCAAAGGCGAGGGCCACCTGCGCGAAAAGGCCCGTGAGCTCAAAGAGCGCGCGGTCCTGTTCATGGAGGAGATGCTGCGACTGGGCGGCTACTTCGCCGCCGTCGAGGAAGGCTTCTTCGTCGACAGCGGCAACTACCCCGAGCGCAACGGAGACGGCATCGTGCGCAAGCTGGACGGCGGCATCGGCGCCGGCACCATCGTCCGGCGCGAGGCCGACTATCTGGCCCCGGTGACGGCCCACTACGGGTACAACAACCTGGAACAGTACGGGGCCAGCGACCCGGCGGCACTGATCGGGGGTTGCACGCTGGAGTGTCCCGAGAAGATCGTCTACATCGACGAACTCGACGAGACCGACAACGTCGGCCTGCGGATGGCCGAGGTCGCCGAGTTCGCCCAGCCCGGGGCCCGGAAGCTGAAGCCCGAGATGGAGTGGCTGGCCGACGGCACGGTCATGATCACCATGTTCTTCCCGACCGAGCGCCGGGTCGCCGAGGCGGCCGCCCTGGAGTTCGGGCGCAGGATGAACCTGGTCGACGTCGAGGTGATCAACCGCGAGGTGATGCACGCGGTGGAGGGTACCCGGATCGAGATCAAGGGCAAGGTGCCCTTCGCGGTGGACGTGGACTCGCTGGTCATCCCCCCGGAGCCCGAGGTCATGGACGAGGACGCCCTGCGCGCCGCCATCCAGAAGCGGCCCCTGCGGGTCGTCTGCGGCACGGTGGGCCAGGACGAGCACTCGGTGGGGCTGCGCGAGATCATCGACATCAAGCACGGCGGCATCGAGAAGTATGGCATCGAGGTGCACTACCTGGGCACCTCGGTGCCGCCCGAGAAGCTGGTCAATGCGGCCCTGGAGCTGAACGCCGACGCGATCCTGGCCTCGACGGTGATCAGTCACGACGACATCCACTACAAGAACATCGCCCGGATCGACCGGATTGCCACCGAGATGGGCGTGCGCGACAAGTTGACCTTCGTGGCGGGCGGAACCCAGGTGGCCCCTGAACTGGCCCGGGGGGCCGGCGCCGACGAGGGCTTCGGTCGCGGCACCCGGGGCCACCACGTGGCCACCTTCCTGGTCAAGCACCGCCAGACGTCGGGCCACTGAGCCCCCAAGCCTGCCGCGGCGCGCGACCCGGTGCGCCGCGGCAGGCCCACACCCGCGCGGAGGAACCATGCACGTCGACGTCCTG
>CAZQPM010000533.1:0-1855 GCA_964595195.1 uncultured Burkholderiales bacterium | reverse complement strand
TGCCACACTTCACCTTGTGGTCCAGGAAGGTGAAGGGCAGGTCCCGGTCCATGGTCTCCACCCACAGGGCCACGCGGCACAGTTCCACGGCCAGGGGGTCCATGTCCACCCCGTACAGGCAGCGCTCCACCACGTGGCGGCGCACCCGGGCGCGCACACGGCCCTCGGCGTCCTCGGCGTCCACCGGCATGTCGCGCACGCAACCGGCGAACCAGGGGGGGCGGGCGCCCTCCTCCAGGGTCACCTCCAGGCGGTCGTCGGGCCCCGCGGAGCCCTGCCCCCGGGCCGCGCGCGTCAGCCAGCCATGGTGCAGCAGGCTCTCCCACAGGGCCTGGGCCAGGTAGCGCAGGGTGGCGATCAAAAACGAGCCCGAACCGCAGGCCGGGTCGCAGACCTTCAGGGCCAGCAGTTCCTCAGGGCTGCGCACGGTCCACTCGGAGCGCGGGGCCTCCTCTCGCCCCTCGGGCGGGCGGAAGGCCAGGGGCTGCAGGGTGCGCTGCACGGTGGGGATGGCCAGTTGCGGCCGGGTGTAGAAGGTGCCCGAGCCCTTGCGGGTGCCGCCGAAGCGCACCAGGTACCACTCGCCGGGCAGGACCACCCGGCGGACCAGCCCCCGGGCGGTGGCCTCGCGGTCCTGCTCGTAGCGGGCCAGCGCCTCGGGCCTCCGGGAGGTGGGCCTGCGCACCATCCGGCCTGCGTCCACGGCCCGCAGGGCCCAGCGGACGGCCCGCTCGCGGGCGGCCCGGCGGCGGTCGTCCTGGCCCTCGGCCTCCTCCAGGTCGGTCTCGGGCGGGGCCTCCTCCTCGGCCTCGGGTTCCTGGCCCGGAGCCTCGTCCTCGGCGGTCTCCTCGTCCCCTCCGTCCCCCTCGTCGGAGGTGGCGGCCCGGGAGGTCGTCCTGAACTTCTCGACCAGCGACCTCAGGGCGGCCTCGTCCATGGCCTCCAGGCGCGACAGGGGCAGGGCGGGCTCGTCGCCCAGGGCCAGGAAGACCACCGGGTCCTCCTGGGTCACGTGGCGCAGCTCGAAGTCCAGCAGGCCCTCGTAGAGGATGCCGATGTACTCCGAGGACAGGTCCGCGAAGTCCACCGGCGCCTCGATCCATACCGAGCGGTTGCCCTGGCGCACCCGCACCTTGCTGCGGGTCAGCAGTTCCAGCAGGTTCCGCACGGCGGCGTCGCTGGGGATGTGCTCCAGGCCGGGGTCCTCCAGGACCGCCAGGGCCCGGCGGATGGGGTCGGTCGAGGTCGGGTCCCCGGGCTCGAACAGGGCCCCTCCGTAGCGGCGCAGGGGCAGGGCCTCGTGGGGCGCGCCCTCGTAGACCAGCCGGAACAGGGCCAGCACCCGGGGCCAGGCCGAGGGGGCCCGGCTGCGCAGGCGCTCGGCCGCAGTGTTGCCACCCACGCGATCCAGGGCCTCGCGCAGCCCCTGCAGGCTGTAGCCCTCGTGGTAGATGGCGTTCTCGCGGGGCAGCAGGTCCAGGGCCTCCGAGAACAGCAGCACCACCATCCGCATCATCACCCGGGTGGCGGCCCGGTAGATGTCGCGCCCGGAAACGGCGCAGCCGTCGACCTCAGCAGAGCGGGAAACGCCGTCGTCCTGCAGGCGGGCCAGGGCCGGGCCGTACTCGCGGATCAGGATCTCCACGGCCTGGCGGACCCGCTCGCCCAGCACCGAGGACAGTTCCGCCTGGCCCTTGCGCGAGGCCTCGATGGCCGCGTGCAGGCGCGAGGGCTGGCCGTCCTGGCCGGGCACCAGGCTGCGCCGCGACAGCAGGGCCCTCAGGGCCTCCACCTGCGGGCCGGCCTGACCCTCCTGGAACCACAGGTCGGTGTCCCACTCGGCCCAGGCCTCGTG
>CAZQPM010000532.1:0-1880 GCA_964595195.1 uncultured Burkholderiales bacterium | reverse complement strand
TCGGCGGCCGAATGCCACGGTTGGTGGCGGATTCAGGTGCATCGGGGTCGATTGTTCGCCGGTCGTACAGGTGCTAGAATAGAGCGGTCTGGGGCTGGCGTGCAGCTCCGGTCCTGAGGCGGCCGCGACGGAAGGCCCTTCGGGCGACCTCGCGAAAGGAGCCGGGATGAGCATCGCCTTCGAGCCGCTGACCGCTGCGCCGCGTGGCTCGGACGAGATCCATGACCTTGCTCCGCTGCACAACTTCCAGAGGACCCTGTCCCTGGCGACAGGTCTGTCCCTGGCCGTGGTGGGGGCCGAGGGGCATTGCCTTTCGGCTTTCAGCCACCCGGCCGACCAGATCCACGCGGACCTGGTCGGCTGCCGGGACTTGATCCGCCGCATCCTGGGTCCGGCCAACGCCCACTTCCAGGTGGCGCGCGGACCTGGGGGACTGCTCTTCATGAGCCATCCCGTCCAGATCCGCGGCTATCTGTTCGGCTACGTGCTGGCCGGGCCGGTCTGGGAGATCCCTCCGGACAGGGCGGCCTTGTTGGAACTGAGCGACCTTGTGCACCTGCCTGTCGACGAGGTGGAGGCCGCCGTCCGCTTCCATCCCGCCCCGATTCCCCTGGACCTGACCCAGGGCCGGGACCTGACCTCCTCGCTGGCCGAACTGACCGCCCAGATCGTCTATGACCGACGTCAGCAGCGCCATACCCTGACGACCCTGGCCTCGCTGTATGAGATCGGCACGGCGATCAGCTCGTCCCTGGAACTCGAGGAGGTCCTCAGCACGGTCCTCTCGCGATCGATCGAGTTGTTCGGGGCGACCTCGGGGTCCCTGATGCTGCTGGACGAAACGCGCAGCGAACTGAAGATCCTGACCCGGGAGGGTCCCCAGGACACGGTGATCTGCACCACGCGCATTCCCCTGGGTGAGGACGCCGCCGACTGGGTGGCCCGGGAGGGTGAGCCCCGCATCGGCGGCGGTGGAGAGAACGGCCACATCTGCGTGCCCCTGAAGGTCAAGGACCGCTGCATCGGGGTCATCCACATGGGGCCCCGCGGGGATCGCCTGGCCTACACGGTGCGCGACCTGCAGGTCCTGGGCATCCTCTCCAGTCACGCCGCCTCGGCGGTCGACAACGCTCAGTTGTATAGCAGGGTGACCCGCCAGGTTCGAGAGTTGGAGGCCCTGCAGCAGGTCGGCCACGCCCTGAACTCCAGCCTGGACGTCCCCGAGACCCTGCACCAGGTCCTGGACCACGCGTGCGAACTGTTGGAGGCCGGGACCGCTTCGGTGATGCTGCTGGAACCGGACGGCAGGCACCTGACGATCCGGGTGGCCCGCGGGCTGTCCGACGAGGTGGTGCGCAGTACCAAGGTCCGTCTGGGCGAGAGGATCGCGGGGCGCGTGGCCCAGGAGGGGGTCCCCATCTCGCTTCCCGGTGGCGTCGACGCCCAGGGGGGGGAGATCGCCCCGTCCCTGTCGGTGCCGCTCAAAGCCGACGACAAGGTGGTCGGCGTCCTGAACGTGCGCGGGCGCCCGAATGCCGAGGAGTTCACGCGCGAGGACGTCGACCTGGCCACGCGACTGGCCAGCATCTCGGCGGCCGCCCTGGAGAACGCCGAACTGCACGACGAACTGCAGCAGTTGCTGATCGACTCGATCACCACGCTGGCCAACGCCATCGATGCCCGAGACCCGTACACCCGCGGTCACTCCGAGAGGGTCACCGAGTATTCGGTCATGGTCGGTGAGAAGCTGGGCTTCGATCCGGAAGAACTCGAGCGGCTGCGCTACGCTGCGCTGCTGCACGACATCGGCAAGATCCGCATCCCCGACCACATCCTGAACAAGCCCGGCCGCCTGGACGACGTCGAGTTCGAGGAGATGA
>CAZQPM010000531.1:0-1900 GCA_964595195.1 uncultured Burkholderiales bacterium | reverse complement strand
CTTCTTCTTGACCGCACTGCCGGCGCCCTGAGCGGCATCCATCAGTTCGGCAGCCAGTTTCTCCTGCATGGTCTTGCCCGAGCGCGCCCGAGCAGCCGCCAGGAGCCAGCGCATCCCCAGGCTGACGCGCCGCTCGGGGCGGACTTCGCCGGGAACCTGGTAGGTGGCGCCACCGACACGCCGAGGGCGAACCTCGACCACCGGCATCGCGTTGTCCATCGCCTGTTGGAAGACGGCGATGGGATCCTTGCCGGTCTTCTCGCGAATCGACTCCAAGGTCCCGTAGACGATCCGCTCGGCCACGCTCTTCTTGCCGCGTTGCATGACCCTGTGCATGAACTTGGTGAGCATGCGGTTGTGGTAGACCGGATCTGCCGGGATCTCTCTCTTCTGGACCGGGCCCTTCCTAGGCATCGTATTCCTCCTCCGTCATACCGAAACCGCCCCGTGGGACGGTTGCGGGACACGCTGCGCACGTCGAACGCGCGCGCAGCACAAACCGATTACTTCTTCTTGGCGGCTTCCTTCGGACGCTTGGCGCCGTACTTGGAACGGCCCTGACGCCGGTTGGCCACACCCGCTGTGTCCAGAGTTCCGCGGATGATGTGGTAGCGGACACCAGGCAGGTCCTTGACGCGGCCTCCCCGGATCATGACCACGGAGTGCTCCTGGAGGTTGTGCCCGACGCCGGGGATGTAGGCCGTGACCTCGATCCCGTTGGTCAGACGAACACGAGCGACCTTTCGGAGGGCCGAGTTCGGCTTCTTGGGGGTAACGGTCTTGACCTGGGTGCACACCCCCCGCTTCTGCGGGTTCCCGCCCGTGTCCAAGGTCTTGAGGCGCAGCGAGTTGTACGAGTACAGCAGGGCCGGGGCCTTGCTCTTCCGCACGGGCGCCTTCCGGCCTCGCCGCACAAGCTGGTTGATGGTGGGCATAAAAAAATATCTCCCCTCGTCTCTACGGCTGGCCTGACCCTGGCGCACAGAGGGGCGATATCGGGAAGACTCAACTGGCTTGGGATCCCGTTTCACGGGATCGGCAGGTCAGGTGGGGCCACCCCCCTTCCCGATCTCATCCCCTCGGGCACAGACCCTGGACAGGGTCGGCCACTCGAAGGACATGTTGCATGACGGACAGTCCTACCGCCCAAAAATGCTCCCCGATATTAGCACCGGTGAAAAGGGGTGTCAAGGCGCCAAAACCCATGATTTTCGGGCTTGAGCCCCTCTCAAGGGCAGCCCGGGCTTCGGGCGGCCTCGATTCACCCCCCCCTCAAGTCCCGGCCCTCAGTAGGAGAAGAAGTCCCGGATCCTCTTGAGGAACTGCTCGGAGAGCTGCTCGAAGACCTGGCCGGTCCCGCCCTCCCTGCGCTCGGCCGCCAGGCGCGCCTTCTCACTGGCCTGTTCCTCCCTGGCCTGCTCGGTGCACAGTTGCCGCCGGGCCAGGACCTCGGAGATCAACCGATCCACATCGGGATTTGCGCGCAACAGTTCCCTCAGGGCGCTCTTGTCCAGGCTCAGGAGTTCGACGTCGCTCAGGGCCTCGATCGTGGCCGAGCGCGGTTCACCCGTCAACAGGGCCATCTCGCCAAAGAACTCACCCGCCCCCATCTCCTTGGCCAGGAAGCACTCCCCTTCCTGGTTGCACACCGTGACGCGCAGGCGACCGCTCTTGATCAGGTAGAAGCTCTCACCCGGATCCCCCTGCGAGAAGACCCTCTCCCCCGGAGCGTAGACCAGCAGGCGCGTGCGCTCGACCAGGATCTGCTGTTCGGAGGGGTTCAAGGCCCGCAGGAAGTCGACCTTGTCCAGAAGGAGTCGCACTGCCTTCTCCTGGTCGGCGGAAGGGCCTTCGGGGGCCGCCACCATGGTGCGGATGGGGAAGGGAATCTCGAGCCCGG
>CAZQPM010000530.1:0-1901 GCA_964595195.1 uncultured Burkholderiales bacterium | reverse complement strand
GTTCCCCACCCCGAAATGCCACTACCGCTGAGGAATGGGGGGCGGAACCGTGCACCTGGTCGGCCTGGGCGGCACGGACGCGTCAGGCCCACCTCCTGCCGGTCAGCGCGAACTTCAGGTCGCCGCTGCGCTGGCTGACCGTTGCGGCGCTGACTCCGAACCACGAGCCGATGACGGCCTGGGTCAGGCCCCGGGTCGTCAGATAGGTGGCTGCGGCGGCCCAGCCTGCGGGGCTGCAGCTCCACTGGCCGATCAGCTCGGCGTGCTGTTCCAGCAGTTCCACCGCCCGCTCAATCCAATCCTCCGGCGCATTGCAGCCCGGCATGACCTCCCGCAGCAGCCTCTGGGCAGCCTCGAGGGTGCGCCTGGAGGAGCGGGACGCAGGCTGTGCAGGGACCGCGCAGGAAGGCCGGGCCCGGGCTTCTGAGGACCGGACCGCGGGCGGTGGCGAGGCCACCAGGGCTCCAGAAGGGTGGCAGAGAACGGGGGGGAGCATCCCATGTTGCCGAAGCACACCCTCGGCGGCCAGGCGGTCGCGCAGCTTGCGCAGGCGCGAGGAGGCCTGGTTGGGGTCCGACGACCTCAGGCACGAACCCACGCGGTGCAGGCGGTCGACCAACTCCTGGGGGTTGTTCTGCAACTCCCACTTCAGTTGGGCCAACCGCTCACCAGCCGCCTTCAGCTTCCTCTGCTCGACCTGGGTCAAGACGGGAGCCAGGAGTTCTTCCAGGTCGATGTAGACCTTGACAAGGTCGCTGAACAGCTCGCGGACCAGATCCACGTCGCGCACCAAGGGCACCGTGCCCGGCGCCGTCCTGGCGGCAGCGGCTCGCGACTCCTTCGCCGCTGGCCCCGCGGAAGCGGCTCGCGAGGCCTTCCCCGCCGCCCGAGCCGGAGCCCCGGATTCCGGGCTGGCCGCTGCGGCCGCGCGCTGCTCGCATCCCGCCGAGCAGGCCCCGCACCCCGGGCACTGCCGCGCGCCGCACCGGGCGCAGTCCTCGCCCGGACAAGCCCGGCAGACCGGCCGACCGCAGCCGGTGCAGGCGACATGGCACTTCGCACAGCCAAGGTGACCGGACTCGCACAGCCGGACCACATGGGTCGCCACCAGGCAGCCCTGGCAGGCCAGGGGGTCGAACTCGCGGGTCAGCAGATTGTAGCTCAGGACCCGTTCGCGCACGGTCCTGCCGGTCACCAGCCTGGCGGGAATCAGGACCCGCGGCAGGTCCACCACCTCCAGGCAGGCCAGCTCGGCGCGAACGCGCAGCCGATACTTGTCCTGCATCTCGGTGCGGCGGGCCTGCCAGTCGGCCTCGGCCTGCAGGCGCTTGGCCTCCAGGCCCGCCCTCCGGTCGGGAGAAGCCGAGCGCAGACGCTTGCCCAGATCCTCCTTCAGCCCCCCGTAGTAGGACGAGAGCCTGGCCTCCTCCACCTCCAGGTGGCTCCTGGCCTGGGCCTGCATGGCCTGGATCCGGGGGGCGAGCTCCGCCTGCAGGTGGAGGCGAGCGAACTCCAAGGCCGCGGCCAGGCCCGTGCGGTCGGCGCCCGGCAAGCCCCCGGGGTCCAGCCAGACCTTGTCCAGGTTGGCCAGCGAGACCCGGGCTCCGGTATGCAGATCGACCGGGATCGACACCAGATCCTCGCGCTTCTCGTCCCACAGGAAGGTGACGTGGAAGTGGAAGGTCGCCCAAGGGACCACCGAGGCCACCCCCTCGCCCAGTTCCACCCGGGCGTTCCGAAAGCCGAAGGTGCGGCGGGCCAGGTCGGCCAGCCCCTTCCGGTGGGAGGCCCCCGGCACCAGGTGCCGCAGACCGAACCGCCCCCCCTGCAGGGCCCGCCGGATCCCTGCCTCCAGGAGCGGGTGGCCGGGGTGCAGGATCTCCATGCCCTCGGGGCAGGCT
>CAZQPM010000529.1:0-1938 GCA_964595195.1 uncultured Burkholderiales bacterium | reverse complement strand
GGATGGCGGCACATAGGACCTCCAGGCGGGGGTGTGGAGGGAAGCGCCCGGCCAGTTCGCGGTCCACCTCGATGGCCAGGACCCGGCCGGCGGATTCGGCCAGGCCCCACGTCAGGGCGCCCCGTCCCGGGCCGATCTCCAGGACGTGGTCCCCTGCGCCGACCCCGGCCTCGGCCAGGATGCGGCCCACCACGTTGCGGTCCTTCAGGAAGTGCTGGCCCAGGCGACGACGTGACATGGCCGCGCCTTCGCGGCCCGGGTTGGTGAACCCTTGCGCCGCCGGAGGTGTCGGTTATAATGCTGCCGCAGGCTCTGCGGGTGGGGGCAGCGAAGCCTGGACGCCACGAGGGCCCTGGGGCCCGAACCCAGGGCTTCTCCGGTATTCCACTGAGGAATCGCACCTCCATGCAGATCCCCGAGAGCACGGGCACCATCCGCGTCCCCCTGAGTGGGGAGACCTCCCTCCCCTGGTGGAGGAAGGTGCCGAGTGCCCGCCGGCTGGTCCTGTTCTCGTTGCTGACCTTCACCCTGGCGCTGGGCACCCTGGTGGGCAGTTTCGCCTACCTGCGCGGCCTGCCCGCGCACGAGGGAGGAGGCATCATCTTCGGGCCCGGGGGACTCTACGAGGCCTTCACCCGCGCTCCGGGGGAACGGGCCTTCCAAGGCAAGAAGAGGATGAACATCCTGTGCCTGGGCATCGACTACAACTACGATGAGCGCGGCATCCACTTCACCAAGGGCGCCCGCTCCGACACGATCTTCGTGGTCAGCGTGGATGCCCAGGGGCGAACCCTGAACGTGGTCTCGATCCCCCGCGACACCCAGGTCTTCATCGGTGAGGAGTTCGGCTACGACAAGGTGAACGCCGCCTACGCCTACGGTGGCATCGAGCAGGCCAAGGCCACCGTCTCGGCCTTCCTGGGGATTCCCATCGACCACCACGTGATCATCAAGGTTCCCGGCGCCCGCACCCTGGTGGATGCCCTGGGGGGCCTGCACGTCGAGGTCGAGAAGGCGATGGACTACGACGACACCTGGGGCAACCTGCACATCCACCTGAAGAAGGGTCCCCAACTGCTCAACGGTGAGCAGGCGGTGGGCTACGCCCGTTTCCGGATGGACGAGGAGGGGGACCGCGGCCGGATCCGCCGCCAGCAGCAGATCATGGAGGCCCTGGTGCGCCGCCTCAAGGACCCGATGGTGGTCCTGCGCCTCCAGGCCCTGGTCAAGGCCGTCAAGGACAACGTGGAGACCGACTTCAGCGTGCTGGACATGCTGGACCTGACCTACCTCTACAAGGACTTCGACCGGACGCGCATGAAGACGGGGGCGATCGTGGGGGACGACGCCGACATCAACGGCGTCAGCTACATCATTCCCTATGCGCCCGAGAACGAGCGGGTCGTCCGGGAACTCCTCAAGGAGCCGTCGGATCTATCCCGCCAGGATCTGCGCGTCGAGGTCCTCAACGGGTCGGGAGATGAAGCGGCCGTCGGGCGCGTGGCCGAGCAGCTTCGCCGGGAGGGGTTCCAGGTCGTCCGGGTCGGCGATGCGGACCGCACGGACTACGAACAGACGGTGGTCGTGGACCACCTGGGCAGTGTCGCCGTGAGGTCGGCTCTGGACAGCCTCTTGCGCGGCTCCGGGTATCAGCGGGACCCGCAGGCGGGTCCCGGCAGGCAGTTCGACGTCACGGTGATCGTCGGGCGCGACCGGGTCGGGGGAGAGGTCGATTCGGGCGGGGGCTACCTGCCGCAGCCTTCGGCCCCCGGCTCCTACGCCGAGCCCTCCAGCCCCCGGCAGGCCCCTCAGCCCGAGCCGGATCTTCCCCGCGAGGAACCGGCCTTGGAAGAACCGTCATCCCAGGAGCCGCCTCCCGAGTCCGGGATCCCCGAGGTCGCGGAGCCTGCGCCGGAACCGCCGGCCCCCGAACCGGGG
>CAZQPM010000528.1:0-1974 GCA_964595195.1 uncultured Burkholderiales bacterium | reverse complement strand
ACGGCCCTGGCGGCCCAGGAGGCCGCGGCCCTGGCCGCCCTGGACCAGGCCCGCTCCGAGCGGCAGAGGGCCGACCGGCTCTTCCAGGAAGGCTTCGTGCCGCTACAGCAGGCCGAGCAGGCCCGGCTGGCCGAAACCACGGCCACCCAGCAGGCCCGGGAGGCCCGCGGTCGCACGCGGGCCCAACGGGCTGCGGTGGCGGCCGCGACCCGCCAGGTGGAGGTCAACGCCCGGGCCGCCCAGCGCCGCCTGCGGGAAGGAGCCCTCCTGGCCGAACAGCTCCAGGCCGCCCGAGCGGACCTGCGCAGGGCCGACCACGAGCTCACCCGGGCCCAGGTGAAGGCTCCCGTCAGCGGGGTGATCCTGAAGCGCTTCGAGACCGGGCCCGGTCACCTTCCCGCAGGCACGCGGTTGCTGGAGATCGGCCGGATGGAGGACCTGGAGGTGCTGGCCGAGGTGCTGACCCAGGATGCGCTGAACCTGAAACCGGGCGGGCCTGTCATCCTGCAGGCCCAGGATGGGGAACCGACCTTCCCCGGCACGATCCGGTCCCTGGATCCGGCGGGCTTCACCAAGCCTTCATCGCTGGGGGTCGAGCAGCAGCGGGTCGACGTCGTGATCCGCCCCCGGTCGACCCCACCCGGCCTGGGCGCCGGCTACCGGGTGCAGGCCACCTTCGTGACCCACACCCGGAAGGGCGCCCTGCTGATCCCCCGATCGGCCCTCACGCGGGCCGCCGATGGGGACGCCTACGTCCTGGTCTGCCAGGAGGACACCCTCCATCAACGGCCGGTGCGGCCGGGGCTGATGGGGGACGCTCAGATCGAGGTCCTGGAAGGGCTGCACGAGGGAGAGAGCCTGGTTGCCGCACCCGACTCCACCCTGCACGACGGCATGAAGGTCACGCCGGTCCGGACTCAGCCCAGGCCCTGAGCGAAATCAACCTTCTCGACCAGTTCCGGGAAGTCGATCAGGGGATTGCGATTGCCCTGCTTCTGCTGGATGGCCCGGTTGCGGTGCCGCTCATACTCCGAGACAGGGTTCTCGCGACTCCATTCCTTGAGCATGGCCAGATCCTTGGAGGTGTACTCCCCGCGCTCGTCACCGACCTTGCCCGGGTAGCGCAGCAGGAAGTACAGGACGGCCCGGGCCACGGCCCCCTTGCCCCCGAAGGGTTCGAAGCGATTGTGGCTGGGGTCGGAAAGTCCGCAGTTGGGGAAGATCTCGACGTTCTTGTCGGGGAACTCGAAGTAGACCGCGTTGCCGCGCGTGCTGTTGCAGTCGATGTCGCAGGTGAACAGGTGGTGCAGATCGGCGCGGGGCGTGGACTTCTTTTCGAACCAGGACTGGGGAACCACGTGCTCGCAGTTGTAGATCTTGCCTTCCTTCTCGCTGAACACCATGGTGGAGGGACCTTCTCCCTCGGCCAGGATCCACAGCCCGCCGGGATCCTTGACGGAACCGTTGTCGGCCTTGTCTGAATAGACGCTGTCCAACTGCAGGTCGGGACGCCGGTCCACCCACGGATACAGATGGGCCTCGGGGTCATACCCCAGGGGCTTGTGGGTGTCGCTGACCAGGCGATTCAGGTCGCCGTACAGCGCCTTGCCGTCCATCGCCGCCCACCGGTCCGGCCGGTCACCGTAGTAGCTGGCGCGGTCCTGCGCATCGGCCGCCTGGTCATAGTAGGCCACCTGCGTTTCGGTGCCGGCCTGCATCGTGGCGTAGATATCCCGGGACGACCTCTCGGGCTGGAACTGCACCGGCCGCATGACGACGTCGCGCGGTCCTCCCTCCGGTCCCTCGAAGCGGGCCACAGGGGCCTGCCCGACCCGGGTCTGGATGGAATCGGCCTGGATGCGGAGGGGTTGGATGTTCACGGGGCACTCCTTGTCGTGGTCCCAAGTCGTACGGTCCCTTCCAGGATACCGTATCCGAATCGATGCATTGTTGCAGGAATGTGAACCGGACCCT
>CAZQPM010000527.1:0-1983 GCA_964595195.1 uncultured Burkholderiales bacterium | reverse complement strand
GGACCCGCAGGCCCCTCGGGCCGGGGGGGAGTTGTTGCTGACCGAACTGCCCGCCGCCGAGGTCTTCCGCGACACCCTGGACATGCTGGCCGTGTTCTCGGGCGTGGCGGGTGAGGCCGAGACCGGGATCCTCATCCATGCTCTATAGGGATATCCTTCTAGAGGATATCCTCCGCAGGGATACCCTCTAGAAGGATATCCTGTGCAGGGACATCCTCTGTGGGAATGCCGAACGCAATCAGACGAAAGAAGCGGGAGACGATGGCAGCCATGTCCGGTCGCGAGCACCTGTGGGCACCCTGGAGGATGCAGATGATCCGAGCGCCCCGGGAGCAGGGTTGCTTCCTGTGCACGAAGTCAGCGCAGGACCGGGACGTCGAGAATCTGGTCCTGGAGCGAGGCCGGACCTGCTTCTGCCTGATGAACCTCTACCCCTACAGCAACGGCCACCTGATGGTCGCTCCCTATCGGCACGTCGGCGACCTCACGGATCTTTCGGATGAGGAGATCACCGAGATCATGACCGTGGCCCGGGGGTGGGTGCGCGACCTCCAGGAGCTCGCCCGACCCCAGGGCTTCAACCTGGGCTTCAACCAGGGCACGGCCGCCGGGGCCGGCGTGGCCGACCATCTGCACCTGCACGTGGTTCCGCGCTGGGGAGGGGACACGAATTTCATGACGGTCCTGTCCGAGACGCGGGTGATCAACCAGGCCCTGACCGAGACCCGGGCCGAACTGCTGCGCGTCCGCGCTGGCCGCTGAATCCACCCCTGGCCTGGAGGCGCCGTTCGGAAGGCGTCGAAAGCCGTCGCCCAGGAGGTCCGTTCCAGATGTCCAGTCCGCTTGCCCCGGAAGCCAGTCCCGACAGTCCCCTCTTCGGAGAGGTCCAGGCTGAACTGGAGACGCTGGTCCGGGCGCGCTACCCGGTCCTGTACGTGGTCTCCTGGGAGGAGGAGCGGGTCGAGGCCTGTCTGGCGGAGGTCGCCCGGAGGCGCGGCAAGCGCCTGGTCTGCTGGTCGGCGGTGCGCGGCCTGTATGCTCCGGGAGAGTCGCCTGCGGGGGGCAAGAGGACCTTCAACGCCTCCTCGGCCGACCCGATGGTGGCCCTGGACGAGGTCATGCGCCAGGTCGACCCGATCATCTTCCTCTTCAAGGATCTTCACCCCGTCATGCGCGACCACGCAGTGGTCCGCAAGGTTCGCGAACTGGCCCAGTACCTCAAGTCCAGCCCCAAGACCCTGGTGCTGGTCTCGCACACGGCCTGCATCCCCCCGGAACTGGAGAAGGACATCACCGTGGTGGACTTCTGCCTGCCCGGCCTGCAGGAACTGGGGAACCTGTTGGATTCCATCGTGCAGCAGGTGGCCCAGCAGGGTCGCATGGAGGCTCGCCTCGACGCCCGGGCGCGCCAGCAGTTGCTGCGGGCCGCCCAGGGACTGACGCTCAAGGAGGCCGAGAACGCCTTCGCGCGCACCCTCATCCAGCGTGGGGTCCTGTCCGAGGATGAGGTCCAGTTGATTCTGGACGAGAAGAAGAGGGTCATCCGCAAGAGCGGCATCCTGGAATACCACGATGCCCACCGCAGCCTGTCGGACGTGGGCGGCCTGGAGCACCTCAAGGAGTGGATCCGCAAACGCTCCGTGGCCTTCTCGGACGAGGCCCGGGCCTTCGGACTGCCTCCACCCAAAGGGGTCCTTCTGCTGGGGGTCCAGGGGTGCGGAAAGAGCCTGTGCGCCCGGGCCATCAGCCAGGTCTGGAGCCTGCCTCTCCTGCGTCTGGACATGGGTCGGATCTTCTCCAGCCTGGTCGGTTCTTCCGAAGAGAACATGCGTCGGGCCATCGCCACCGCCGAGTCGGTAGCTCCGGCCATCCTGTGGATCGACGAGATCGAGAAGGCCTTTGCAGGAACCCGGGGGGCCGACAGTGACGCCGGCACCTCCTCGCGGGTCTTCGGAACCTTCCTGACCTGGTTGCAGGAGAAGA
>CAZQPM010000526.1:0-2024 GCA_964595195.1 uncultured Burkholderiales bacterium | reverse complement strand
TGTGGGAACTGCTGGTGCGGGGCGGCGACGCCATCGCCGAGGTCCCGGCCGAGCGTGACTGGCCGCGGGAAGGCGTGCCCGGCGCCCTCCTCCGGGGCGGCTTCCTGCGGGAGGTCGACCTCTTCGACTCGGAGTTCTTCGGTCTGGCCCCCGGCGAGGCCGACTCCTTGGACCCGCAGCAGCGCCTGCTCCTGGAGGTCACCTGGGAGGCCCTGGAGGACGCCGGGATCCGACCCGACCGCCTGCAGGGCAGTGCCACGGGGGTCTTCGTGGGGATCTCGGCCCACGACTATGAAGGCCTGCTGCGTCAGGGCGGGCACCGGGACGCCTGGACCGGCACAGGGAACACGGCCAGCCTGGCCGCCGGCCGGCTTTCCTACCACCTGGGTCTGCGGGGGCCCAGCCTGGCCGTCGACACGGCCTGTTCCTCGTCCCTGATGGCGCTCCATCTGGCGATCCACAGCCTGCAGGCGGGGGAGTGCCGGATGGCCCTGGCCGGCGGCGTCAACCTCGTGCTCAGCCCCGAGAACAGCCTGTACTTCGCCGACCTGGGCGTCCTGGCCCCGGACGGCCGTTGCCGGAGCTTCGACGCCGACGCCGACGGCTACGTCCGCAGCGAAGGTTGCGGCGTGGTGGTCCTCAAGACCCTGGAGGCCGCGCGCCGGGACGGCGACCGGATCCTGGCCGTGCTGCGCGGGAGCGCCGCCAACCACGATGGTCACAGCAACGGTCTGACGGCCCCGTCGGGTCCCGCCCAGCAGGCCGTGATCCGGCAGGCCCTGCAGGCCGCCGGGCTGCCGGCCTCCAGCGTCGGCTACGTGGAGGCCCACGGGGCCGGCACCCGCCTGGGCGATCCCGTGGAGTTGCAGGCCCTTCAGGCCGTACTCGGCCAGGAGCGCCCTCCGGAGGAGCCCCTGTGGGTCGGCTCGCTGAAGCCGAATCTGGGACACACCGAGGCCGCCGCCGGGGTGGCCGGCCTGATCAAGGCGGCCCTGGCGCTGCAACACGGCGCCCTCCCTCCGAACCTGCACCTGCAGCGACCTACCCCCCTGGCCTCCTGGCAGGGCCTGCGGGTTCCGCTGGAACTGACGCCCTGGCCAGCCCGGGCCACGCCGAGGATTGCCGGCGTCAGCGCCTTCGGTCTGGCGGGGACCAACGTCCACGTGCTGCTGGAGGAAGCCCCGGAGCCCGCCGCTTCGACCTCGCCCCCACACCGCAGTCATCTGCTGCCGCTGTCGGCCCGGACGGCCCGGGGCCTCCGGGAACTCTGCGACCGCTACCGGGTCTGGTTGGCCCGGAATCCCCAGGTCGACCCGGCCGACCTGTGCCACACGGCCGGCGTCGGCCGCGCCCACGACGCATACCGCCAGGTGTTCAGGGTCACCGGGATCGAGAGACTCCGGCAGGAGTTGGAGACCCTCCCGACATCTTCACGGGGGCCCTGCCGCCCTTCTGCCGAGGTGCAGGAACGCGCCGACGACCTGCAGGCGCAACTTCCTGGAACCGAGGACCGCGACCGCCTCCTGGAGGTCCTGGGGGGCCTCTACCTCGAGGGCGCCGACCTGGACTGGAGACTCGTCTGCCCACCGGGGCGCCGTCTGGCCCTGCCCACCTACCCCTGGCAGCGCCGCCGACACTGGCGCCCGGGTGAGGTCTCCCACAGCGACCTCTTCCGCCAGGTGCAGTGGCAGGAGAGGCCCCCCATCCCCGCACCCCGGGGTCGCCTCCAGGAGTCCTGGTTGGTGCTGGGAGAGGACTGCCCCGGCCTGGTGCGCTCCCTGGAGGCCGACGGAGCTCGGGTCCTGTGTCAACCCCAGGACCAACCCCTGCCCGACGCAGCCTTCGACCGGGTGGTCTTCCTGGCCGCAGGACGCGACGCCCTGGGACTGGCCAGCCGCTTCCTGGCCACCGTCCAACAGTGCACGCGCCGGCACCGGGGCGCGGCGACCCCGCGCCTGTTCCTGTTGACCCGCGGGGCCCAGGGCCCGGCCCCCGAGGCGGAGGGCCTGTGGCAGGCGCCCCTC
>CAZQPM010000525.1:0-2039 GCA_964595195.1 uncultured Burkholderiales bacterium | reverse complement strand
GCTCCCGACGGCACCGTCCCCGAGGCCCGCTTCGTGTCCCCCACCCCGGCGCCCCAGGCCTCGCCGGAGGTTCCGGTGCGGGCCCCGGGAATCCCCGCCCCCCCCGCGCCGGTCGCCCCCCGGGCGCCCTTTGCGGTCGAATCGGCCTCCTCCCGCGTCACCTGGCTCGCCTTCGGCCACCAGGGCGGCTTCAACAGGTTCCAGGGGCGCCTGGACCTGGTCGGTGAGGACCCCACCCGCTCCTCGTTCCAGTTCGAGGTCGACCTGACGTCGCTGTTCTCGGACGACGCGACGCTGACCGGACGCCTGCTGGGCCGGGAGTTCTTCGCGATCTCCCGGTTCCCGAGGGCCACCTTCCGGTCCGCCGGAATTGCCCGGCAGGGCGACGCCTTCGAGGTCACCGGCGACCTCAACCTGCACGGCGTGACGCGCAGGATCTGCTTCCCAGCCTCGATCCGGGTGGATCGCCTGCGGGTCTACGCGGGTTCGCGTTTCCGCCTGGACTGCACGCCCTTCGGCCTGGCCTACCCGGGCCCCGCCGAGGGCCCGGTCGTGCTGGACCTGGTGCTGGAGGCCGTGCCGGCTCCCTGAGCGGCCGGCCTGGTGGGGGCGGCCGGCCTGGCGGGGGTGGCCGGCTCCTCCGGTAGGGGGGTCATCTGGAAGACCACCAACCCATCGCCGAACCGGGCCGGCGGGCCCAGGAGGGGCGTCAGGGCCGTCTCGATCTGCCCCTGGCTGGACCCCGTCAACCAGGCCCCGTGCAGGACCAGATAGCGGAAGCCCATGGCCCGCAGCCGGGTCGCCCCCTCGCGCAGGCGGGCCTTGGCGGTCTGGGATTCGGCGACGCCTCGCTGGACGTTGCGCACCTCCTCCATGAAGGAGTTGCGCGCCACGTCCGGGCTGAGGACGCCGCTGGTCCGGTAGGGAATCGGGCGCCGGTGGACGGTCTGGTAGTAGAAGTACTCTCCCGGAAGCAGCAGGCTGTCGGGGCGTTCGAAGGGATAGTCGATCACCGCGAACTCTCCGGGTTGGGAGGCCAGCATCTGGTAGAAGACGGGGACCCTGGCGGGACTGGTGGGGATGGGCCAGGGCGTGGGCGACAAGAGGGCCATCTCGACCACCACGAGGCCGGACACCAACACGGAGGCGCCCAGGGCGTCGAAACGCTGCTGCCCCGCCAGCAGCAGGCGCATCCCCAGCGCCGCCAGCACGCCCAGGCACAGCAGGGCCAGGGTCAGGAAACGGAAGGGGATGGCCACCTTGTGGAACATCGGGAAGAGCCAGTACATGGCGTGGTACAGGGGACTGAAGAAGCCCGCTGCAGAGAAGTCCGACAGGATCACCATGGGTCCCAGGGAAAGGGCCAGGAAGAACAGGCCTGCTCCCGCCCAGTAGGCCAGGCTGGCACGCTCCTGGCCGTCCAACTGCCGGCGCCTCTTCCAGGCCACCCCGGCCAGGACCAGGGCCACCCATCCCAGATAGTGGACCCGGGTCAGGCGGTCGATGGTGACCGTGACGGTGGCATTCCCCTTGCCCGGCAGGAAGAAGCCGGCCAGGTTCGTGTGATTATGGAAGCCCCGGACCCCGCGGGCGCTGATGCTCCACGGTGAGTTGCTGCCCAGGAAGTCCTGGAAGCGGAAGTGCGTGCGCTGGGGGGCCTTCTCGGGCATCACGATGTTGGCCGGGTCGGCGACCAGCAGTTGGAAGACGAGGGCGAAGGGGAAGACCAGGCAGGTCCCCAGGGCCAGGGCTCCGACGACCCGGATGAAGGACCCGCGCGTGTCGACCAGGGCCTGCCCCAGTCGGGCCTGCGCCTGCAGCATCAGGGTGTGGCGCTGTCTCCAGTTGCGCAGTCGCAGGCGCAGGGGTCCCGGCGCCGCGAAGTGCCGCCACACCAGGGCCACCAGCAGCACCGCGGCGTAGACCACCATGAACTGGCCATAGTACCAGCACGAGAAGGTGGTCAAGAAGAAGAACATGCCCGCCAGGGCGAGATCGCCAAACCTTCGGGTGTCCACCGTGCGGTGCATGAACAGGAT
>CAZQPM010000524.1:1170-2062 GCA_964595195.1 uncultured Burkholderiales bacterium | reverse complement strand
CTCGGGCCCACCCTGCATCACACTCTCGATCCGGAAGAGCCAGTACACCTCTCTCAACCTCGAAGCGCACCGCACGCACGCCACCCCCGTCGGGGCCACAGATTTGCTGGACTGTTCCGAGGATCGTCCCCTTGAACATGGCGAGAGCTTCACGCCCAGCCGCCCCACCCAGAGCGACCTGAGGCAACTGCTCAATGCAGGGTGAGAGGTACCCGGTAACGAAAGCCAGCAGCTCCGCCTTCTCCTCGGTCTTCTCCTCTGCCATTGCACGGTCTACCCACTCCTTGTGGAACTGGAGCCCGATTGGAAGAGCGGTGGCTACGAAGGCGGCGATGGACACTAGCACTGGCCACACCAAGGACGGGGGCCGTGCCTCGGCTGCGTGAGCCCTGTAGAACTCCCACAAGCCGGGCACGAAAGCCCACCCAGCGCCAGCGCCGAGTGCGCAAGCCGTCACGACGGTCAGAAAGGCACGAGTATTGCTGACGACCGAAGTCATCAATCCGCGCAGGCCGTCACCGATATCGCCGTCAACGTGCTCCATTCGCGCCCCCATTGTCGCCGCAGCCTATCCGGCGGCCTGATGCTATCGCCCTTACCTCGACAAGATCACACACGCACCTTCGTGACATTGGACTTTGCGGAAGATTGCAACTCCCGGTTGCGCTACGGATCGAGGCGCTCGGCAAGAAGTCCTTGACCTGGGCCACCCTGAGGATCCTCGCCGGTGAACCCGTGGCCTACCAAGCCCTCGCGGCGGCCATCCGCCGTGCGGCATCGTCCCAGCCGTCGTAGCGTAGCTACAAGGGGACGGCACAGGCAGGGGGGCCGATGCGGAGTTGATCGACACGACGCTGGACCTGCGGGCCGCTTCGAGAATGGACCCTGACAG
>CAZQPM010000524.1:0-1160 GCA_964595195.1 uncultured Burkholderiales bacterium | reverse complement strand
ACGACGCTGGACTTGAGGACCGATGCCCACGGCAAGGACCCCGACAAGTACAGCCCGACCCTACGCCGCTACCACCGACTCCTGTGGTCGAAGCTGCTACCTGGCGGGGAACCCTTCGAGCTGGTGGACACCCAGCCCGGCGAGTACCTGTACCACCGATCCCACCTGGGCGAGTTCCGGCTCAGCAGCGACTCCGTGATCGCCGACTGGGACGGGCGGCCCGAGGTGGGGCCGTATCGCGACGAGGTCGCCGAGGAGCTCCAGGAGTTCATCGCGCTGACCTACACCATCGGTGGCGCGGCCATCTACCCGAGCAACATGTACGGCCCCTGGCAGGGCCGCAAGATGACGATCAACGGTGCTGCCGGAACCAACCGCAAGATCCTGGACCGGATGGACCTGCGCCTGGAATGCATCCGACGTCACTACATCGGCCAGCCCAGTCCCCTGGACGCGTGCTGGCCCGCTACGCCGACTTCTTCGCCCTCTTCGGTGACTTCGATGGCTACCTGGCCCATTTCCTGTTCCAGGACTTCGACGACGGCGGGCGGGTCAGGTTCGTCCTGCCCTTCGACGAGTTCGTCACTCGCCCCGTCCCCAGGGACGCGGAGACTTACCGTGAGTACATGGCGAGGAGTACCGAGCTCATCCGGGCCCGGAACCAGCGGATCGCGGCCTTGGCCGCCCAGCACCTGCCAGCCACGATCTGATGACCAGCACCCCTCGCCCAGCCAGCTCCACGGGGGGCAACCCGCCGATCCTTCGACCCCCGCCCGCTACGCCTCTCGGAGCCACCGTGAAGACCCTCACCGTCCGCCAGCCATGGGCTGCCCTCATCCTGGCTGGGATCAAGCACCACGAGACCCGTACGTGGACGACCGCCCACCGTGGCCAACTCGCCATCCACGCTGGGATGAGCTGGGCCGCCGATGCACCCTGCCACCGAGAGCCCTCGGCCACGTTCGTCGCCGACGAGGCGCTGCGCCGTGCTCTCGGCAAGCATTGCCCGGGCGACCTGACCTGGCCGGATCAACGTGGGGTGATCCTGGGTGAGGTCACGCTCGACCGTGTCATCGAGACCACGGACTTCCACCCCGACCACCTCGTGTCGATGCCGCGTGAATACTGACCCTCAGATGCCGGGTGAAAGTTGACCCCCT
>CAZQPM010000523.1:0-2063 GCA_964595195.1 uncultured Burkholderiales bacterium | reverse complement strand
GAGGAGGGCCTGGTGGCCCGGGTGGAGGTCGAACGGACACGCGCCGACCTGGAGAGCACGCGCCAGCGTCTGGCCGACCTGAAGCGCCGCCAGAAGGAGGGTCCCAGTCGACTGGCCGCCTTGGAAGCGCAGGTCCGAGCGGCGCGGAAGCGCCTGGCCGAGGTCGAGCGTCGGGCCCGCCAGCAGGGGATCACCTGGTCGGAGGTCACCGGCTTCGTGAACGGCGTGGTCGCCCGGGATACCAGGCTTCGCCAACAGGTGGTGGACTTCAAGCGGTCCAGTCAGCAGGACCGCAGCCAACGGTTGGCGGACCTGCGCCAGCAGGTCCGCCAGGGACGCCGGGATCTTCGGGAATTGGAGGACCTCTTCCAGATGGGAGGGTTGCCGCGCCGGGACCTGGAGGCGGCCCGTGAGAAGCAGGAACTGCTCGAGGCCGAACTCAAGGCCCTGGGCGGGTAGCCTCGTCCTTCAGCCTGCCGGCCAGTTCCAGGCACGCCTGCAGCTCTCCGACCACCTGCTGGCGGGTCAGCGGTCGCGGCCAGTCCAGGCGACCCCGCACGAAGACCAGCAGGACCCCCAGGCTGACGGCGCCCACGGCCAGGTGCCAGACCGGCAGCGGCAGATAGGGAATGGCTGGGGTCATGAAGCGATGGTAGAGGTCCAGCGACAGGAAGCGCGGCAGGTTCCACAGGGCGTGCAGGGCCGAAGCGATCGCAAAGGCCGACACGGCTGCCAGCCAGTCCTCCAGTCTGCGGCTGGAACGCAGGGGCCAGACCGACGCGGCCAACAGGGCCGTCCAGGTGCCGTGGGCCAGGGGCCCGAAGAGAGACCGGGCGAAGAGGATCTGGTCCATGACGGCCTGTGAGTAGCCTCGCTCAAGGATCGATCGGAAGGCCATTCCCATGGACTCCATGGCGGCAAACCCCAATCCAGCCGAGGCCCCCAGGACCAGCCCGACACGGGGACCCGCAGGGCAGGATCGCCCCTGGCGCAGGCCCAGGACCGCCAGGACCGCCAGCAGTTTGGCGATCTCCTCCGAGGTCCCGATCATCAGCAGCCGTGAACCGGGCAGCTTGAAGAACAGGGGGGTCAGGATGTGCGCCCCCAACAGGCCCAGGACCCCACCCGCCAGGAAGGTCACGGTGGGGACCGCCGCGGGCATGTCCCAGGCAGCCCCGGATTCCTGCAACCACAGGACCACCACCACCGGAACCAGGAACGAGCCGATCAGCAGCGAGATCGGCAAGAGGGACAGGTTGTCGCGGGTGACCATGGCCCAGTTCACCGCACCGTAGCAGACCAGACCGACCAGCAGGGTCAGGCCCCAGACCTGCGGGCGGGCCTGGGCGTACAGGCTGAAACCCAGACGTCCCAGACGCCCGGCGAGTTCCCGCAGGGCGGAGGCGGGCACGGTCAGACGGCTCCGCCGATGGCGGCCTGGACCAGGGCCTGGGCCACTTCCCGGGCGCGAGTGCCCACCTCGTGGGGGGGACCGACGCACGAGGGGCACCCCGCCTGACAGGCGCAGGCCCGGATGTGCTGGCCGGTCCGCTCCAGGAGCTCGGGGAAGAGGTCGAAGAGTTGGGCGGCAAAGCCGATCCCACCCGGAAAGTTGTCGTAGAGGAACACCGTGGGTTCGAAGCGGGGCAAAGCCTCCAGGGCGGACCGGGCAGGCGCCGGCTCGGGCGCATCCGGGCCGGGGGACCGCATCCAGGACTCCTGCGGGACCACGTCGTCCCCTTCGTTGACCAGTTGGTAGCGCCCCCGGGCGCGGCCATCGGGCTGGGCGAACCACTGGCCCGTCCGGTCACCCACGCAGCGGTTCAGGTCGCGCACGTCGCACATCAGGAACGCAGGCGCCAGGTGGTGCAGGCAGTGGGCCAGGCCCACCACCCCATCCAGCAGGTCCGCTCGAGGATAGCCCAGGGTCCCGAGCAACTCCTCGGGGAGGGTGAACCAGAACGAGGTCGTGTGCATCTCCTGGTCGGGCAGATGCACTTCGCCGTAGCCGACGTTCTCACGCGAATCAAACTTGACCTTCTTGAAGCCCGAGACCCTCCAGG
>CAZQPM010000522.1:0-2065 GCA_964595195.1 uncultured Burkholderiales bacterium | reverse complement strand
CTGCTGGAGGCCCGTGGTCGCTACTATCGGCTCTGCACGGGGCTCTCCGAGCTGGTTTGAGGGCGGGCGGGGGAGGGTTCGGCCCATCAGGCGGCCCTTCCATCTTGACATAGATACTTCATGCATATATGCTGAGCGCAGATAAGTCTCGTCCAGGGAGGATGGCGTCCGTGACTGGTTCGATCCCAGCCCACTCGGCCGAGGACGGGGAGGAGGCCTTCCTGGCCACCTATGACCCCAGCGGGTTCCAGCGGCCCTCGGTCACCGTCGACGTCGTGCTGCTCAGCGTCGCGGACGGGCACCTCTGGACGCTGGTGGTCCGCCGCGCCCAGCACCCGCAGCGCGGCCGCTGGGCCCTCCCCGGCGGCTTCGTGCGTTTCGACGAGCCCCTCAAGGCCGCAGCCGCCCGGGTCCTGGCCAGCAAGGCCGGCCTGGAGCGGGTCTTCCTCGAGCAGCTCTACACCTTCGGCCAGCCGGATCGCGACCCTCGGACCCGGGTGGTCACGGTGGCCTACTACGCCCTGGTCAGCCGCCCCCACCTGACCGACCCCGGGCCCGCCCGGCCAGCGCGGATCGTGGTGCCCTGGGAGGGGGAGGCCGGCGGACCGGTGGTCCTGGTCGACGGCGACGGCCGGCCGATGCCGCTGGCCTTCGACCACGACCGGATCCTGGGGATGGCGGTGCAGCGCCTGCGCGGCAAGGTCAACTACGCCCCCCTGGGCTTCGAGTTGCTGCCCGAGACCTTCACCCTGCGGGATCTGCAGGAGGTCCACCAGACCATCCTGGGCCGGTCGCTGAACAAGGACTCCTTCCGGCGGCGGATGCTGGCCTCGGGGATGCTGCGGGGCACCGGCCGGCGGCAGGAGGAGGTCGGGCATCGACCCGCCGAGTTGTTTCGTTTCGTTCGGGAGGCGGCCGTCTGAACGACCGCTCGAATCCCGTCCGTCAGAAGGAGGAGGACATGGCTGAGATCACCCGCTTCCCACTGCTGCGTCACCTGCGGGCCGAGCAGAGCTCCCACGTGCTGACCTTCCGCGGCGGTCGCCTGCGGCACAGCGGCCGGGGCCTGTCCGTGTGGTTCTTCCCCCTCTCGACCACCATCGCCGAGATCCCGATGGACGACCGCGAACTGTCCTTCCTCTTCCACGGCCGCTCGGCCGACTACCAGGACGTGACCGTCCAGGGGGTGATCACCTACCGGGTCGTCGAACCCGAGACCCTGGCCGGCCGCGTCGATTTCGGGTTGGACCTGGTGCGGGGCGTGCACCTCAAGCAACCCTTCGAGAAGATCGGCCTGCTGCTGACCCAACTCTCGCAGCAGTTCGTCTGGGCCTACCTGGCCCAGACCCCGATCCGCACGATCCTGGCCGACGGCTACCGGGTGATCCGGGAGCAGATCGCCGCGGCCCTGGGAGCCGAGGAGGGGCTGGCCGGGCTGGGCCTGGAGATCGTCAGCGTGCGCGTCTCGTCCCTGGCTCCCACCGCCGATCTGGAGAAGGCCCTGGAGATGCCGATGCGCGAGAGGATCCAGCAGGAGGCCGACGAGGCCAGCTTCGCGCGGCGCGCCCTGGCGGTCGAGAAGGAGCGCGCCATCCAGGAGAACGCCCTGCAGAACCAGATCGAGCTGGCCCGCCGTGAAGAGCAGTTGATCGCCCAGCAGGGCCAGAACGAGCGGCGCCGGGTGGGGGAGGAGGCCGAGGCCAAGGCTCTGGCTGCCGAGGCCGAGGCCCGCTGCGCCCGCATCCAGATGGCCGCCAAGGCCGAGGGGGTGCAGTTGCTGGCCCGCGCCGAGGTCGAGGGCGAGCGGGCCCGGATGGACATCTACAAGGAGCTGCCGTCCTCGGTGATGCTGGGCCTGGCCGCCCAGGAACTGGCCCGGAAGCTGCAGCGCATCGACCATGTGAACCTGACCCCGGAACTGCTGGCCCCGCTCCTGGGCAACCTGATCGAGGCCGGCACGGCGCGTCTGGGACGGTCGTCTTGACCCGGCCCCAGGGCCCCGGCGTCCCGGAGCCCGACCCAAACTCTGGGGTCCGGGCGCCCTCCGGCGGCACCTCTCCGTTGC
>CAZQPM010000521.1:0-2069 GCA_964595195.1 uncultured Burkholderiales bacterium | reverse complement strand
GGAAGGCTCGCCGTCCTCAGGGGGCCGGGCTGCCGCGCTGGAGCCCAGGGCCCGGCAACTGGCTCAGGGTCATTCGGTCAGCGTGCGGGACGGCGCCGGGGGGCAGGTCGAGGTGGTCGTGATCCTCGGCGGCAACCTCTCGAACCAGGAGAAGAACGCGCTGCGGCGTCAGCTTCGTGCCGAACTGGGCCTGCGCGACAGCGACACCATCACGCTGCGGTAGCCCGGACGATGTCCGTTCCCCCGGTCCTGCGGGTCGATCGCCTGGTCCAGCGCCTGGAGGGAGGTCGCCAACTGCAGGACATCTCGTTCGTCCTGAGTCCCGGTGAGGTGATGGCGGCCCTGGGCCCCTTGGAGGCCGGGAAGACGGCCCTCTTGCGGGCCCTGGTCGGTCTGGTGCCCAGTGAACCCGGGCGCATCACGGTCTGCGGGCATCACCCGGGCGAGCCCTTCAGTCGGAGCCTGGTGGGCTACGTCCCGTCCTCGCCGGCCCTCTACGAGGAGTTCACCTGTGTCGAGTATCTGGGTTTCTTTGCCGAGGCTTACGGGTTGGATGCCCACTATCGGCCCTATCTGATCCGCGAGGCCCTGCGCCTGGTTCGCCTGGAGGACCACCTCAGGACGACCATCGCCGATCTGCGGGCCTATGGAATGCGCCGCCGCCTGGGAGTGGCCCGGGCCCTGGTCCACGATCCCCACCTGCTGGTCATGGATGATTGCCTGGGCCGCCGGGAGCGCGGCGAGGCCCGCGTGATGGTCGAGATTCTTGGGGATATTCGCAATACCGGCAAGACCCTGGTGCTGGCCACCTCCTCACTGGGGGAGATGGCCGGCCTGTGCAGCCATCTGTGCGTTCTGGTCGGCCATCGCCCCCTGGCCTGCGGCCCGGTCCGGACACTGCTGCCCCAGATCGCCAATCTGCGGATGATGCAGGTCCAGATCCTGGACAACATGCCCGAAGCGGTCCGGCGCCTGGAGGGCGACCCGCGTGTCCACCACCTGCTGCAGAACCTGCCGAACTACAACCTCTTGAGGTTCCTTTTCGATGGCCCTGCCGACCAGTTCGAGGCGCTGTTGGAGTCGTTGAGGGCCTCGGGAGTCTCGATCGTCTCCTACGCCGAGGACCCGACATTCCTGGGCCAGGTCGTCCCGCCATGAGCGGGGCCACCGGACCCGCGGAGGGCGCGGCATGCTCCCGCAGGGGCAGAAGGATTTTCGATCGGACCGTTGAAGCCCGTGAAGTCTAAATACCAGGGGATATGGACGGTCTTTCCGGCTCTGGACGAAACACGGATGGTCCGGGGTCGAGGAACCGCCCTCCGCCCGAAGGCCGAAACCCAAGCGGCCTCGCGGGAATACGATATCGGCCCTCAGAGGGCCAGGAAAGCGAGGGGAGTAGGCTTGATGCGTAGACGCAACGTGGCAGTCCTCCTGCTGGCAGCATTGACGCTGGGATGTCTGGCGTTCGGTGCGGTGCCGGCAGCGGCGGAGAAGGTGAACTCGGAGCCGATCAGTCAGATCACCGAGTGGGGCCCATTCCGCTATGATGTCTACCAGTATCCTTCCCGGGTCTCGAGTTTCTTCTTCTATCCCAAGAGCTACATCACGTTCGATGTGCACCATGGCAAGTACTGGATGATCGAGTCGCCTCGCTTCAATGTGGCCATCACCGGCCGCAATGAGATGAAGAGCATCCTCGGCATGACCGAGCCCTTCCAGCGCCTCGAGAACTTCACCCTGGCCTTCTACACGCCGGACATGAAGTTGCTGGGACGGATCGACAACCCGCAGACCAATCGCGCCCTCAGCATTCCCAGGGATGGCAACAACTACGACCATCTCGTGGTGCGCTTGGAGTGCAACGGCAGCCAGAACTGGGACGTCAAGTTCGTGGTCTGGGAGCCGGTGGACCCGGTCGTGGCCGAGCCCATGGTGGCTCCCGATCGGCGCGAGCGCTAGGAATCGTCGGACTGTTCCTGGCGAACAGTCGGGCATTCTGGGCAGAAGCGCACCCCCTGGGGTGCGCTTCTGCTCTTCTTGTCCGGGAAGCGTGGGCGTACGAAGGGTCC
>CAZQPM010000520.1:0-2096 GCA_964595195.1 uncultured Burkholderiales bacterium | reverse complement strand
TCCGCTGAAGGCGATTTCGAGGCGAAATCGTCTCCGAAATGCGCTCGAGAGAGTGCATTTCGGGCCCAGCGCGGCTGTTGACTCGTTTTGGACCCGGCCGATGCGGAGTCGGGCGTGTTTCGATGTGGGGCAGGTAGGCGCGCTGAGGAGGGCGGGAGGGCGCCAGGCGGGGGACGGTGGAATCGGGTCGGGCGACGCGTCCGCTCTCGGCCAGGCGGCGATCCGGCACCTCAGTCAGACCTTCATTCTGGGGGTTCTGGAGCCGGGCCGAGGTCAGCCAGAAGCCCACCACGGCGGTCAGCACAGCCAGGCACGCGCCGACGAGGATCTGGTTCCCGGGTAGCGGTGGGGGGGCTTCTGGGTTCAATCAGGGGTATTGTAGCAGCCCGGACGCCATGTTCATCCGGCGGAAATATACTGCGCATCGATTCGATCTAGGATCCCGGTGAGATCGTACATTCAGGAGTGTGTACTCCTGTCGTCCCAGAAAGGAAACTCATCCGCATGCAGTTGTCCTCGATTCGCTCCTTCAACGCCACCGCACCGTCGGCCGCCTCCCCGCAGCCGGAGGCCCCCCAGCAGGCCGAATTCAGCTACAACACTCAGGACCGCCTGGTGATGAACCCTGGGACCACGGTCCTGTCGGGCGTGGACGCCGGGCCCCGGACCGAGCGCTTCGTGATGAAGGAGACGCGGTTGGAGCCCAACGAGAAGGGCAGCTTCGTCTTCGAAGCCCAGGACCCCAGGTCGACCTCGGCCGTCGCCTTCGCGGCTGCCCAGAAGACCCTGTCCACCTTTGAGGAAGCCTATGGCGGCAGCTTCAGTTGGGCGTTCCGGTCGCCCCAGATGGGCGTGAACCCGGATCGTCAGGACAAGGAGATGCTGAACGCCTACTACTCGCGCAACGAGGGCACCGTCAACTTCTTCCACGCCAAGGACCCGGTCACGGGGACGATGGTGCAGAGCGGGAGTTCCGGCGAGGTCGTCTCGCACGAGGTCGGACACGCCATCCTGGACGCCCTGCGCCCGGGCTACCTCTCGGCATGGAACTCCGATACCGGAGGCTTCCACGAGTCCTTCGGGGACAGCATGGCCATCCTGATGGGAACCCAGGACGAGGCCACGGTGGCCAAGGCCGTCACCCAGAACGGCGGCGACATGCGCAAGCCCAGCATCCTGTCCGGGGTGGCTGAGGAGTTGGGCCGTGGGATCAACAACACCAAGGGCAAGAACCAGACCGGCGGGGACTACCTGCGCCAGGCCGTCAACAACTTCAAGTGGGCCGATCCCAGCACCCTTCCCGAGCGCGGCGGCCCCGACCAGCTCGGCGGCGAGGCCCACGACTTCTCGCGGCTGTGGACCGGTGCCTTCTACGACATCCTGGCCACCATCAGCAACGAGAAGGTGGCTGCCGGGATGGCCCCCGCCGAAGCCATCAAGCAGGCCGGCCAGGACTGCACCCGGATGCTGGCCAACCTGGTCAAGGAAGCCCCCAAGGGTCAGTTCAACTACCGTCAGATGGCCCAGGCCTTCATCAAGTCCGACGAGATCCACAACGGCGGACAGCGGGCCAACCTGATCCGCGAGGTCTACACCAACCGCGGCATCCTGACGGGTGCCACCATGGTGGAGGAAGAGCCCGTGCTCGCTTCCGAGAACTTCCGCATGGTCGAGACCACGCTGCGCGGCAGCGACTTCGGCCAGTTTGAGGGCGCCGTGGTCAAGACGCCGGTCGAGGATGGCCTCCCCCTGGCCAAGGATGTCGAGACCGGCCGTCGCACCCAGGCCGACCTCAAGCGCTTGATCGGGGCCGGTCGGATCCTGATGACCACGCCGGGCCAGAAGGTCGAGACCAAGGATCTCTTCGACTCCGAGGGCCGGCCCTACGTGGGCATGGTGACCTGGGACAACGGCCGGATGAACATCGAGCGGGTGCCGATCATCTCCTGATCGCGGCTTGGTTGATGCCTCGAGCACGGGCCGGACGAGAGTCGGGCCGGTGCCGTTTCTTGTTTGCACCGGATCGGACCGGATCGGATCGGGGGGGGCAGGGAACCGGGCGGGAGGATGGGGAACCAGGAGGGGATGAGCCCGGA
>CAZQPM010000519.1:0-2120 GCA_964595195.1 uncultured Burkholderiales bacterium | reverse complement strand
CTGATTGGACGTCCCGGTCACGACGGTGCCCGAACCGTCGTCGTAGGAGACGTCGGCCCGGTTGTAGACGGTCCCGGCCTGGGTGGCCGCATTGACCGTGAACTGGAAGGTCACGGTGCCCGAGCCGCCGGCGGGAACGCTGGCGATCACGGCCGTCACGGTGCCCGGAGCCGTCACGTTGTAGTCGTAGGTGATCCCCGCCGGGTCGCCGGCCGCGCCATCACCCAGGGCGGTCGCGCCGGAGAGACTCCAGCGCGCGCTGCCCGCCACGTAGCTCAACCCTGCGGGCAGAAGGTCGGTCAGCGTCAGGTTCAGGGCCGCAGCGTTGCCGGTGTTCGTGTAGGAGAGGGTGTAGGTGTAGGGGCCACCCGCCGCCGTCCCCGAGGGAGCGCTGACGGACTTGTTCACCGGCACCACGGCACCGGTGGTGATGATCGCCGTGTCGGTGTTGGAGGCCGACTGAGCCGGCGCGAAGGTGCTGGTGGCGGTCACCGTGATCTGGGCATTCCCCGTGGGGCCCGGAGCCGTGCCCACCACGACGAATTGGAAGACCCCACCGGCGGCCACCTGACCTGAGCTGGTGATGGCCGCGGCGCCGGCGTCCGGCTGGCCGTTCCCATCGACGTCCGGGTAGATCGCCACGTTGGAGAGGTTGAAGTTGTCGGCAGCCGACTGGGTGTAGGCCAGGTTGAAGGTGTCCGGCCCGTTCCCCGTGTTCGTCAGGGTGTGGGGGAAGTAGACGACCCCGCCCACCGTGGTGTACTTCGTGTTGTCCTGGGTCAGGGTCAGGCTGGCCACCTGCTGGATCACCGTCGAGACGACGTTCGAGGTGACCGCGCGGGTGGTTCCCGAGCCGTCGGTGTAGGTCGCCGTGGCCTGGTTTCCGATGCTGGTTCCGGCCTGGGGAGCCTGGGCCCGGACCGTCGCCGGGAGCAGCAGGACCAGGGCCAGCACCGCCGCCAGGATGACGGCATGGAGTCTGGGTCTTGTCTTCACGATTGCCTCCTTGTAGATGGGACTTGGAACAGCAAGAGGCCCTTGCCACGCCGGGAAGGCTGGCAGAGGCCGAATGGAAGGCCGACGCTGCGGCCGATCACGGGGCCGCACCGCCCTGGACGCGGACCCGGGCCACCAGGGTGGCGCGCTGGCCGGCCTTCAGCTCGGGGACGGCCCAGCGCAGGTAGCGGTACTCCGCCACGGGAACGGCGACGCGCACGACCCTGCCATCCGGCTGCTTCTGGTCGCGCATCAGGGGGACGGCCTGGTACTTCGAGCCATCCAGGCTGGCCTGGCACTGCCCCGGGCGAGCCGAGCGGTCCAGGTAGAGGGTGCCGGCCGGCACGGGCAGCGTCGCCTGCAGGTTGCGAACCGACGACGAGGTCTGGTTGTGGTAGGTCAGACGGTATTCCAGGACCTCTCCGGGTCCGGCCTTCCGGGAGTCGGCGAAGGCTTCCCGACCCGAGGCGTCCACCGTGACGCGCCAGGCCTGCAGCTCCGAGGTGACCTGGGCGGCCCCCTGGACCGGCTCGGCCCGGGTGGCGCCCGCCAGCACCAGCATCGCGAGGGTTGTGGCCAGCATCAGGGCCGGCCTGGGTTTCCACGACATCCGATCGCCTCCATTCTGGCGGCCACCGGGCCGCCCCGTCGCCAGCGAACTACCCCTTCCCTGTCCTGGTGGACTTACGGAACCGAACCGACGTAGACCGAAAGGGGGTGGCAGTGCCTTGAATCCCAGTATGGGACTATGCCCGCAACGATACCATGCCTGAACATCCCTATCTTTAGAACGATGTTACAACCGATACAGACTAGTGAATGATAGCTATGTCCCACCAGCCAACCTGGGACGGGGTAGGCGCAGCGCCCGAAGGGGTACCGGGGGATCCGGTCGTGGGGCCCGGCCCCCACGGCGGGGGGAAGGAAGCGGGCTCGGGGGGGCAGGGCGCAGGTGCGCAGGAAAGCCGCCAGCCTCGCCAGAAAGAGCCGCGAATGCTGGTGGAATACTTCGGCCACTCCTGCTTCGCGCTGACCGACGGCCCGGGGCGCCGGGTGATCCTGGACCCCTACGATCCCACGGTGGGCTACGGAGCACCGCGCCGACCGGCCGACCTGACCCTGGT
>CAZQPM010000518.1:0-2123 GCA_964595195.1 uncultured Burkholderiales bacterium | reverse complement strand
ATCCCTTCCAGGCGGGCGACCGGTTCCTGCTGACCTTCGACAACCACAACTCGGTGAACGGGATCCGGGAGTACGACCGGGCCCACGGAGGCCGCACCACCTACGTGCCAGTGGGCACCGGCGACCTGCGCGTCCAGCAGGAGGACCTGGACCGTCACCTGGCCGAGGCCCGACCGGGAGGGCACAACCTGTTCGCCTTCCCCGCCCAGTCCAACTTCTCGGGGGTCCGCCACCCCCTCACCTGGATCGCCCGGGCCCAGGAACTGGGCTGGGATGTCCTGCTGGACGCCGCCGCCTACGTGCCGACGGCCTTCCTGGATCTGTCCCGCTGGCGCCCGGACTTCGTGTGCCTGTCCTTCTACAAGATGTTCGGCTACCCCACCGGCGTGGGGGCCCTGCTGGCCCGCCGCCAGGCCCTGGCCAGGCTGAACCGCCCCTGGTTCGCGGGAGGAACCATCGCCATGGCCTCGGTCCAGGCCGACACCTTCCTGCCGGCCTCGGCGCCCGCCTGCTTCGAGGATGGGACGCTGAACTTCCTGGCCATTCCCGCCGTCGAGGCTGGCCTGGACCTCTTGGAGGAGATCGGCTACGAGTCCCTGGGACTGCGCACCCGCCTGCTGACCTCCTGGTTGCTGGAGGAGTTGCTGACGCTCAGGCATGCCAACGGCCAGCGCCTGGTCCGCCTCTACGGTCCCGAGGACATGCGCGAGCGCGGCGCCACCCTGGCCATCAACTTCCTGGACGGTCGGGGTGAACAGGTGGATCACCTGGACGTCGAACGCCGGGCTGCCACCCGCAGGATCTCGATGCGCACCGGCTGCTTCTGCAACCCCGGGGCGGGGGAACTGGCCCTGGGCCTGAGCGCGGCCCGGATGCAGGCCTGCATGGAGGCCTCGGCGGGGGGCGACAGTTGCCTGGACGCCCGGCGCTGCCTGGATCCCCACGGGGCGGGAGCCGTCCGCATCTCGTTGGGCCTGGCCTCGAACTTCGCCGACGTGCACGCCTGCCTGGATCTGGCCCGGGACTTCCTGGAGTGAATCGACCGTGACCCCGGTGCACCTGTGGCTGGTCGACCTGGACCCGCCGGCGGAGCGCCTGGCCCGGTTGGCCGAGCACCTGGGCCCCGACGAGAGGCTTCGGGCCGAGCGCTTCATCCCACCCCAGGTGCGTCGGCGCTTCGTCTGCGCCCGCGGCAGCCTGCGCGAGATCCTGGCCGGGTGGGTGGACCTGCCCCCCGCCCGGCTGCAGTTCGCCTACACGGATCGGGGCAAGCCCTCGCTGGACCTGCCGGGCGACCTGCGCTTCAACCTGTCCCACTCCCACGAGCGGGCCCTGGTGGGCCTGACCTGGGGGCGCGAGGTTGGCGTCGACGTGGAAGCCCTGCGCCAGGGCCAGGATCTCCGGGGCCTGGCCCGGCGCTTCTTCTCGGAGCCCGAGAGGCAGGCCCTGGACCGGGTCCCCGACCCCGACTTCCGGCGCGAGTTCCTGAGGATCTGGACGCGCAAGGAGGCCTGGCTGAAGGCCCGGGGAACGGGACTGGCCCTGCCGTTGGAAGACTTCGCCGTCCCCGGTGGTGACCTGCCCCACCCCCGCCACCTCACCTGGACCCGAGATCACCCCGACGAGGCGACCGCCTGGAGCCTGGTGGAGGTCCCGTGCCCGGACGGGTACGTGGGAGCCGCCTGCGTCCAGGGAGATGGCTGGGAGGCGCTTCCTCCCCGCCCCTGGCCCGCGCCCGCCTGAGGGGTCCCGCATTCCTCCAGGAAAGAGGGGCGTGACACCGAAGGTCCCTGGTTGAGGAACACCCGGCAGAATGACCGGCGAGGAAGGAACCATGAGCGCCGAGGAGCAACCCCAGGGCGAGCCCGTGTCCGAGCCCATCCAACCGCCCGAACCACCACCCCAGGAGGACGAGGAGGGCCAACCCGACCTGCTGGTCTGGGGCATGCTGGCCCTGGTCATCCTGGGCGGGCTGACCTGGCTGGTGCTGGCGCGGCGCCCCTCCACCCCACCTCCCGTGGCCATGCCCGGAGGCGCCGTCACCCGACCCGCTTCGACTCCTCGGCGTTCCTCGCCGGTCCTGGCCAGCCCGGTCCATTCCGCCCGGCCCACCGCCTCCGCCA
>CAZQPM010000517.1:0-2132 GCA_964595195.1 uncultured Burkholderiales bacterium | reverse complement strand
GGTGGGGAACTTCTTGTCCTTGCGCAGATAGCGATGGATCAGTGGGAGCTTCCTGGCCATGGCTTTCCCTCGAGCTTTTCCAGGATCTGGGCCGGGGTGATGACACCCCCGTCCAGTCGGTTGATGCCCTCGATGGCAATCTCAGGATGGCGCACACAGCGCTCGACCTCGCGGATCAACTGACCGCGGTTCAGTTCCGGGACCAGGATGCGGCGGACCCGCGAACCCCGGTCGCGCACCAACTCCTCGGGGAAGGGCCAGAGGGTCTGCAGGGTCAGGGCCCCCACCCGTCTGCCCCGAGCCCGGGCCTGGCGGGCGGCCGCGTGGGCCGAACGCGCCGTGATTCCGCAGGAGACCACCAGGACCTCGGCGTCCTCGGTCCCCTCCTCGCGGAACCGGATGATGTCGTCCAGGTTCCGCTCGATCTTGGCGAAGACCCGCTCGAACCAGCGGTTCACCTCGTCGGGGCGCAGGGTCGGGTAACCGGCCGGGTCGTGCAGCAGGCCCGTGACGTGGAAGCGGTAACCGTCCCCGAAGGAGGCCATCGGGGGGACCAGATCCCCATCCTCGGCAAAGGGCTGGAAGCTCTTCAGGCCCTTCGGAGGCTGGCGCCTGTCGATCACGGGAATCTGGCCTGGGCGCGGGAAGACGACCTTCTCCCGCATGTGACCGATGACCTCGTCCATCAGGAAGATGACGGGGGTCCGGTACTTCTCGGCCAGGTTGAAGGCCTCCATGGTCAGTTCGAAGGCTTCCTGGACCGAACTGGGGTAGAGGGCGATGATGGGATGGTCGCCGTGGGTCCCCCAGCGGGCCTGCATCAGGTCGCCCTGGGCCGGACTCGTGGGGGATCCGGTGCTGGGTCCCCCGCGCTGGACGTTCACGACCACGCAGGGGACCTCCGCCATGCAGGCGTAGCCCAGGTTCTCCTGCATCAGCGAGAAACCCGGTCCGCTGGTGGCCGTCATGGACTTGCAGCCCGCCAGGGAGGCCCCGATGATCGCCCCCATGCTGGCGATCTCGTCCTCCATCTGGATGAAGCCTCGGCCCAAGGCCGGCATCCGATAGGACAGGATCTCGGCGATCTCGGTGGAGGGCGTGATCGGATAGCCCGCGTAGAAGCCCAGGCCGGCGGCCAGGGCCCCGTAGGCGCAGGCCTCGTTGCCCGAGAGGAAGCCGACCTCGCCCAGTTGACCCTTCTTGAAGATCAGGCTCTCCTCGATGTACCGCTTGGGCGAAGCAAAACGGATCTCGGTGGTGGTCTCCTGCATTGCCTACTCCCGTTCGATGGTTCCGACTACGATGGCGAAGTCGGGGCAGACCAGCTCGCACATGCCGCAGGCGATGCAGCGTTCGGCGGCGACGACCTCCACCTTGCGCAGCCTCTCGGTCGAGAGGACCTGCCGTGGACAGATCTCCACGCACAGGCCGCAACCCTTGCACCAGCCGTGGATCAGCACCAGGGGATGGGCGGGATCCGGATGCTTCAGGGACTCCTCGAGAGCCTCGGTGACCTTCTGGGGATAGGTTCCGGTGATGATGGTATCGTGCTGTTCCACGACCTTCTCGCTCCAGTCTGCTGGCCGGCAGAACTCCAAGCCGGAGCCGGGCACCTGACGGCGGGCCCCCTTTGTTCTCCCGCCGATGCGCCGTTTCCTCCGCGCCTCCCCAGCGCAGCCCCGAGGCAGACCGCAGGGAGGCGGCCGGCGGCCCCGTAGGACTTGAACCGGGTCGACCTGCGTCGGCTCCGGGAAGGTCCTACCCCCTCCCAGCGGCGTAACACCACCCCATGGAACCGAACACATCCACCCGGGACCTGGCCTTCCAGGACTTCCTGGAGCGTTACCCCGACTACCCCGAGACCTGGGCCATGGACGATCTGAGACGCCGGGACTTCACCCGCCTGGACCGGAGCGGGGCGGTCTACCTGGACTACACCGGAAGCGGGCTCTATGCCGAGTCCCAGGTGCGGCGCCATGCCGAGTGGCTCCACGCCGAGGTGCTGGGCAACCCGCACTCCGAGAACCCCGCGTCGCGGGCCAGCACCCTCATGGTCGAGGGCTGCCGCTCGCGCATCCTGCGCTTCTTCCGGGCCTCTCCCGAGGAATACGCCCTGGTCTTCACGGCCAACG
>CAZQPM010000516.1:0-2139 GCA_964595195.1 uncultured Burkholderiales bacterium | reverse complement strand
TACGGGTTCTTCCTGGGCGCCGGCACGGCGATCCAGGAACTGATCGAGAATCCCGAGGTTCCGCCCCTGCTGGCCCAGGCGGCCGGACAGTTCGCCAACCGCAACATCCGCAACGTGGCGACCCTGGGGGGCAACCTGGCGATCAACCGGTCCTGCTCGAACCTGATCCCCTCGCTGCTGGCCCTGGAAGCCCGACTCACGATCCTGGGGGCCGAGGGCGAGAAGGTGGTCCCGATCGAGGAGTACGTGGCCGGCCACGACCCGGCTGGCCTGATCCTGGCCGCAGGCATTCCGCAGCAGCGGTTGGCGGCTCCCTGGGCCACGCGCAAGCACAGCCGCACCGTGAACGACCTGTCGATCGTCTCGGTGGCGGTGGTCCACGAGGGGAGCCGGGATTGCCTGAGGCGGGTGGCCGTGGCGGTCGGGGGCGTGGCTCCCACCGCGGTCCGGCTCCACGATCTGGAACACCGGCTGGAGGGGCAGCCCCTGCCGGACCGGGAGTCCCTGGAGGGTTGGGTCAGGGGCCTGGTCCACCCCATCGACGACGTGCGCGGGGGCGCCGCCTACAAGCGCCAGGTGGCCGCCGCCATGGTCGGCTGGGCCCTTCACCACGCGGCCGCGGGCCGGGGAGACAAGGCATGAAGATCGCGTTCGAACTCAACGGCCTGAAGAGGGAACTTCAAGCCGAACCCGGCGAGCGCGTCGACGCCCTGCTGCGGCGGATCGGCGTGACCTCCGTGCGCAACGGCTGCAACGGCGAGGGCATGTGCGGAGCCTGCTCGATCCTGGTGGACGGGCGCACGGTGAACTCGTGCCTTCTGGTGGCGCCCCAACTGGAGGGCCGTCAGGTGCAGACCGTCGAGTACTACTCGAAGCATCGCACCCTCAGCGTCCTGCAGTCCGCCCTGGTGGATACCGGCGTCGTGCAGTGCGGCTACTGCACCCCGGCCATGGTGGTGGCCCTGGAGAGCCTCTTCCAGCGTTCCCAGCATCCCACCCGGGACGAGGTCACCGACGCCCTCTCCGGGATCTTCTGCCGCTGCACGGGTTACGAGCAGTTCTTCCAGGCGGTGGAACTGGCGGCACAGAGGCTGGCCGATCCCGACTTCCAGTGCCCCCCGGTGGCCCCGTCCTTCCGCGAGGAGATGCGCGTGGTGGGCAAGCCGGCCCGCAAGGTGGACGGTTCGAAGCTGGCCCGGGGCGAGAAGGCCTTCGTCGAGGACATGGTCGAGCCCGGGGCCTGCGTCCTGAAGATGGTGCGCTCGCCCCACGCCCACGCCTACATCGCCTCGATCGACTCCTCCGAGGCCGAGAAGGTGCCCGGGGTGGTCTACATCCTGACCCATCGGAACTGCCCGGACATCTACTACAACCAGGCCGGGCAGGGGTTCCCCGAGCCTTCTCCCTACGACCGCAAGATGTTCGGCCAGAAGGTGCGTCACGTCGGCGACCGGGTGGCCGCCATCGTGGCCCAGACCTGGGAGGCCGCCTGCGAAGCGGAGCGCCGGTTGCGGGTGGAGTACGAGGTTCTTCCCCACGTCCTGACCGCGGACGAGGCTTCGGCTCCCGGGGCGCCCGTCGTGCATGACAGCGTCCAGGAGTACGTGGTCGGGGCTCCTGAGGGGCTCGAGGAACTGAACCGCACGGCCGACCCCCGGGATGGCCGCATCATCTACCAGTTCCCCATCCACGCCGACCCCCGGCGCAACCTGGCGGCCAGCGTCCACAACCACATCGGCGATCTGGAGAAGGGCTTCGCCGAGGCCGACGTGGTCCTGGAACGCGAGTACGAGAGCGCCCAGGTCCAGTGCACGCCCCTGGAACCCCACGTGGTCTACACCCGGATGGACGGCGACCGGCTGGTCATCCACGCCTCCACCCAGGTGCCCTGGCATCTGCGGCGGATCGTGGCCCGGCTGATCCAGGCCGATCAGAACCACATCCGGGTCATCAAGGAGCGCGTCGGCGGAGGCTTCGGTGCCAAGCAGGACATCGTCCTGGAGGAGGTGGCCGCCTACCTGACCTGGATCACCGGGCGCCCGATCTACCAGCGCTTCACCCGCGAGGAGGAGTTCATCGCCTCGCGAACGCGCCACGTGATCAAGGTGACCGTCAAGCTGGGGGCCAGGAAGGATGGCA
>CAZQPM010000515.1:0-2148 GCA_964595195.1 uncultured Burkholderiales bacterium | reverse complement strand
ACATCCCGGCAAGGTTCGGGGCGCAAGCTTCAGGTAACCGGACCCGCCCGTGGCGGCGGGCCCGCCCTCATCGGGAGATGGTCGCCATGCCCCGCAGCCGCAACAACCTGGATCTGGCCTGGAAGGAAGCCTTGACCGCTTGGCTCCCCGAATTCCTGGAGCTCTTCCTGCCCCAGGCCCACGCCGCCATCGACTGGAGCCGGGCACCGGAGTTCCTGGAAAGCGAACTCCGCCGCCTGGGCAGGGGCCTCAAGGGGCAGGGCAAACGGGCGGACCTGGTGGCCAGGGTGCACCTGCGCTCCGGCAGCCCCACGATCCTGGTGATCCACGTCGAGGTGCAGGCCCAGAAGGACGGCAGCATCGCGCTGCGGATGCGCCTCTACTACAACCGCCTCTTCGACCGATACCAATGCCCCATCCTCAGCATCCTGGTCCTGGGCGACTCCTCCCCCGACTGGCGCCCCTCCCAGCACGAAAGCGAGTTCGCCGGTTGCCACTCGGTCGTGCGCTTCCCCGTGATCAAGCTGCTTGACTGGCGGGACCGCCTGCCCGAGCTGGAGGCCATGCGCAACCCCTTCGCCCTGGTGGTGGCCGCCCATCTGGCCGTGCTCGAGACCCGGCCCGACCAGCCCGCCCGAGTCCAGCGGGCCCTGCGCCTGTGCCGGCTGATGGTAAAGCACGGCTACTCCAGGGACGACATCTCTAGACTCTTCGACATCCTGGATTCTATGATGGCCATGACCGACGAGCTTCACGAAGTCTTCCAGGTGGAAGTTGCCCGACTGGAGGAGGAACTGCACATGGCGCTGATCTCGCCCACAGAACTGAAGGGGATCAAGAAAGGCCGCATGGAGGGCCGCATGGAGGGCCGCACCGAGGGCCACGCGGAGGGCCGCCTGGAGGCGCTTCGCGAGTCGGCCGCGCGGCTCCAGGCCGCCGGCGTGGACCTGGCCACCATCGCCCAGGGCCTGGGCGTCTCCGAGACCCAGGTGAAGGCCTGGCTCGAGGCCGGCTCGGACAACGCGAAGGGCTGAGGGGTGGCCTGAAGGGCTGCGTCGAGGACCGGTGTGCCTCACCCGCCCCCTAGCCCTTCTCACCCCAGGCCGACGGCCGCGACGACCAGGCGGGCAGCCTGGCGCAGGGAACGCTGACGGGTGGCCGCGTCCGCCTGGCCCAGGGGCAGGCCTCGGGCCTTGCGACCTCACGACCCCGTTCATCATCCCGCAACATCCTGGACATCTCTCGGACACAAGCCGGCCACATCCCGGCAAGGTTCGGGGCGCAAGCTTCAGGTAACCGGACCCGCCCGTGGCGACGGGCCCGCCGCCACCTGCACCTGCGCTCCGGCAGCCCCACGATCCTGGTGATCCACGTCAAGGTGCAGGCCCAGAAGGACGGCAGCCCGTGAAGGCCTTCCTCCGGTCCAAGGGCATCAGGCTTCCGGGAGAACTTGAACGCGGGCCTGGTATGACCTAGAGTATGACTGGAGGTCTCCCATGCCGAAGTCCAAGATCGCCATTTCCCTCGAAGAAGAGACCCTTCGCCGGGTGGACCGGTTGGTGAAGAACCACGTCTTCCCCAGCCGCAGCAAGGCCATCGAGGAGGCCTTGACGGACAAGCTCGAGCGCTTGGACCGTCGACGCCTGGCCAGGGAGTGCGCCTTGCTGGATCCGCAGGAGGAACGTGCCCTGGCTGAAGAGGGCCTGAGTGGGGCTTCGTGGCCGGAATACTGAGAGGTGAGATCCGCTGGGCGGACCTGGACCCCGTCCGGGGCCACGAGCCGTCCGGGCGCAGGCCCGTGCTCATCCTGAGCCACGAGGTCTTCAACGAACGTTCGGGGACGGTCCTGGCCATGGCCCTCACCAGCCAGCCCCAGCGGGCCGGATTCCCCCTGACCCTGGAGTTGGCTGGAACCGACCTCCCCAAGAGGACCTGGGTCAAGATCGGGCAGATTCGCACTCTGTCCACCGAGAGGATCGGTGCGCTCCTGGCCGTGGCCAGCCCGGAGGAGGTTTCCCAGGCCGTCGAGGGCCTGATGGTACTGGTCGGCGACTGAACCCGGATCGTGTCTCGGGTGGTCGCCCCCGCGCTTCCTTCAGCCCTCGAGGTCCTCAGGCCGCAGCCCGGTCGCAGCCAGGATCGTTTCCA
>CAZQPM010000514.1:0-2178 GCA_964595195.1 uncultured Burkholderiales bacterium | reverse complement strand
CGTAGCGGTCCGTCATCTCGGGCGACTCGTGGCGGGCCAACTCCTGGATCGTCTCACGGGGCACCCCGGCCATCCGCAGCCAGGTGCAGAAGGTGTGGCGCAGGTCGTGGAAATGCAGTCCTTCGACTCTGGCCTTCCGGCAGAGCCCCTGGAACCTCTTGGTGACCGCGTTCGGAGTCCAGCCAGGGAAGACCCTCTCCCCTTTCTGGGGGGCTGACGGCCGAGCCTGCGAAACGACCTCGACAGCCCGGGGATGCAGAGGCAACCACTCGTCCTCGTGCCGCTTCGAGGCGCGCACCCGGAACAGGCCTCGCGCCAGGTCCAGGTCCCTCCACTCGAGCCGACACAGTTCCGCCCGTCTCAAGCCCGTCAGCAGGGCCACCTCGATCATCCTCCAGAACCCTGGAGCGCATCTCTCACGGAGGCGGTCCAACTCGCCATCCTGGAGGAATCGCCTGCGCTTGTTGTTCTCGCGCAACAGCGTGTTGCGTGGGACTGGTTGGTGCCGGGTCACCTGGTCGCGCTGGGCGAGATTGAAGAGACGACGCAGCATGGCCAGGCGGCGGTTGATGCTGGCGGGCTTGAAGGGGGTCCCGTAGCGGGTCAGGGTCTTCGCCTTCATTCGCATCCATGCCCGGATGTCCCCAGGCTGAATACTGAGGATCCGTCGGTCCTCCCCCAGGGCCTCGAGCCACTCGGCGGCATACTGAGCGTAGTTCGGGCCGATGCCCTCCAGGGATACCATCTCGTCACTGAAGAGGCCCCACAGCCGCCCCAGGGTCATCCCCTCATCGGGCGGAGCGGTCACACCCATCCTCTCCCCCATCTTGGCTCGCTCGTCAGCCAGTCGCTGGCGATGCAGTTCAGCCAGCGCGGCGTCCTTCGAGATGCCCACTGCCCGCTTGATGTCCCGCCTCTTTCCCGTGGCGTCCACCTCCGAGGTCCGAACCCCGTAGACCCGGATCCCGTCTTCCCTGTCCGCAAAAATCAGGCCGCGAGGGCCCTTCGGGACAGACCTCCACATGAAAGCCACTGACACCTCCTGCAGGGCCCGGGACCGGAGCGGCGAACCTGCAGGGTGTCACCACCTGCGGCGCCTGGGCTCCGGCCCGGGCGTTCGTGTTTGGAGAGTTCCAGGGGGCGGCGGGCGGGTCCTGTCGCCCAGGGACGGGTCACAGGGGATGGGGCCTCGTCTTCATCGCGAAAAGCCGCGAGCCTCGCCTAACGCGGGAAGAAGGTGGAGTAGAGCCAGCAGGCTTCCTCCACCGCCGGGAGAAGGTTTGGCCAGTTCCGTCTGAGGGCATCCCAGGCCATGAACAGATGTTCACATGGTGACAAACGTTGTCACCCCCAACGCCTATGCTTCAAGCAGGCATGAATGGCGGTCGGGACGTCGAAGTAGACCTCCGGAGGACGAGTGATCATGGCAAGATCTGCGATCGAGTGGACTGAGTCCACCTGGAACCCTCTGACCGGCTGCACGAAGGTCAGCCCCGGGTGCGCCAACTGCTACGCGGAGCGCATGACCAGGCGCCTTCAGGCCATGGGCCAGGCGAACTACCGGAACGGATTCACACTGACCATGCACGATCAGACCATGGAACTGCCCCTGCGCTGGCGAAAGCCCCAGGTCATCTTTGTGAACTCGATGAGCGACCTGTTCCACCGGGACGTACCCCTCGACTACATCCGCCGCGTTTTTGACGTGATGCAGAGGGCAAGCTGGCACCAGTTCCAGGTCCTGACCAAGCGGGCTGAACGGCTCGAAAAACTGGCCCCGGAACTGCCCTGGCCCCGAAACGTCTGGATGGGGGTCAGTGTCGAGAATGCAGACTACACCTGGCGCATCGACCACCTTCGCCGGACCGGTGCAGCCGTGAAGTTCCTGTCCGTGGAACCCCTCCTGGGCCCATTGGGCCACCTGGACCTCGCTGGCATCGACTGGGTCATCGTCGGAGGCGAGTCTGGCCCCGGCGCCCGGCCCGTGCGCGAGGAATGGGTCCTGGACATCCGGGACCAGTGTTTGCGGGCAGAGGTTCCCTTCTTTTTCAAACAGTGGGGTGGTATGCACAAGAAGCGCAATGGGCGTCTGCTTCACGGGCGGACCTACGACGCGATGCCGGCGCGTCCGGAGCCCACTACCTCGGGCGAGCAGTTTCAGCTTCTGGCCGCGGGAAC
>CAZQPM010000513.1:0-2178 GCA_964595195.1 uncultured Burkholderiales bacterium | reverse complement strand
ATCGCTATCGAGCAGAAGCGGCCAGATTCCGGCCAGGGAGATCGAGCAGCCATAGCCAGTCGACCCCCTGGGCAGCGCGCACAATTCGGTCTCGATGTCCACCCGCTGTTCAGGGCATCCTGGAGCCATTCCCAGCCGGGGGTCCCGGCTGGACCGTGGAGGTGGACGATGTTCGACCGACTAGACTGCCCGGAGATGGACAGGAACCTGCTGGAGGCCGCCTGGCGGTTCCAGCTGGTGGCCCCCCTGCTTCCGGGCCGGATGTCCCGCCAGGAGCGGACGGAGCACCGGAAGGCGCTCCTGAAGGATCCGGTGGACCACCCCTGGCGAGGGCGGCTGCCGCTGTCCGCCCGGACCCTTCGGCGCTGGTGCAAGATCGCACGGGAGGGCGGCATGGCCGGCCTGGTGGCCTCGGTGCGCAAGGACCGCGGGACGATGAAGAGATTTCCCGCCGCCGCCCTCAAGCGCGCCCTGGAACTCCGCGAGGAGGATGCGACACGCGGGACAACCATGCTGATGCGCCTGATCCTCGCTGAGAACCCCGAGTGGAAGGGGATCCTCTCCTACACCACCCTCGGCAGGCACCTGCGCGCCGCCGGGTCCCGCCGGGGCCAGCGGGTGGACCGCAAGGGCCCCTTCATCTCGTTCGAAGCCGCCGCGCCCCACGATCTGTGGCAGGGGGACATCCTGTATGGTCCGCCCGTTCTCCACAAGGGCAAGCCCGTGCGGTCCATGGTTGTGTGCTGGCTGGACGACCATTCCCGCGCCGTCTGCCACCTGGAGGCCTACCCCGACCAGTCCCAGGCCGCCATCGAGGACTCCTTGAGGAAGGCCATCGCAAAACACGGAGCCCCTGTCTCCGTCTTCGTCGATAACGCCATGGTCTACTCTGGGAAGGCGTTCACCCTGGCCTGCTCGGAACTGGGCATCACCAAGGTGCACTCCACGCCGCGGTACCCGGTATCGCGCGGAAAGCAGGAAAGGTTCTTCAGGACCCTGCGCGACCAACTGCTCAACGAGGTCGCCAACGTCGAGCCCATGGAACTTCCCGAGTTGAACCGCGTGTTGGTGGCCTGGCTGGCGACCTACCACTCGACCCCTCATTCCCGGACGGAGCAGACGCCGGCGGAGCGGCTTCGGGGCGCGGTCTACCGTCCCGTCAGCGCCGAGATGCTGGAACAGGCCTTCTGGCAGTGGGCGACCCGGTCGATCTCCGTTCAGGGGGAGATCCGGTTCGAGGGCAACCGCTATCAGGTCGGCCTCGAGTACGCCGACCAGGCCAAGGCGGTCCTCCGGTATGACCCCAGCGACATGCGCCGGCTGTTCCTGTGGAAGGAAGGACGCGTTCTGGCCACCGCCCGGGCGGTCGACCTCGTGCACCGGGTCTCGCGCCGACGCCACGCCCAAGGCGAGCGGAAGTCGGAGGCGGCCCGAAACTACCTGCGGCGCTTGGAACAGGCCCACGTCGACCGGCTCGCCAGGGAGATGAATCTCACCCGCTACCAGGATGAGGAAGGGGAGGTGGAGCCGTGAGCCATCCCGTCCTGGAGAAGTTCCAACTCCGCCGCCTGCCGTTCCAGGCCGACATCGACGCGAGCGCCCTATACGCCAGCGAGGGCTTCGAGCAGGGCCGACTGCGCCTGAAGCAGGCCGTGCGGGACCGGGGGATGGTCCTGGTCACCGGCGACTACGGCGCCGGCAAGAGCGCCTTGATCCGGGCGGTGGCCTCCCAGTTGGCTACGAGTTCGTACCGCGTGCTCTACCTGGCGGCGGTGGACGGCAGCAACCCCCTCCGCCCGGTGGTGGAAGGCCTGCTCGATCAGTTGGGCGAGAAGATCCCCTTCAACAACGTGCCCCGGGCCATGGCCATCCTGAAGAAGGCCCTCCTGCGCAGTTACGAGCAGAACGTGGTGCCCGTCGTGACGGTGGACGACGCGCACGCGCTGGACGCCCGTGCCTGGATGGGCCTCAAGACCCTGACCAACTTCGAGATGGACTCGAAGATGCCGTTCTGCCTCTGGTTGCTGGGGCCCCGCCAGGATCTGATGGTTCCATTGCGGCAGGCGGGCCTGGCCGAGGTGCGCAGCCGGCTGCAGTTCTGCTACCACCTGAAGAACCTCCAGCGTAAGCGGTGCACCAGAGGCGTTCTTGACCGGCAGGTGCTGCCGTGGTCAGATC
>CAZQPM010000512.1:0-2200 GCA_964595195.1 uncultured Burkholderiales bacterium | reverse complement strand
CCACGACATCCTTCTTTGCATCCAGACCGCCGCCTGCGTGGACGACGAAAAGCGCATGCGCTTTTCCTCCAACGACCTCTATTACCGGTCCCCCGAGGAGATGGCCGCCGCCTTCGCCCACGTGCCCCAGGCCCTCGAGAACACCTGCCGCATCGCCGACCAGATTGATCTGCAGCTGAAGTTCGGGGAGTACCATTTCCCGGTCTACAAGGCCCCCCCGGGGAAATCCCTCGACGACGTGATGTGCGACATGGCCCGCAAGGGCCTGACCGACCGGCTGGCCAAGATGCCCGGCGTGGACGTCAAGAAGTACTGGGACCGCCTGGAACTCGAACTCGATGTCATCAAGCAGATGGGGTTCCCGGGGTATTTCCTCATCGTCCAGGACTTCATCAACTGGGCCAAGGACCATGGCATCCCGGTGGGGCCGGGGCGCGGCTCGGCGGCCGGCTCCCTGGTCGCCTATTCGCTGCGCATCACCAACCTCGATCCGCTGCCCTACGACCTTCTCTTCGAGCGCTTCCTGAACATCGAACGGGTGAGCATGCCCGATATCGACGTGGATTTCTGCGAGCGCCGCCGTCACGAGGTCATCCGCTACGTCACCGAGCGTTACGGCGAGGACGCCGTGGCCCAGATCACCACCTTTGGCACCATGAAGGCCAAGGCCGTGGTGCGCGACGTGGGGCGCGCCCTGGGCATGAGCTTCGGCGAAACCGACCGCATCGCCAAGCTCATCCCCGACGACCTCAAGATGACCATCGACAAGGCCCTGGAGAAGGAGCCCGAAATTTCCCGCCTGGCCGGGCAGGATCCCAGGGTCTCCCGGCTCATCGACATCTCCCGCCGCCTGGAGGGCCTGTCGCGCCACGCCTCCACCCACGCCGCCGGGGTGGTCATCTCGGACAAACCCATGACCGAGTACGTGCCCCTCTACCTGGGCAAGAACCAGGAAGTGGTCACCCAGTGGGACATGAAGCGGGTGGAGAAGATCGGCCTGGTCAAGTTCGACTTCCTTGGCCTCAAGACCATGACCGTGATCCAGGACGCCCTGGACATCATCCGGGAGATGGGCCAGGAGCCCCCGGACCTGGACACCCTGCCCCTCACCGACCCGGTCACCTACGACCTGTTCTCGCGCGGGGACACGGACGGCATCTTCCAGGTGGAGTCCGACGGGATGCGCCGGTACCTGCGTCAACTCAAGCCCAACTGCTTCGAGGACATCATCGCCATGAACGCCCTGTACCGCCCCGGCCCCCTGGGCTCGGGCATGGTGCAGGAGTTCATCGACCGCAAGCGCGGCGTGGTGGAGGTCAAGTATCCCCACCCGGACCTGGAGCCGGTGCTCAAGCCCACCTACGGCGTCATCGTCTACCAGGAGCAGGTGATGCAGATCGCCCAGGTGCTCTCGGGCTACTCCCTGGGCGAGGGCGACCTGCTGCGCCGGGCCATGGGCAAGAAGATCGCCGAGGAGATGGCCAAGCAGCGCAACCGGTTCCTGGAAGGCACCCGCAAGAAGGGCATCCCGGACGGCCAGGCCAACGAGATCTTCGACCTCATGGAGAAGTTCGCCGAGTACGGCTTCAACAAGTCCCACTCGGCGGCCTACGCCCTCATCTCCTACCACACGGCCTACCTGAAGGCCCATCATCCCGTGGCCTTCATGGCCGCCCTCATCACCTCGGACATCGACAACCAGGACAAGATCCTCAAGTACATCGCCGACTGCCGCGAGCGCGGCATCGAGGTGGTGGCGCCGGACGTGAACCTGTCCATGCGCCACTTCAGCGTGAAGGACGGCCGCATCGTCTTCGGCCTGGCCGGGGTCAAGAACGTGGGCGGCGAGGCCATCAGCGAGATCGTGCGCGAGCGGGCGGAGAACGGCCCCTTCGAGAGCTTCATGGACCTGTGCTGCCGGGTGAACCTGCGCAAGGGGACCAAACGGGTCCTGGAATACCTGATCAAGAGCGGCAGCATGGACTGCTTCGGGGTTCCCCGCGCGGCCCTGCTGGCCGGACTGGACAAGGTGGTGGCCCAGGCCCAGAAGCGCAGCGAGGAGAAGGCCAGCGGCCGGCTCTCGCTCATGGCCCTCACTCCGGCGCCCAAGGTGAAGACCGCGGGGATGGGCCTGGCCTGTGAGGAGGCCCGAGTCCCCGAGTGGAGCCACGACCAGCTCATGGCTTTCGAAAAGGAGGCC
>CAZQPM010000511.1:0-2202 GCA_964595195.1 uncultured Burkholderiales bacterium | reverse complement strand
CGGCCGGGCGGGCGGCGCCTCGCTGGCGTTGGAGAGGGTGGGTCGGTTCACGGGAGAACCTTCGGTCTGGGCGATCACGGGGTTGCACGGGCTGGGTCGGCCGCGGGGTTCCTCTCGGGTGGGCGGGGCAGGGCGGTCCGGCGCCTCGCCGAAAGCACCGGCGCAGCCGTCCGACCTGGGAGAACGCCATGCAGCAGGGCTACTACCACAAGCCGACCCTGTGGAGGGACCGGGTGGTCTTCGTCAGCGAGGACGACCTGTGGGTGGTCCCCGCCACCGGAGGCCTGGCCCGGCGCCTGACGGCCAACCCCGGCCGGGCCTCCGACCCGTGGTTCTCGCCCGATGGCGCCTGGCTGGCCTGCACCAGCCGCGACGAAGGTCATCCCGAGGTCCACGTGATGCCTGCGGAGGGTGGACCGGCCCGCCGCCTGACCTGGCTGGGAGCCGAGACCGCGGTCATCGGCTGGAGCCCGGACGGCCGCGAGGTCCTCCTGGCCACGAACTCCGGCCAACCGTTCCGGCGTTCCACGGTGCTGGGCCGGGTGCCGCTGGAGGGGGGGCGGCCGACCTTCCTGCCCTGGGGCCCGGCCGCGGCGCTCTCGTTCGGGCCCTCCGGGGGGCGGGTCCTGGGGCGCTTCACCTCCGACCCGGCGCGCTGGAAGCGCTACCGCGGGGGGACGGTCGGCCAGTTGTGGATCGACCCCCAGGGTGATGGAGCCTTCCGCCCCCTGCTGGATCTGCCCGGCAACGTGACCCGGCCCCTGTGGGTCGGCGACCGCATCTACTTCGCCTCGGACCACGAGGGGGTCGGCAACCTCTACTCCTGTCGGCCCGACGGCACGGACCTGGCGCGTCACACCGACCACGGCGACTTCTACGTGCGCTTCCCGAATAGCGACGGCCTGCGCGTCGTCTACCAGTGCGGGGCCGACCTGTACCTGCACACCCCGGGGCAGGCCGGTTCCCAGCGGATCTCGATCACCTGGCACAGCCCGCGGGTGGGTCGGCAACGCCGTTTCGTCCGGGCCGCGGACTTCCTGGAGGAGTATGACCCCCATCCCGAGGGGCATTCGGTGCTGGTGACCGTGCGCGGTCGGCCGTTCACCATGGCCGCCTGGGAGCAGGGCGTGGTCCAACACGGCGAGCCGGATGGGGTCCGCTATCGCCTGGGTCGCTGGCTGGCCGGCGGCGAGGCCTTCGCCTGCGTGAGCGACCGTTCGGGCGAGGAGCGCCTGGAGGTCCACGGCCTGGAGGGCGCAGACCCCCGGGTTCTGGAGTCCGAGGTGGACCTGGGGCGCCCCCTCCTGCTGGAGGCCTCGCCCCGCGCGGCCCGCCTGGCCCTGACGAACCACCGGCACGAACTGATCCTGGCGGACCTCGAGAGGGGCGGAGTCCGGGTGCTGGATCGCAGCCCCTACGCCCGGATCGCGGGTCTGGCCTGGTCGCCCGACGGGCGCTGGCTGGCCTACAGTCTCGCCGAAAATCCCCAGACGCTCCGCCTGAAGCTGGCGCGGGTCGAGGACGGCGCGGTCTTCCCGGTCACCCGGCCCGAGTTCCGCGACCTGGCCCCGGCCTTCGACCCCGAGGGACGCTACCTCTACTTCCTGTCCTACCGCGACTTCGACCCCGTCTACGACAACCTCTGCTTCAACCTGGGTTTCCCGCGAGGCATGCGCCCCTACCTGGTCACCCTGAGGGCTGACGTGCCATCTCCCTTCGAGCCCGAACCGCGGCCACCCCACGACGGGGCCGGGCGCAGGAGGAAGGGCAGGCGGTCCCACGAGGTCGAGGAGGAGGGCGAGGAGCGGGTCGATTCCCGGCCCCCCAAGACCGTGGAGATCGACCTTGCGGGCTTGTCCGACCGGGTGCTCGCCTTCCCCGTCCCCGAGGGCCGCTACGGTCGCGTCGAGGGCCTGTCCGACCAGGTTCTCTTCACCTCCTACCCGATCGAGGGAAGCCTGGGGGACCCCGGGGCCTGCGAGCGCGAGCCCGGCGGTCGGGGAACGCTGGTCAGCTACGAATTCAAGACCCGGGAGCGCAAGGAATTGCTGCCCAAGGTCAGCAGCTTCCGCCTCTCCCTGGATGGCCGCACCCTCGTGTATCGCTCGGGGAACCGGTTGCGGGCCCTCCCGGCCGGCAAGAAGCCCGACGAGAAGGCCGAGGATCGCCCCGGCCGCAAGTCCGGCTGGATCGACCTGGGCC
>CAZQPM010000510.1:0-2203 GCA_964595195.1 uncultured Burkholderiales bacterium | reverse complement strand
TGGGCATCCAGGGCCAGCATGCTGCGGATGCCCGGCAGGGCCGTCAGGAACCGGCCGGTCAGCCGGCGGGCCTGGCAGCGGCAGGCGCCCTGCTTCTCCGCGGGTTCGCCGCAGCGCTCCCGGTCATAGCATAGGCATCTCTCGATCTGGATCTGCAGCTTCTCGCGCAGGGTTGCCAGGATCACCACCACGTGGTCGCCCACGTTCTCGTCGGTCAGATCCTGCCGACCGTGGTAGCCGGGATACAGCAACTCCATGCACAACCGCAGGACCTCGAGGATCCCCTCGCGGGAGGGGATGTGGTGACGGTTGATGTACTGCAGGCCGGCTTCGCTGCGGTAGCTCTCCAGGAACTCGTCGGCCAGACCTGCCAGTTCGGGGGTGGGGCTCACAGGGCGACGCCTTGCAGATCGTCCAGGATGCCCTCGAAGAGTGGCCCGCTCATGTAGCGTTCGCCGGCATCCGGAAGGACGGTCACCACGGTCCGCCCTGCCCACCTGGGGTCCTGGGCCACGCGCAGGGCGGCGGCAACCGCGGCGCCCGAGGAGACCCCACACAGGATGCCCTCCTCCCGGGCCAGCCGGCGGGCCATCGTCAGGGCTTCGTCGTCGCTGACGGCCTGGACCTCATCCACCATGTCCAGATCCAGGTTCCGGGGCAGGAAGCCTGCGCCCAGGCCTTGGATCTTGTGGGGGCCGGGTTGCAGGGGGCGTCCTGCCCGATGCTGGGACAGAACGGGCGAGGCGCTCGGCTCGACCGCCACGGCGTGGAGGCGTCGATCCCGGTCCTTGGCGAAATGGTGGGTGATCCCGGTGAGGGTGCCCCCGGTGCCGACGCCGACCACCAGGACATCCACCTCACCCCCGGTGTCCTCCCAGATCTCGGGGCCCGTGGTGCGCCGATGGATGGCGGGGTTGGCCGGGTTCTCGAACTGGCGCATCAGCAGGTAGCGGGCCGGGTCCTCGGCCTGGAGCTGCTCGACGCGCTCCAGGGCTCCGCGCATGCCCTGGGAGCCCGGGGTGAGCATCAGCCGGGCTCCGAAGGCCCTCAGGACCTTGCGGCGCTCGAGGCTCATGGTCTCCGGCATCGCCAGGATGCATTCGAGCCCCCTGCTGGCAGCGGCGAAAGCCAGGGCGATCCCCGTGTTCCCGCTGGTGGCCTCGACGATGACCCTGCCCGGAGCCAACAGTCCTCGCTGTTCCGCGTCCTCCAGCATGGCCACTCCGATGCGGTCCTTGACCGAGAAGGCGGGATTCCGCCCTTCCACCTTGGCCAGGACGGTGGCCTGCAGGCCACGCGCCAGGGAGTTCAGGCGGATCAGCGGCGTCCTGCCGATGCTGCGGGTGTTGTCGGGGAAGACCATGGCCCTGGTTGCCATCCTTTCGTGGTCACGCAATTCCCGGGCCTGACGACCCGGGTTGCCCGACATTCTCCATCCCCGGCAACTTCCCCGCAAGCCCTGCCTTCCCGGCTTCCCGGCGGGGGTCGGTCCGCGTCCCATGGAAGGATCAGTTCCCTTCGCGCGTCCACCGACCTCCTGCCGGCCACCCGGGTCCCGGAAAACGCGGGGAAATTCGGCGGCATTGAAGCTTGCACCCGAGGCTCGGGCGTGTTACAATCACTCGGCCCTGCTGGTCAGGGCCTTTAACGTTGGTTCAGGCCCTGCCCACCGGGCGGGCCCTGCGCGGCCGGGAACCGGCCGGCGCCATATACCCGGAGGTGCTCCGCAATGTTCTGGATGGATCTCACGCGCTTTGCCCACAAGAAGGGGGCAGGCTCTTCGAAGAACGGCCGCGACTCGCAGCCGAAGATGCTGGGCGTCAAGCGCTATGGCGGGCAGGTGGTGCGCGCCGGCAACATCATCGTCAGGCAGCGCGGAACCCGCTTCTACGCTGGCAGCAACGTGATGATGGGCCGTGACTTCACCCTGTTCGCCGTGGCCGACGGCCAGGTGAAGTTTGAAACCAAGGCCAACCGGACCGTCGTCTCGGTGGCGATGCCGGAACCGGTCGAGGTCGGGTAGTTCCCGCCTGACCCGGCCTGCCGACCATCCCGGTTCGCCTGGCGACCGGGATATTTGGCTTTTCTTGGGGAATCGGGCCCGACCCGCCTGAAAGGGAAACCATGAGCACGAACTTCGTCGACCAGACCCGCATCTTCGTCAAGGGAGGAGACGGCGGCAACGGCTGTGTTTCCTTCGAGC
>CAZQPM010000509.1:0-2207 GCA_964595195.1 uncultured Burkholderiales bacterium | reverse complement strand
CCCGCGGGGCCCGTCTCCGCGTCGCCCCTCTCCGCGGCGGTCGAGGTTCGTCCCGCGGTCCCCGGGGAGGGGGCACCACCCCGAGGCGGTCGTCCCATCCTTCCTCCCGAGATCCCGCAGGTCTGGTTGCCGGCCGAGCCCGCCGCGACGGCCTGGCGGCCGGTCCTGCTGGGCCTGGGGCGGGTCCACGTCGAGGACCGCAAGTTGGGGGTGCAGGCGGACCGGGAGGTCCTGGCCCTGGTGCCCGTGACCGAGGGCCCCCTGCCTGTCGATTGGAGCGCAGCCCTGGAGACCGGCGTGGATCCGGCGCGCCTGGCCTCCGAGCCCCCCCGGGACCTGGAGTTCCAGCCCCTGCCCGCCCCGCTGGCGGACCCCAGGCGCCTCGCCCGTTTCGGCAAGGAATTCGCGGACTGGCTCTATCGCAGCCAGAAGCTGGACCTCTGGCAGAGCCCCTCGCTGGACCTGGTCTCGTCGCCGGGCGAGGTGGAACGCGATTTCCGGGCCCGCCTGACCCAGACCGCCCGCGAGCGCCGGGACGAGGAGGTCGAGGCCCTGCGCCGGCGCTATGCCCCCAAGATGCAGCGCCTGGCCGAGCGCCTGGAGCGGGCCGAGGAGGCAGCCCGCAGGCAGGAGGCCGACGTGTCGCAGCAGCGGGTCAGCACGGCCGTCTCCTTCGGGACGACGCTGATGGGAGCACTCTTCGGGCGCAAAGCCCTGTCGGTCTCCAACGTGACCCGGGCGGGCAGCGCCCTGCGCAGCGCCTCTCGATCGAAGGAGGAGGAACGACAGTTGGGGCGGGCGCGAGAGAAGATGGAGGAGATCCAGCAGGAGATCCAGGCCCTCGAGGCCGAGTTCCAGGCCGAGGTCCAGGCCCTGCAGGCCCGCATCGAACCGGCTTCCGAACCGCTTCGGCCCTTGGAGGTGCGCCCCCGCAAGACCGACGTGACGGTCCGGCTGGTGGCGGTCGGGTGGGCCCCCGTCGGAGTCTCGGGTCAGCCGGCCTGGGCGCGGTAGGTTCGAGACCTCCCAGCCGACGGGCACCCGGCCCGAGCCACGGCCGGGAGGGGCCCTACCAGGGCAGGATCAGGCCCGCGGCAGCCAGGGCCTGGCTCTGCAGGGTCACGAGCCCCTCGATGGCCTGGCGGCCCAGGGACACCATCTCGAGGAGAGCCTCCTGCGTGAAGGGCTGGCCCTCGGCGGTCGCCTGGACCTCCACCAGCAATCCCCGCCCCGTCATCACGAGGTTGGCGTCCACCTCGGCCGACGAGTCCTCGGGGTAGTCCAGATCGACGACGACGCGGCCGTCCACGCAGCCCACGCTGATGGCCGCCACGTGGTCGGTCAGGGGCCACTTCTCCAGCAGACCCTGGGCCCGAAGCTTCATGCAGGCCTGGGCCAGGGCCACCCAGGCCCCGGTGATCGCCGCCGTCCGGGTGCCCCCGTCGGCCTGCAGGACGTCGCAATCCAGGGTGATCTGGCGCTCGCCCAGCAGGGGCAGGCAGGTCACCGCCCGCAGGCTGCGCCCGATCAGGCGCTGGATCTCGTGGGTCCTGCCGGAAGACGAGGCTCGTTCACGATTCGTCCGGGTGTGGGTCGAGCGGGGCAGCATCCCGTATTCCGCCGTCACCCACCCACGACCCCGTCCCTCGAGCCAGCGGGGCAGGCGTTCCTCGACCGAGGCCGTGCACAGCACCCGCGTGTTCCCGGCTGAAACCAGGACCGAGCCTTCGGCGTAGGGGGCGAAGCCGACTTCGAAGCGCAGGGGACGCGGCTCCCGAGGCCCACGACCCTCGCGGCGCGAGGCCACTTCAGTTGGGCTCCGGAAGGGTGGTGGCCTCGCGCATCCAGGCTTCGTAGGCCGGGTTCCACTCCTGGATCTCGAAGGTGGCGATCTCCGGGATCTCCCAGGTATTCAACTCCAGATAGCGACGCTCGAACTTCCAGACCAGTTCGGCGCGCGTGCGCATGATCAGCAGGCACTCCTCCTGGGTCAGGACCTCGCCCTTGAAGCGGACCTTGGTCCGCAACCCCGGGACGATGTTGACGCTGGCGACCAGGCGCTCGTGGACCAGGGTGTCGGCGATCTTCTCCGCGTCCTCGACACGGCAGGTGGACATGATGATGCGCACGGAGTCCTCCGGAGAGCTGTTCTGCTAGGAGCCTGTGTGATTATCCGGACCGAGCATCGCCGAGGGATTTTGCGTTCC
>CAZQPM010000508.1:0-2215 GCA_964595195.1 uncultured Burkholderiales bacterium | reverse complement strand
CGTTCCAGGGATACAGGCGGGGGTGGGACGAACCGTCGGGGAACTCGTCCATGAGCGGCGTCCCCTGGCGGAATAACTGGGCCACCTTCCAGGGATTCGAAGCGAAGACCGTCTCCAGGTTGGCCAGGTCCCGATACAGATGGCGGGTGGCCTCGGCCGAGAGGGGGTCCTGCTCCAAGGGCAGCGTCGCCCAGGGCGACTCGGGGGCCAGGCGGGCCACGGCCCGCAGGAAGACCTCGAAGTTCTCCAGCGTCCCCCGACAGCCTTCGGCCTCCTGCATCAGGTTCAACTGGCACGATGCGCAGATATTGGCGATGACCGGGTCCCCGTAGAGGATCATGCGGTGGCGCATGGCCTCCCACTCAAAGCGTGGACGACCATCCATCCCATACTCCGCGATCCGTTCCTGGAAGACCCGACAGGGCCGACCACCGACGGGGAGGATATCCAGGGCAATCCGGTAGGGGTTGGAGACAGACATCGCACCCCCCTTCGGCCTCCAGGCGCGCGGGCCCTGCGCGGTTGCAGCCCCCCGGGGCGGTCGGTATAATAGGCCGACCTTGAGATTCTTCGGCCTGAGCGACCTGCACCTGTCCCTGTCCGGCTCCAAACCGATGGAGGTCTTCGGCCCCCATTGGAATCGGCACTGGGAGAGGGTTGCCGAGAACTGGCTGGCGGCCGTGCAACCGCAGGACGTGGTCCTGGTGCCGGGGGACCACTCCTGGGCCATGCGCCTGGAGGAAGCCCGTCCGGACCTGGAATGGCTGGCGGCCCTGCCGGGGCACAAGGTCCTGGTCCGAGGCAATCACGACTACTGGTGGCAGAGCATCGGCAGGATCCGCCAGGCCTGGCCCGCCATGACCTTCCTGCAGAACGACGCGGCCCGCTTCGACGACGTCGGGGTGTGCGGAACCCGCGGGTGGCTGCTGCCGGGCTCCGAGGGCTTCAGTGGGACCCAGGACGAGAAGATCTTCCTGCGCGAGGTGGAGAGACTGCGTCTGGCTTTGAAGGCCATGCCCTCCGATGTCGGGACCCGGATCGCCATGATCCACTTCCCTCCCCTGCTGGTGCACCAGCGAGATACGGAGTTCACCCGGCTGCTGAGCTCCGCCGGCGTGGATCTGTGCGTCTACGGCCACATCCATCGGACCCCGGGCTCGCACCCCTTCCAGGGCCTGCACCAGGGGGTGCGCTACCAACTGCTGTCCTGTGACTTCCTGGATTTTGCACCCGTCCCGCTGCAGCTCGAATCGCCTACAGGCCCTTGCCCCAGCAGACATCCAGGATCGGCGATTCGGACCGCGTGACCTGGCGCAGCCCGCTGCCATCGACGCCCACGGTCCAGACCTGACCCTCCCGCACGAAGGCGAGCTTCTTGCCGGTGGGACTCCACGACGGGGACTCGATCCCTGGCTGGTCCACGAGGATCCTGCGCTCGCGGCTGTAGAGATCGTGCAGTTGCAGCTTGTCGTCCAGGACCACGGCCACCTGTGTCCCCAGGGTGGCCATCGCAGGTTGCGAGGCCCCCTGCAGGACGAGTTCGCGCTGGCCGCCTTCCAGTGCCTGGCTGTATAGCCGGGGGACCCCGGCAGCATCCACCTCGGAATACAGGATTCGGGACCCGACCGGAGACCAGGTCGGCAGGCCCAGGTTCAGGGCCTCACGAACCACGCGGGGCTCTCCCCCCAAGGGATGCAGGACCAACCGGGTCCTTCCCTCGGGGGTATGGCACAGATACGCCAGTTGACGTCCCACCGGGGCCCAGGCCGCCCGGGAGGCGGTGTCCCGGGTCTCGGAGACCTGTTGATCGCCCCCCTGTACCAGGTCCAGCACGTGCACCCGCAAGGGTGTTCCCTTCAGGAGGGCCAGGCTCCGGCCATCGGGAGAGACGGCGGGCGAACGAACCTCCTCGGTCTGTCCCGGCAGGACTTCGACGCGGGTCCCCTCCGGATCGACCCACTCGATCCGGCAGCGGTTGCCCTGCTCGACGGTATAGTAGAGGCGCCCTTCATAGGTCGTCGGCTTCCGGGAACAGGCGGCGCACGCCAGGACCACCAGGAACAGGGTCATCCAACGGACTCGACTCATCGTGGCAGAGCTCCACCTTCCTGTCCCTCCACCTGCACGGTGGATCCGGGATAGTAATGCTGCAGGATCTCCCGATACCCCTGCCCCGCTCGGGCCCTCCCGGCGGCCCCCTCCTGGCACAGGCCGA
>CAZQPM010000507.1:0-2226 GCA_964595195.1 uncultured Burkholderiales bacterium | reverse complement strand
AGCAGGACGCCGGCTTTGAACAGGTCCAGCACCGGGCCGCAGCCGACCGCGTTGCCCATGTTGGACTCGGGGTTGTGGACGACCATCGTGTCGGTGGCCTTCAGCAACTCGATCTCGGCCCGGTTGACGTGCACGCAGTGGATCGCCAGCGTCCGCGGCCCCAGGATGCCGGCGTCATGGAGCCGGTGGACGATCCGCTTGCTGAAGCGGGCCAGCGAGTCCGCCAGGTCGCCCGGGCCCTCGGCCACATGGATGTGGTAGCCGGCCTCGCGGCCCTGGTGCTCGGCGCAGAAGGCCAGCGTCTCGTCGCTGAGGGTGAACGCGGCGTGCAGGCCCATCATGCCCTTGAGCATGTCGGTCTGGTCGGCCGCGGCCCGGCGGATGAAGCGCTCGTTCTCCAGCACGGCCTGCTGCATCTTGGCCTGGCCATCGCGGTCCGAGACCTCGTAGCACAGACACGTGCGCACCCCGAACTCGACGGCCGGCCGGGCGATCATGTCCAGGCTGCCGGGAATCTCGTGATAGGAGGCGTGATGGTCGAAGACGGTGGTGACCCCGTTGCGGATGCAGTCCAGGTAGACCGCATAGGCGGACAGGAGGTTGTTCTCCATGGTCAGTCGGCGGTCGAGCTTCCACCACAGACCCTCCAGGATGTCATTGAAGTTCCTGGGGTTGTAGCCGTCGACGGACAGGCCGCGGGCGAAGGCGCTGTAGATGTGGTTGTGGGTGTTGATCAGGCCGGGCATGATCGTGCCGCCGCGGGCGTCCAGGAACTCCGCCTGGGGATACTTCTGCCGCATCTGCGCCGTGGTGCCGACCTCCAGGATCAGGTTGCCGTCGGCGACGACGGCGCCATCCTCGAAGAAGGTTCCGTCGTCCCGGGTGATGAGCCGGCCGTTGCCAATCAGTAACATGATGATCGCCCCTTGGAAGAAGGATTCGTTGATTCGGGCCCCTGCGCAGCGCAGCGTGGCTGCTGCCGGCACCCCTGGAAGCCTGGCCGCGTCAATTCCTTGGCCGGGGCCTGCTTCCCTCCCTGGCCGCGTTGGAAGCCGGCGGCTCGCCGGGGACCGGGTCGGCGGCGGAGGGATGGGGACGCCATCGGGCCTTTCCCGGGAAGGACACAGGAGACTGCGGGGCTGGGGAAAAGACACGGCAGGTTCGCCTGCGGGTGTCGGAAAGGCAACAATTCCCTTCTAGGCACGCGCAGGTCGCCGTGTAGCATGTTGCGGGGGGGCGCTTCGGCGTGCCTCCACCTGATTTTCGGTGTTTCACGCCTTCTCCAGAAGGAGCCCAGCATGTCGGACCCGCCTCGCCGCGCGCGTGAGATCGATACCCGGCCCATCCGGCGCCTGGAACTGTTCCCCGGTTCCGGCAGCGAGGTCGGGGAGGACGATTCTCGCGAAGCCATCCAACCTCCAGCCGCGCCCGGATCAACCGCCCCCGACCAGGGTGCTGCCACCCCGGAACGGGCCGGGTCGGTGGCCTCCGGCGGGCACCGGACGGTTTCCCCCTCCCGAGGCCAGGCCGCGCCTCACCCCAGGACCCTGTCCTCCACGGGCGGGGCCGGCTCCCAGCCCTACCTGCAGGCCGGGGTGATCGTCGTGGGCGCGGCCCTGCTGGTGGTCCTGTTCGCTTCGTGGTTGGGGGGACGGAGCCATCGGGTGCCCCCGCGAACCGAACCGGCTCGGGTCGCGACGTCCCCGGCGGCCAGCCAGTCCCCGGCGATCACCGTGGCGCCGGTCCCCATCTATTCCAAGCCCCTGGGAGCGGACGAGGAGTCTGGTCTGCGGCCCTCGGGCAACGCCTCCACGGGGACTCCCCAGGCTTCCCCTGCCCGCAGCGAGGCTCCGGCGGGTCCGCGCGAGCTGGTGGCCCCCAAGTCCGAATCCCCGGTGCCGCAGACGGCGGCAGCCCCTTCCCAGAGTCCGGCGAAGCCTGCGCCTGGGATGTCCGCCCCGGAGGTGAGCCGGCCCGTCCCCGCTGCGCCCGCCCCCAGACCTTCCCCCAAGCCGTCAGCGGCGCCTGGGAAGAAGGCTTCTCCCGCGGCTCCGGTCAGCACCCGCCCGGGAGCGCCCGCTGCCCCGGTCGGCTCGCAGCCCGCCAGGCGGCCGGCCCCGGTGACGCCGGTCCCAACCGGCACCGCGGTCCGCCGTCCACCGGTTGCCGCTACCGCCCCGGTCGGCTCGCAGCCCGCCATCCACCGGCCGGTCCCGGTGGCGGTCC
>CAZQPM010000506.1:0-2236 GCA_964595195.1 uncultured Burkholderiales bacterium | reverse complement strand
GGCGGCCGAATGCCACGGTAGGTGGCGGATTCAGGGGGGTGGCAGGGGAGAGCCCCCCGGCTGTGCAAGCCCCGCTTCCGACTCGCGGCGGGCCTGCGGGTCGAGACAGGCCCACTGGCCGCCCGGGAGGATCCCCCGTGAAGCCCAGCGACCCCGAGTCGTCCGGTCCGATGAACCCTCAGCGCCCGGAGCCGATGCTCTCTCCCTCGCCTCGGGCGGTCCTGCTGGCGGTCCTCGGGGTGGCCCTGGGGACGGCAGCCATCCTGGCCGCGATGGGGCGGATCGCCTGGTGTGGATGCGGCTCGTGGGCCCTGTGGGCCGGAGACATCTGGAGCCGGCACACCTCGCAGCACCTGCTGGACCCCTACAGCTTCTCCCACTACCAGCACGGCCTGGTCTTCTCCCTCTTCCTGTGGGGGGGGTTGCGCGGGCGGGTCGGGGGCTGGGGCCGGGGAGGACTGGCCATCCTGCTGGAAGCTGGCTGGGAGATCCTGGAGAACTCACCCCTGGTGATCGAGCGCTACCGGGCCGGAACCATCTCGGCGGACTACACGGGCGACGCGATCCTGAACTCCCTGGGGGACCTGGTGTGCTGTGGAGCAGGCTACCTCACGGCGGCCTGCGTGCCCTCGTGGGCCTCGGTGCTCCTGTTCCTGGCCATCGAGGGCACCATGCTCGCCCTCCTGCGCGACAGCCTGCTGTTGAACGTGCTGATGCTGTTGGCTCCGAGCCCGGCCATCCGGGCCTGGCAACAGGGCGGCTGAGGCCCTTCCGCGCGGGAACGCGCCCGGCTTCAGCCTCGGGCCAGCAGGAGATAGGCCAGGATCACCCCACTGCTGGCCAGGTTCGCCAGGGTCAGACCGTGGCGCCAGGTCTCCTGGTCCTGGTGGGGCTTCACCTCCAGCCAGCGGTCGGCCAGGAGGCCAGCCACGAAGGCGGCCGTCAGGTAGACGGTGAAGAACAGGTCCACGTCGCGAACGGGTCCGAACTTGGGGACCATGGCCAGGAAGTAGAGCCCCTGCAGCAGCACGGCGAGGCCCAGGAAGCGCCCCTCCCCGTGGGTCAGGAGGCGACCGCGGCGGCAGCGCCAGGCCAGCAGCAGAAGGCAGACCGGGCCGGCTCCCAGGACCAGCATTCCCGCCAGATCGGTCAGGTGCTGGGGTGATAGCGCGTAGGCGGGTCGGAAGAAGGGCAGCCAGGAAGCAGCCGACTGGCCGGCATAGGGCGGGTGGCAGACGTTGTCCTCACCCAGGCTGAGGTCCACGTGCAGCAACTGGTCGGAATACAGGGGGGCTTCAGTGGTCGGCCAGAGCAGATGGATCCCCCCCCAGACCAATAGGAGCGCGACGACCAGGGCCAGCCCCCCGCGTCGGGGCCCGGCCCCCACCCAGCAGGCGGCCAGCAGCACCAGGGCCAGGGGGGCGTAACCCACGTAGCTCAAGGCCAGGACGGCCCCGAGAAGGCCGACCGCAACCGCCCCCCGCCTGACCCGTCCGGAATCCAGGAACAACAGGAAGACCAGGTACTGCCAGGCGATGAAGGGGTAGTACTCGTCGTAGCCCGAGGCGAAGATCAGCCAGATCGGGGTCGAAAGCGGCAGCAGGATGGCCAGGCGTCGGGGATGCCGCCGCAGCAGCAGCACCGACGCCAGGGCCATCAGGATGGCCCCCGTGGCGCGCACGAAGGGTGTCCCATGCAGCGGGATTCCAGGAACCGAGCCGGCCAGGGGCAGCACGGCCCGATAGGCGCGGCGCAGCAGGGCAGAGCCCAGCAGCCAGCGGGTGTTCGGCAGGCGCACCTGGGTGTCGGGAGCGGAAAGGTCCCTGGACGAAGTCCGGGCCTCCAGGAGGGCACCCAGTTGACCCTGGTCCCCATAGCCGCGCAGGTCCAGCAGGGTCCGGTCGCAGTTGGCCACGGCGGCCACGGCCAGCAGGATGAAGAGCCCCTGCACCAGACCCGCCAGGGTGACCCGGCGCAGGCGGAGCAATCCTGCCAGCAGCAGGCAGGTGCCCAGGGCCGCCAGGGGGGCCAGGTGCAGGTGGTCCTGCTGGGAGAGGGGGAACCAGTCGGGGCTCCGGGTCACCAGGACCAGGGACGCGCAGGCCAGCACCACGCCCACCAGGCCCCCCGCCGGGGGAATGAGGAGGGCCCCAGGGCGGCCGTGATCGCTCTGGGGAGCTGACGTCCCGAGGGGCGGGAGCAGGTCCGCCGGTTGTTTGGAGTGGACGGGCGGCAT
>CAZQPM010000505.1:0-2243 GCA_964595195.1 uncultured Burkholderiales bacterium | reverse complement strand
GCGGTCAGGCAACCTGCAGGCGGACAGGGAGCGTTGTTCTATTCTTCCTATGAGTTCGGCCCGGACTGGGCCGCGAACCTGGTCCGCGGCATCATCCACCTGCCTGGCCTGCGGGGCAACCCCGAACGCTCGTACCCGGTCACGGCCGTCGGTCAAGAGTTCCCAGGCCAGTTCCAGAACTACATGGCCAGCCTCATCCACAACTGGAAGAGCAGCCAGGCCGAGAAGGTCCAGCAACTGGGCCAGGACCTGTCCGCCTTGGGCCTCACCTGGAAGGTGGAGACCAGGCCGGTGGACGACACCAGCCTGGCCGTCCAGGTAGGGCGCACTCGCGCCCCGGCTCGTGGGGGTGCCCGGGACCTGGTGAACATCGCCGATGTCGGATTGGGGGTATCCCAGGTCCTACCCGTGCTGGTCGCGCTGCGGGCCGCCGCCCCCGGACAACTGGTCTACCTGGAGCAACCGGAGATCCACCTGCACCCTTCGGCTCAGTACGCTCTGGCCAGAATCCTGCTGGAGGCCGCGGCGCGCGGCAGCCGGGTCATCATCGAGACCCACAGTTCCCTGTTGCTCCGCGGCCTGCAGGTCGCCATCGCCAAGGAGAAGGTCTCACTCCCGCCCAAAGAGGTGGCCCTGCACTGGTTCTCACGCGACGACGCCGGCGTGACCGGGGTCACCAGTTGCACCCTGGACGAAGAAGGCGCCTTCGGGGACTGGCCGGCAGACTTCGACGACATCAGTCTCCAGGCCGATTCTGATTACCTGGATGCAGTCGCCGACAGGCGAAGCCGCCCGTGACCACTAAGAACTCCAAATTGATGGTGGTGGACACCTGCGTCGCTCGGGCCTGTGGCACGGGAGAGGGCGAAGACAGCAAGGCCGCCAGGCAGTTTCTCAACGAGATGAAGGACATCTGCCACAGGGTCCTTCTGACCCGGGCCCTCCTGGAAGAGTATCGAAAGCATACGCCCCGCAACCGCTACTTCACCCAATGGATGGCCGCCATGATGGCCCGCAAGAAGGCTCCACTTCTCGAAGCCCCGGAGGACCTTCCACTGAGGCAGGCTCTCCAATCCTGGGATGCCCCAGAAGCGCGCAAGGAAGTCGCCCAGAAGGACGCCTTGCTGGTAAACGCGGCCCGGGTCGCCGACCGGATCATCGTCTCCTACGACAACCGCGCCCGTCAGGCGTTCGCCGAATGCGCCGCTGCCACGAGGTGCCCCAGCCTGACCGACCTGGTGTGGATCAACCCAAAGGCCGAATCACCCGAAGGACGGGTTGTCGAGTGGCTTCGCCGGGGCGCACCTGCCGAAGCCCCATGGCGGCTGGTGAACAAGCCATGCTGACCCGCCTGCGCCTCGACAACTATCGCTGCTTTGACGCCTTCGACCAAGCCCTGGGCGACTATGTGGTGCTGGTCGGTGCCAACGGCTCGGGCAAGTCGACCTTGCTGGACAGCCTGGTCCTGCTGGGGGACCTGGCCGGGGCCCGGACCTGCAACTTGACAGCTCCTGGCAGGGGCGCGATCCTACCATGGCCAGGAGGCGGTGTTCACGGCGGGACGCATGGAACCCCAGTGGTTTGAAGTCGATGACCTGGACAGGGTGATCCACTACTCGCTGCCGACTTCCGAGGGTGACATCGTCACCGGTTGGATCGAGCCTGACGGAACCATCCGCATGTGGTCCTCCCACCACAGGGGAACGATCACGGTGGATGCGGACGCCTTCGGGGCAAAGGCCGACCCGCAAGAGCGGGAACTGGTGGAATACCATGCCAGACAGTTGGGAGTAGCCATCCCACCGGAGTTCGGTACCTGGGGGAAGGCGGCGATACAGCACATCAAGAATTTCGGCTTCTGCGGCCTGCTGGACCGACTGTTCTCGACATCGTTCTGGCGCCGTAGGCTTACCGCCGTACACAAGAAACACTCCGTGCAGCCAGAGCGACCGGGCTCTCCCCCAATCCCGCCAGACTGAGGTCCCCCCCATGTCCATCAACCCCATCACCTACACCGAGCGCGTCGTCGGCAACTTCCTGCGCTACCAGCTCTCGGCCTATCCCTTCGCGGACCCGGGGCTGTCCGGGCAGATGCGCACGCTGCTGTCCTTGGAGGAGACCCGCGAAACGCCGCTGTTGAAGGGGCCCTTCATCAGCCTGTCGCGCTCGTTCCGGACCGGTGCGGCGGTGAAGGAGCTGGTGGAAGAGGGGTTGCTGCACCCCTTCAAGATCGGAAGAGCGTC
>CAZQPM010000504.1:0-2245 GCA_964595195.1 uncultured Burkholderiales bacterium | reverse complement strand
GCGGGCCGAAACCCAGCAACAGCACGCGCTCGGCCCCCCGAACCCCGAGGGCCCACCGCAGCGGCAGGTCGGCATAGCCGTGGAGGTCTGTTCCCTGCACACGGTGCGTCAGGCGCTTTACGGGCGCCACCTGCGCGGCGCCTTCGGGCGTGTCCGGTCCCGAATCCGAAGCATAGGCGGGGACGTCGGGGCCCACCCCCAGGTCCTGGTGATGCCGTCCCTGGCAGGCCACCCTGCAGCCTTCCGAATCCCTCAGGCGGCGATAGCCCGCCGAGTAGGTGTCGACTCCGGCCGCGGGGCAGGCCGGCAGTTCCTGCAGGAAATCGGGCACCAGCAGGGCCAACCGGGCGGGGTACTGGCCCGAGTTCTCGCTGCGGTAGGCTTCCAGGGCTGAACTCAGGGCGGTGATGTTGGCGGCGCAGCCCTGATAGGCCTTCCGGACCCGGTCCTCGGCCACCGCGCTCTCCAAGCGGGCGGCGGTGTCCAGGACACCCTGCGGGTCGCTCACCCCGGCGGCCAGCAGCACGCCGGGCTCGGCGTCGCCGTCCGGGCCCAGGTCGACAGCCGCAGCCAGCCGGCCCTCCAGGGCATCCAGGGCCTGGACCAGTGCCCCCGCCGGCCAGGTGCTCCCGCCCAGGAAGGCCCCGCCGAGCGCCCCGGACCAGCGGATCACGGCCACAAGCGGGCGGTAGAGGGTCTCGATTTCGATGGAGACATAGCAGGCCACGTCGTTCGGGAACCAGCCCGCCAGGTCCGCACTGGGCCGAGCCGGAATCAACAGGGGCCAGGCCAGCGGGCTGGAGGTCCGGGAATGCAGTTGTCCGTAGGTTTCCGTCGTCCAGCGGTCACGTCGCTGCACCTCTCCCACGACCAGGTAGTCGAGGACCCGTGCGGCCTCCAGGATCTCCTCCTCGATCCGTCCGCCCGGATGCACCCCCATCAGCACGCTGCGGACCGGCGCATACAGGAACGCCCCCTGACGGGCCGGCACCTGGGCCAGGGCCTCCTGGAACCGTGGGTTGCGGCGCAGGTCGGGGGCGGACTGGCGCCAGGACCGGGTCAGGCGGACCACGCCGGAGGTCGTCCCCACCAGCAGATACCCCTTCTCCAAGGCGAGGGCCGGTCCTGAGCCTCCCTCCCTGGGGGCCCAGAGGCTGACCCCCTCCTGACCGCGGAGGCGCAGTCCGAGGTCGGCGTCGTGCAGCGCCACGAAACGCTCGACGGCCCGGCGGGCGGCCGCCCGGTCGCGCAGGGCCAGGGCCACGACCAGGTCGGGCACCTCCCCCGGGTCCTGACCCGACAGGAGCGCCAGGGAGGCCGCGGTGGGCCCCGACAGCACGGCGCCGAAGCCCGAGGGATGGGCCCAGGTGAACAGGTCCTCCAGCGAGGTCCCCAGCCAGTCCTCGGCCTGAGCCACCTGCTGAAGGGTTCCCGGATCCAGCGTCGCCTTCCAGGCGGCCACATCGAAACCCGAACCCGGACGGGGAACGAAGGCCGCAAAGGCCGTCGCCTCGGCCGGAGCCAGTGCCGCGAGATCCGAGACCGCCGGACCCTCCGGGGCGGCCAGGGCGGCCGCGGTCGTCAACCAGAGCACCACCAGGATCCAGTTTGCGATTCGTCGTGCCACGTGATTCCTCCCAGACCGGACGTGGGCCCCACGGCGGACCGGAGGCCGCCCTTGAACCCATCGCGGGGGCGTTCCTGGCCGGCGACTTCGCTCAGGCGGCACCCCCTTCCTGGCCGCGCATTCCAGGGCTTTCAGTCCCGGCACGGCAAGCCCGGCCCGGCCCTCCGAGGGGGCGGCGGAGACTCCAACTCCGGGCAGGAAAAGGAACGACCCCGGTGGGTGACCGGGGTCCTCCATGAACGGCCGCTGCCCGGGCTACTTGTAGAAGGCGGCGTTCTTGGCGGCGAAATGCTTCATGCTCTCGGGGAGGTCCTCTTCGGGGAAGATGGCCTCGACCGGGCACACCGAGGTGCAGGCTCCGCAGTCGATGCATTCATCGGGATTGATGAAGTACTGGTCGGACTCCTCGGTGCCGTGGATGGCGTCGACGGGACACACTTCGGTGCAGGCCGTATCCTTGACTCCGATACAGGGCTCGGCGATGACGTGGGGCATGGTTTCCTCCGGCGAAGGATGGGCTCTCGACCGACCCGGCCGCGCCAACCGGGCGCCGCGCCGGCCTGGGGCCGACGACCTCTGCCTCTCTGGTATCCGGAATTGGAGACAGGGTCTCAGGAC
>CAZQPM010000503.1:0-2259 GCA_964595195.1 uncultured Burkholderiales bacterium | reverse complement strand
GCAGACGATGTCTGCTTCCATGTTGCTGCGTTCCATCGTGTCAGGCAGGGTAGTCCGCGGCTTCGGGAATCATCACCCGGGCGAGGGCCTCGGCGGCGTGATCCTTGGCCAGGCGGGAGCCGGTGAGACATCCGTCAAGGCGTGTGCGCAGGCGCACAAAGGCGGTCAGCCCGTTGGCGGTCACACCAGGACCGGCCTTGGCGGGCGGTCGCCCGTCTTCCAGGGCGTCGAGGTCCTCCGTGCTGCAGCACCTCCCGCGGGCCTCGTCGTCCCAGACAGGGTGCCTGTTGTAGCCGAAGACCAGCTCGGCGCAGATGCGCCCCACCTCTCCGGCCGCCCGGGCCACCTGCACGTGGCACAGATCGGTGAGGAATCCCAGCGTCCCGGCCAGGCCTTCGGCCACGACCGGATTCTGGGGGCCACGAGCCTCGAGTTCAACGACATCCATGATCTGGCAGTGCGAAGCCAGGAGCCAGCAGAGCGCATCGGCCAGGGCGAAGCTGACCCCCTGGCGGCTGGATGCATACAGCCTGATCCCATCGGCATCCTTGGCCTGCTGCAGGTGCTCCAGCGTCCACAGCCAGAGTTGCATGGCCGTGGCCAGCCCACAGGCCCCGGTGTCCGGCTTGCGGGCGGCGATCTGGCGCAGTTCGGCGATCCAGAGCCGGAATTGCTGGAGGAAGGTCTCCTGGGTCATCGTGACCGAGAGCTGCCGGCGCTGCACGGCCTCCGGCCCTTCATAGGTGGCCTCGAGCTGCGCGTCCATCCATTTCTGGCCCAGGAAGCCGGGGCAGTCCTCGGTGATCCCGTAGCCGCCCATCAGGCTGACGGCCTCTCGCATCACGTTGGCTCCGTGGCCCGTGTTCCAGAGCTTGCAGGCGGGGCACAACACGCTGGCCAGCGCGTCCTTCAGGGCGAAAGCCACCAGCGGGTCGGACTTTAGGGCCTCGTACTGGGCCGGGTCGCGCTCCTCTTTCGGTTGGGCCGAGAGTTTCAGGAAGGTCGTGGCTCGGGCCGAGGCCTGTTTGAGCGCTACCAGTGCCTTGCGGCCGGTCAGGCCCTGCTCGGCGAAGAGGGCGTCCTTCTGACGATCCAGGGGGTCCAACTCGTCGAAGAGCCGGGCCGTGGCGAAGCCCAGCGAGGCCGCCGCCTCCCCCGTGCTCCAGACATCGATGAGGCGGTGGAGCACGTCCTCTTTCTGCTGCAGCCCCTGATCGTAGCGGGGCGAGCCCGGCTCGAGGTGTCCGCCGCGAAAGCGGTTCCGGGCATAGCGCAGGACGGGCTCCACGGCGGAGAGCATCTTGGCAGCGGTCATCAGGCCCACGGTCACCCGGGTGCGCCGGAAGACGGAGGCGATGATCTCGCTGTGGTTGTACCGGGGGACGATGGTCCCGCCCTCCACGGTGTAGCCCCCGATGATGCGGCTGGCCGGCACGCGCAGGCTGAAGACCGGATCGCGGGTGGAGGAGAGCTGGTGCACGAGCTTGCGCGCCGGCGTCCCGCGGTCGAATTGCCCGGGATCGTCCTTCTCCACGACCACCATGCAGCTTCCCTTGAGGCGCGGGTCATCCGAGTCGACCGCCACGGTGGCGAAGTCGGCGAAGGCCATGTTGGTGATGAAGCGCCCGCGCTTGTCCACCTGCAGGATCGGCTCCTGGCCCTCCTGCCATTCGGCCACCCGCACCTTCCCGCTCAGGATGCCCGTCTCCACCCCCACGAACGGCAGGGGCTCGGTGAGCACGAAGGCTCCGCGGGAGGGAGGCCCGTTCTGGGGCGAGGCCTTGCTCATGTAGATGGCCTGCTGCTCCGGGGTGCCCCGCTCGTGGATGGGAGCCAGAGCCAGGTGGCCGGCCAGGCTGCAGGTGGCTGCACCGCCGTCCACCCAGGACAGCTCGAAGGCCAGCAGCGCCAGGGCCAGGTTCTTGGGCCCGGGGATGAACCCGCCATGCTCCGGGTCGAGGGCGGCAGCGGTGATGCCGGCGTCATCGAAGGCCTGCAGAAGGGCGTTCTTGGCCTCTGTCCAGTCGTGGCTGTTGCGCTCGCCCTCGGGCCACGGTCCGCGCAGACTGCACCAGCATCTGCAGGTCGTAGCGCTCGGCGAAGCGCCACAGGATCTGCCGGACATCGTCGCCGGGCAGGGTGTGGAGCGTGGACATGGACATCCTCCGTGACGTTCTTCAACCCGGAAGGTTGGCGGGAATGGGCCTCGACGTGGCGGGCACGCGCTCGGAGGCCGGCGAGGCACGTTCGGCGCGTCAG
>CAZQPM010000502.1:0-2262 GCA_964595195.1 uncultured Burkholderiales bacterium | reverse complement strand
TGGCTGTGGTACTGCACCCTCTGGGCCACCTCGCTACAGCGGGTCTCGACGCTCGAGGTGGCGGGGACCCTCTCCTTCGCGGTCTACAACCAGATCGTCTGGAACTTCTCGCAGACCGGCTCCTTCCAGCAGAACATCCACTGCTTCTACGCCGATGACTGGAAGTGGTCGGGACACCTCTCCCCGTCCCTTTTCGTCGTGGGCTGGCTGTACGGCCTGGCCCCCGGTCCCCTGACCCTGTGCCGGATCCAGATCGCCACGGTGGCCCTCGGAGCGCTCCCGGCCTTCGGGCTGGGTTGGCGGGCCTTCGGGGGGGGAGTGGGGGGCGTGGTGGCCACCGTCCTGTATCTGGGGTATCCCCCCCTGATGGTCCTGGCCCTGTCGGACTACCAGGACGTGGTGCTGGGGGTGCCCTTTGCCGTGGCCGCGGTGCATCAGGCCTGGCGCGGCCGGCCCTGGAGCTTTGCCCTGGCCCTCCTGGGGGTTGCGGCCAGTCGCGAGGAGTGGATCCTGGTCACCCCCCTCCTGGGTCTCCTGGCCCCTGGAGGGTGGCGCAACCGCCTGACCTGGGGCAGCAGGGCCCTTCTCGTGGCCGTGCTCTACTTCTCGGCGCTGTGGACGCTGGGATTCCAGGCTGAGGCGATGCGGGAGTCCGTGACCCCGGGCGTCGGCACCGCGATCGCCCGCCTGGGGCTGCCTACGAACTGGCCCGGCGCCCTGGACCGTGTCCGGAGGGTCCTGTTTCCCATTCGCTATCAGGGACACGCGCGGCCTGAAGATGGCTGGAAGCAGACGTGGCTGGGGGGGCGCCGGCTCACCCGGACCCGGGAAGACTTCCTGGGGTTCTACCTGGACCTGGCGATGCCCGTCCACCTGCTGGGGGTCTTCGCTCCGACGGCGTTGATTCCGGCGGGGGCCGGACTGGTGGTGCACCTGACGGCGCCGCCCGGCGTCGGGGTCGATACCAACTGGGCCAATCAGGTCCATCACCTGGCTCCGGTCGCGGCCTCGGTGGTGCTGGCCGCCGTCCTGGGCCTGGCCTTCTGCTATCGCCGCACGGCGCACCGCAGGCGGCTGTGGATGGCCCTGGCCCTGCTGGCCCTGGGCCAGGTCGTCCTGGTCGATCTGGCCTGGGCCCGGCGCCTGGACCTCCACCTGCAGATCCATCCGGTCCGGCAGTCAGCGAAGCCTCCGGTGCCCGAATGGGATCTGGTGGCCGGTCTGCCCCCCGACGCCAGTGTGGCGACCGACACGGCCGCCTCCCTGATCATCTCCAGCCGTCAACTGGCCTATACCTACGATGACAGCTTCCGGGACAAGGTCGGGTGCCGCGGCCTGCGGGCGGTGGATTACCTGTTGGTCCGCAAGGCCCACGTGAAGTGGGTTCGGGAGGCGCTGGGCGTTCCGGGGGTGCAGCGGATCGGGGAGACTGCGGAGTATCTTCTCCTGCGCATGCCGTGGGCGGTCACTCCGGCCCAGGCGGGGACCTTGAGTCCCGGTCCCGAGGGCCTCCGTCCCGGTTCGTGGCGGTTCTGGACGTGCCAGACGACACGTTCTTCTGGTTTCCGTGTTCACGAAACGGCAACCGGGTGGATACATCCCGGCAATTTCCTGGTGGAGGAATCGTCAACATGGCCGGGCTAGGGTGGAGGCGAGGCGGTCCGCAGGCCGCCCCGCGACCCACCCCCGAGGTGATGCCCATGGAGACCATGACCCCCCCTGCTCCTGCAGACAGACCCCTGACCACCTGGATGCGCCGATCGCGCCAGCGCTTCCCCCGGGCCTGGTGTTCCTGGACGCCTGAAGAGGACGAACAACTCCAGGCCCTGGTGGCCCGGAAGGCCACTTCGGAGGAGATGCAGGCCGCCCTGGGTCGGGGTCCCGGAGGGATCTGTGCCCGCCGCCTGGCCCTGGGTCTGGAATCCGGGGGTGGGACTCCCCCGCGCCCCCGCAGGCACCGTGTCTGCCCGCCCGTGCCCCAGATGGACTGGGTTCCCGATTGGCGCGACCATCTGCCCCAGGCCCGCTGGGTCAAGGAGACCGCCCGTTTGTGGGGGGTCAGCGTCGGGGCCCTGAATCGGGCCCTGGATGACCTGGATCTCGAGGAGTGGATGGTCTTCGTGCTGCGCTACGGTCTGGCCGAGCGTTGCTCCTATACCCTGGAGGCGGTGGCCGAACTGCTGGATCTGAGCCCGGCCTCGGTCGGTCTCTTCCAGGGTCAGGCCGAGGCGACCGTGCGTCGCGTCCTGGAGGAACAGGGAG
>CAZQPM010000501.1:0-2277 GCA_964595195.1 uncultured Burkholderiales bacterium | reverse complement strand
CCGGCCGGCCGATGAATCTTCTGGATCGCCTGTGCCTGCTGCCCGGCCTCCTGTGGAGCCGTCTGGTCCAGGATACCTATGATCTGGAGAGCCTGAGGAAGGCCGAGCACGTCGTGGTGTTCCTGGTGCCCCCCGAGGCCTGCGTCAACGGAGGGGTCATGTCGATCTTCTCGCTGTGCCAGGCCTCACGACAGGTCTGTCCCGAGGCAGTGTGCCTCATCTCGACCTGGCCGGGCAGGCGCACGCATGCCGCCAACCGGGAATTCCGGAATCGCGAGAAGGTCCATCGCTGGAAGCAGGTGGTGCGCAACGCCAGGCGGCCTGGCAGGATGACGCTGCACCTTCCCGAGATGGTCGCGGCACGCTTCGTGGGGCTCCTGGATGGAGAGGATCTGGCCTACCTGAAGGGATTGCCGCAACTCCAGATCAACATCCTCAACCAGAACCTCGAACTCATGCCGCCGCCATCCGGTCTGGCCCCCCTGTTCCGGCTGACGCCCTCAGTAACCCAGACTACCGGTCATCATCGCTACGCGACGCAGGAGACTAGTGACCTCTGGGGCATACCGGCTCACCTTTTCTCCGTCCAGATCGACATGAGCCCCTATCGAGCCGTGCCCTTCTCGCGGAAGTCCAGGACCCTCGTGCTGTCTCCCGACGCGAATGCCTGTCGGGCCCGGATTGTCGAGCGCCTGGAGTCGGAGTTGCCGGACTATCGCCTGGTGACCGTCAGGAATCTGACCTTCGACGAGTATATGGACCTGGTCGCCTCATCACGCTTCTCGATCACCTTCGGTGAGGGGTTCGATGGCTACTTCGTCAACCCGTTCCTGGTTGGTGGGGTGGGGTTCGCCGTTTACAACGACGAGTTCTTCCCCGATCGGTCCTGGTTGGAGAACCGGAACGTCTACGCCAGCTACGAGGTGATGCTCGAGAGGATCGTCCAGGACATCCGATTCCTCGAAGCCGACGCCCAGGCCTACGAAGACCTGTCGGCCCGGACCCTGGCCAGGCTGCAGGGCCTCTATCGGTTCGATGCGTTCCTGGACAACCTGAGGCGCTTCTACCAGGAGCGATACGATTTCCTGCCCGCGCCCTTCGGCACGGAGTCATCGGCACCTGGCCCGCAGACACCTTTCCCGTCGGGTGGCGCCGCTTCTGACCGGGGGCCCGGGTCGCTCCCACCCAGCCCTGGATGACTGTGACCTCGGTGGATCTGGACCAGCAGACCCGCGGGCGCCGGACCAGACGGGCGAAGCGTGGCGCCGCCACGGGAACGGTCTCGGTGCCTCGGCGTCGGGTCGGTTCGGGGCCTGGAGAGGACCGGGCAGGTCTGCCCAGTAGAAGCAGAGGAGGACGTGTGCCATGGGTCTTCGCAGTCTGGTCACCCGGTCGGTTCCCGAGACGTGGCGTTCGAGGATCAAGGACCTGCTGGTTCGGGTCGGCCTGGTCAGTAGCCTGCCGGAGAGGCAGACGCTCATCCTCTCCAGGATCAAGGCCGACGGACTCGGGTTGGAGCTGGGCCCGAGTCACGCCCCGCTGTTTCCCAAGAGCCAGGGTTTCCGCGTCCAGATCCTGGACCAGGGTACCAAGGAAGAGCTGACCGAGAGGCTCCGTGGCGAAGGGGTCGATGTCACCGCAATCGAGGAGGTGGATTTCGTCTGGAAGGGGGAGCCCTACGCGGAACTGACCGGGCTTCGCCACGGCTACGATTGGGTGGTGGCCAGCCACGTGGTGGAGCATACCCCGGACCTGGTCGGCTTTCTCCGGGATTGCTCCTCGGTCCTGAAGGACGAGGGCGTCCTCGCCCTCATCGTCCCGGACAAGCGCTTCTGCTTCGACAGTCTGAGGAGTACGACGTCCCTGGCGCAGGTGATCGATGCCCACCACGCGCCATCCCGTTGCCAGCACTCGAAAGGGGCGCTCGCCGAAGCCCTGTTGAACACGGCTCTGCGGGACGGGCGGAACGGTTGGTTTGAAACCGACCTGCCGATCCAGAACTATCGGTTGGTGAACAGCCTGGAGGCGGCCATCGCTTCGCAGAGGGATGACCAGCCGTTTCGTGACATCCACAGATGGTGCTTCACCCCGACCGCCTTTCGTCTGGTGGTCCAGGACCTGCACGATCTGGGGTATACCGATCTCGTGGAATCCCACTTCCAGAAGGTGGCCCCGGGAGAATTCTTCATCTTCCTGTCTCGGGGAGGCGTCGGGTTGCCGCTCTCCAGATTGGAAGCCCTGGTCAGGATACGCCAGGAGGAACTCGTCCCGACCCCG
>CAZQPM010000500.1:0-2286 GCA_964595195.1 uncultured Burkholderiales bacterium | reverse complement strand
CTCTCCACAGCCACAACCGGTGGCGCAGTCGCAGCCGTCTCCAGATGATCCTGTGGCTCTTCTGGAGAAACTCGCAAGGCTTCGCGATGCCGGTGTCTTGACAGAGGACGAGTTCTCCAACAAGAAGGCTGAAATCCTAAAGAGAATGTAGGGCACCGGTCGAAGGAGACGGCCCCCTGTCGAAACCCACCCCTCCAGCGCCGATGATCCGGCGGTTGACGCCAAGCGGGTGACAGCAGGTGTCACTGCCCTGTGCGAGGATCAGACCAACTGACCTTGGGAGGCGTACGCAGCGATGGCTGGTCGAGTTCCGGTATTCAACGGACTGCCCCCTGAGAGCACGCAGAACGTCCCGGCGGTGCGGGCGCTGATGCGGAGGCTCCTTCCCCTTCCTACACCTCGCTCGCTGGCCGAAGTCGCCTTCGCCCCAAGCGATTATGCCTGGCTCCGACTCTGGGCGGACGACCTCAAGTATGGCGTCGCTGCCTCCTGGACCGGCCTGGAGTGGGATTCCCACCGTATCGAGGGCAAGTCCTGGAGCGCTCGAGACGTCATGGGCCTGCTCCTGCTTGCCCTGGCCTCTGAGGTGGGCCGACGCGAGGCCACCGAGGGCAAGATCTGGGCAGCAGTCCAAAATTGTTTCAGTGCGAACACAAGGAAGGCCCTCTTCGACAAGAGACACCCGCGTCAGTGCCTCTATGACGCGCTTGAGGGCGCAGCCTTGAAGGCGGGACTGCGCCACGCCTTTGGCCAGCACGACACGCAGGCCTACTACCTGACCATCTTCCTTCAATTCGGATTCACGCGCTCAGGTCTGTGCAGGCTGCCGAACTGGTTGAGCGGCGACGCGACCTCTCTCAGTGTCGCCGAACTCAAAGACCCGGAAAGTGGGTCCGGCGAATTCCTCGGACTCTGGACAATCCTGGATCGGTTGCGCAAGGGCAACGTCTCGGAGTCGGTGGCTCGGAAGGAGTTGTCCGGCAATCCCTTCATCCTTCCGGAATGGGTGGATGAAACGGTGAAGGCCGCACAGGCTGCCGTCATCTGGGGGTATTCTGGCGACCAGGAAGACGGCGAAGACGCCTCGTTCGTGGACGAACCGCACCTGTGCTGGGACGAGCCGGACGACCCGGTGTTTCGACTTGGAATGCAGGGCCTGGCGCACATGGCTCTGGTCGACGAGGGCTATGATGTCCTAGCCGGTGAGGACCATGTGGGAAAGCTGTTCCGCAGGGACGATGGAACCTATGAGTGCGAGCCTGAACAGTTTGACGTCCACGCTGACCAGGATTTTGTCCCCATGCGTCTCAAAGGTGACGGTCAGCCAGCGGACGACCACAACTGTGTGACCCCGCTCTGGCCGGAGGGCAATGACCTGCTCTTCTTCAGTGCGCCGCAGGGCCGGCCTGTGGCCCCCACCAGGATCGATCCCGACCAGGCCCTTTTCATCGTGGCGCCGTCTGAGGCCCGGCTGGATCCGAAAGAGCTTGGATATCGCTACCGCCGCCTGCCCAAGGTGGGACGCACGGTCTATGCTCTGCCCGCTGGAGGTGCGCGCTCGCTGCGTGTCCTGGTTGGCGACGAAGTGGTCTGGGCCTACGAGGGTGGGATTCGGCCCTGCAGGGCTGAGCTGGTACTTTCGCCCCTCTACTCAAAACGTGTCGTCGTTGGCGACATGGTAAGGTGCCGCGTGTGTGGCCTGTCGGAAGACGCAGTCATCAGGAAGGCCACGCTGGGGTCACGCGAGGTGCACTGCGACAAGGGCTCCGGAGGCTGGCAGGTCCGCTTCAGGCTGGATGCCGATCTGGCACGGATTCCCGTAGTGGTCTGGTTCGTGATCCAGGAGGGTGGTCGACAGAAAAGAGCCAGAGGACTGGCGAGTATCGATTGTTTGAGCGTCTCTCGAAAGTCCGATGGCGCCTGGCGCACGCTGTCGGATAACCGTCAACTGATCGCTGGCGACGGTCGCGAGAGCCTCTTCCGGGTCCTGACCCCCCACGGTTCCGACCCGGTCCGTGAATGGGCGATTCTTGAAGGGGACGTCATTGTCCGGCGGGCGGGCAGTCGACCATTCATGATCGGCAACTTCCATGGCTATGGCGCGGCCCTGCGCTTGCAGAAGGGCCCATTCAATGCCATCGAACGGAACCTGACCCTCCCCCTGGTGCGCGAGGTGGTGGACCATGGAGAGTTGCGCGACTTCCAGGCACGCGACGGGCGTGTATAGTGGTCCCCTATGTCAAGACAGGCATGAGGTGAACTTAAGCTTATGTCGCAGAGTCTCCG
>CAZQPM010000499.1:0-2292 GCA_964595195.1 uncultured Burkholderiales bacterium | reverse complement strand
TGAGGAATACCCTTTCAGTTTCGGCCGAGAACCCGGAGTCGGCCGCGCTGGGATAGGTCTGTGCCAGCCCGTTACCCATCGACCCACCTCCATTCCTGGCGCGCCTGCTCGGTGATGACGCTTCTGAAGAGCTTCTGCAGGGCCTCATGATTCGCCCGCAGGTCGGCCTGCGGCCACGTCTGCGCAGGGTCCAGGAAGCGGCCTGCAGCCGCCACCAGCTCGAAGCCCTGTGGCATGTCTTCTCCCGAGCGGAGGGCTCGGACCAGGAGCCGGTGATCCCGGCCCTCTTCAGTCTTCCATGACAGGTTGACCTCGTTGCACAGGGCGGAGTCCTCCAGGTGGGCAGGGATGGCCTCGGGAACCAGATACCTTCTGACTTCCTGCCAACAGGGGCGCCTCTGCGTCGGAATGAAGTTTGTGTAGGACATATTGGCCAGTCTGAACCCGGGTAACGTAGGAGAACCTACCGTTTGGCGGACGGTGTCCACGGCCCAGGTCAGAAGGTCTTCCAATACCCCAAAATGTGGATAATCCTGCGGCTCGTCGACAGCTCGGTTCTCCCACTGCACGAAGATCTGTTGTGGAAGCACAGTCAGGGACAGGCCTTCAGGCCGCCCGGAGAATCTAATCCCAGACAGCAACCCTTCGATCTGCACCGGGACGAAGGGCGCCGAAAGGGGATGGAGGTCCTCCAGAAAGCGGGCTTCGGGCAACCTTTCCCGGAGGGCGGAGGTCAGCCGGCAGATCGTCTGCAGGTCGCGCAGGTCAAGCCAAGCCCGGCTTGGACCTAGCCGCACGATGACCTCGACCAAGGGAGGCTTTTCAAGATGTATCGTCTCTGGCTCTGCCATCATCCGACTTCCAGTCTCACAAGTTCTGCCCCTGGGATCCATCCTCGCCAAGTCATCTGCTCCAGGTTTCCTGCCCGAGGCACCCTCTCCTCCAAGAGTTCCCGGGTCGCTCACCGCGGCGCCTCCCCCCGGGCCAGGAGGTCCGCGAAGTCGTAGTTGACGCTGGCGGCGGCAAAGTCAGGCTCGCGCTGGAAGGGGGTGCGCACGTACAGGACCCGCTGCGAGGTGTCGGAGGTGAACTCCACGATGGCCAGGATGAAGTCCTCGGGCTTGTTCAGGCTGTAGAGGATCTCGTTGCGGGTCACCGTCAGGGTCGCCGCTCCAGCCACCCGGCCCTTCACCTCCAGGAAGCGCAGACGGCCGGTCCGCGGGTCCAGGGACTCGATGTCGTAGCCCAGCTTCTCGAACTCGCGGTCGGTGGGCTCGAAGCCCAGGTTCCTCTCGGCCTCCATCACGGCCGCCCGGGCCCGCGCAGCGGACTCCTGGGTGTCGGCGACGGTGGCCACGGGGGCGGACGGGGCCGGGCCGTTCAACCTGGCCACCAGGCCCGCGGGCACCACCACCAGGCCGCCCAGCAGGACCGGCGGCAGGGCGGAAATCCGGGCTTCCTGGTCCAGTTGGGCCATCCGCTTTCCGAGCCTGGCCTGCAGTTCGTCCGCCCGACGGCGGGCCTCCTGGGAGTTCAGACGGGCGTTGGCCTTGCCGGCCCTCTCCTGGGCTTTCAGGTCCTCGGCCCGGTGGTCCCAGTAACCGATTTCCTTGGTCAGGCGGTCCTTCACCGCGGCCCGGGTCTTGTCCACCCAGGCCAGCCTGCGCTGGCGCACCTCCTGCAGATGCTCGGGAACCACGGTGGCGATGGCGTGGGCCATGGCCTGGCGCTCCAGGTCCCGGGTGATCCAGGCGCACTCCGGCAGGGCCAGCAGGCGATCCGCATCGGCCTCGCCCGGCTTCAGGGGGCGGTAGTCCAGGTAGGGGGCGTAGTGCAGATGCCGGGCCCCACCGTCCTCGGTCAGCTCCACGTACAGCATCTGGCGCGAGACCACCCGCCGCTCCGCCGCCTGCGCGCCGGTCCAAGGACTGAGCGTCGCTGTCGCTCCGCCGGGCCGGGAGGACGCGGGGACCGTGCTGGCGTCCTGCAGTGAGTGCTCCAGGTAGAACAGCACCCGGGGCTTCTCGCCGGGGTCGGCCTCGTCCACCAGGATGGTCCCCCGGCGCAGAAGGTCGCGGTTGCGCTCCATGGTCAGGTCCAGCACGGCGTCCAGCAGGGGGTGGCCGGGACAGATGAAGGCGGCCATAGCCTGGCCCGGCGGGGTCAGGAAGGATTTGTCGAAGGCGATCCGCTCGTAGCGGGGCAGGACCGGCTCGCCCACCCCCAACTGGCGGTCGCGGTTGCGCACCGGGGCCGGAAGCTCGGCCGCCCGATAGCCGGGATCGGCTTCCC
>CAZQPM010000498.1:0-2315 GCA_964595195.1 uncultured Burkholderiales bacterium | reverse complement strand
TAACCCCCTGTCCAGGATCTGGGGTCCATTATAAGGTTACCCCATCGTCATGCTTCCTTCAAGTGCTTTACCGTGGCGCGAGGGTGGAAGGGTGGCGCCTCCTGCACGCAGTTGGATAGGGGAGCCGTGGGCTGCGATGAACGCCCCACTCTGAGGTCACCCTGTGGCCAGGAGGTCGATCCTTGCGCCACTCGAGTGGTCAACTCAGCCTCCAAGCCCCGGGTTGTTCCAATCCTGGCGGACCAGTTCGCCCCGGCAGGTGTTGGACGGGGCCAAGTTGACGCACCGCCCCCTCACTCCGCCTCGAACCCCTGGCTTGTGAACTTCAGCGCTTGCCTCGGTGACGGCGCGCACCTGGTGCCTACCCCTCACTCCCCCGGTTCGAACTCGGCCGTCTTGAAGCGAGATGCGAGGCCAACAGGTCAACTTGCCTTCCAGGCCAAGTCCCCCATCCTGGTGATTTCGACCACCCGGGGGTGGGGGTCCACGGGCCGCAGGACTTGACTGAGCTTCTGCTGCACGTCGGCCAGATCGAAGGCATTGGGGAAGAGCTTGGAGGTATGCCCGGGCTGCTCCAGGTGCAGGACCACCCTCAGGCGCTCGGCCCGCAGCACCCGGCGGGCCAGGTCCTTTTCGCTGTCGAGATTGGCGTTCACGGCGGCGGGCAGCAAGGCCGCCAGGGTGTCCAAGACCTTGTCGGCCACCTCGCGGTGGATTTCGGCCCCCTTCGTGCGCGGGTGCTGGCGGTAGTCCTTGATCTCCACCAGCCAGGCCGTCTTGGAGTCTGGCTGCCAGGCCAGCACGTCCACCGCCTTCATGCCGTCGCGCGAGCTCGAGAACTGATTGCGGTAGAAGGCCCACTCGTCGTACTTCTGGACTTCCCAATCGTCTGGGAAGTCCAGGCGCAGTTTCCCTTCCTGAAGGCTGGGCATCCTCTAGACCTCCAAGTCCAGGTATCGGTCGGACTGGGCCAGTTGTTCGTCCAGCGAAGCGATAGGGCCGATCTCGTCCACCGTCTCTCCCGCCTCGACCCGGACCCCCTCGGCCTCGCGGTGCAGGCCGAAGTAGCGGCGGCGAAGACCCCCATAGCGAGCAGACGCCAGCAGGATGTCCAGTTCCCGCAGCAGGAAGAGGCTGTGGGTGGCCAGGAACACCTGGACCCCGTTCTCTACCAGGTCCAGGATGGTGGCCGCCACCCTCTGGATCAGGCGAGGATTGAGGTTGGCGTCGGGTTCGTCCCAGAAGAGGAAGCCTTGGTCCAGCAGGGTCCCCGTGGCCACCAGGCGGGCCACCATGCCCAGCTTGCGCAGGCCCTCGGCCACCAGGGGCATCTCCATGCGGCCCTCGGCGTTGCGCAGGTAGAAGCGCCCGTTCTGGTCCAGCTCGATGCGCCCGCCCATGGCCTCTTCCAGAGGGGCCAGGATGGCGCGAATCCTCTTCTCTTTGGGCCCCTTCTGGAGTGGTCGACCCAGCAACAGGCACGTGTCGCGCCAGGTCTCCTCGAACTCCAGGTAGTGCCCTTCGTAGACCGATACGAATCCGGGGTAGATGGTCAGGAGCTCGCGCGTCGGCAGGAAGGCGGGCGATGGGATGTGCGGCGGCTCGGCCAGGTCGCGGACCTGCGACGGCAGCCAGCCGGCCGGTGACGAGTCCAGGGCCACCTCCGAGCGGCTGTTGGTGGCAAAGTGGAAGGCCAGGGGCTCCCGCTGACTGAACCCGATCGTCACTTCGCAGCGGTTCCGACCCGGCGCGCGCCGGACCAGCCGCCCCAGACTGTCGGGGCGGAAGGTCCCCACCAGCTTCTCGGCCAGCCGAAGCTGCAGGTGGCTGCCGGTGACCGGGACACCCCGGCGCTCGGTCTCGGCGACGACGGCCAGCAAGGCCCAGGCCAGCTTCAGGAGATGGGTCTTGCCTGTGCCGTTCTCGCCCACCAGGACGTTCAGGCCCGAGGCGAAGGCCAGGTCGGCCTCAGCGAAGGCGGTGAAGTTACGGACGGTCAGCGATTTCAGCATGCTGGGATTCTTCGCCCTCCTAGTAGTCCAGTTCCCCCTGGCTGGCCGTGGGCGCGGCCTTGCGGGCCCGGGCCTCGATGGAGGGCCAGGCGGCGATCAACTCGTTGTAGGCCCGGGCGTCCTCGGCCCGGCCCTGGCGCTCGCACAGGGTGTATAGGCGGTAGGCCACGCAGTCCTACGGCGGGCGGGCCTGCTTCGGTTACAACCCGACCTTTGGAGGTAACCAGACCCTGCACCTCGACCTGGGGGGTCCTGGCCAGGATCGTCGGTAATCGGGCGACCGGCGATCCGGGCTGTGGACGG
>CAZQPM010000497.1:0-2316 GCA_964595195.1 uncultured Burkholderiales bacterium | reverse complement strand
AGGCTGTCGGTGATCATCTGCAGGACGCGGGGATGCCGGGTGTCCAGGCTGTTTCCGCAGCCGGTGAAGTCCAGGTAGGCCGAGGGATCCTCGGGTTTCGTGCGGTAGTAGGTGGTGTTGTCCACACCCCGGAAGCACAGGGTCGGGCCGTCGGCTCCCTGCTCGGCGGTGTGGTTGTAGACCACGTCCAGGATCACCTCCAGGCCCGCGTCGTGCAGGGTGCGCACCATGGCCTGGAACTCGCGCACCGGGTCACCCGTGGCCGAGTAGCGCGGTTCGGGGGCGAAGAAGGCCAGGCTCGAGTAACCCCAGAAGTTCGTCTGGTTCTGCTTGACCAGGCGCTGGTCATCCACCAGGCCGTGGATGGGCAACAATTCCAGGGCCGTGACGCCCAGGCGCTTGAGGTGCTCGACGACCGCAGGGGCTGCCAGGCCGGCGTAGGTGCCTCGCAACTCGCTGGGAACCTCCGGGTGCCTTCGGGTGTAGCCCCGCACGTGCAGTTCGTAGAAGACCGAGTCCTTCATGGGGATCCTCAGGGGTCGGTCTTCCTGCCAGTCGAAGGTGGGGTCGACGACCCGGGCCTTGGGCACGTGGCGGGCCGAGTCGTGGGTGTCCATGGTCTCGGGCCCGCGCCCTGCGAGGCGGTATCCGAAGACCGAGTCGGTCCAGTGGACCGAGCCCACCACGTCCCGGGCGTAGGGGTCCAGCAGGAGCTTGTGGGGATTGAAGCGCAACCCCCGGGTGGGCTGGTAGGGGCCGTGGACGCGGTAGCCGTAGACCAGACCCGGTCGGGCCTCGGGCAGGTAGCAGTGCCAGACCCCCTCGGTGTTCCAACGGACTTCGACCCGGTGCACCTCCTTGCGGCCTGCGTCATCAAACAGGCACAGTTCCACCCGGGTGGCGTTCTCCGAGAACAGGGCAAAGTTGACGCCGTGCCCATCCCAGTTCGCCCCCAAAGGGTAATCGGAACCGGGCCAGACCGTGGTGGGGACAAGCATGCCCGGCCTCTTCGCACCGTCCGTCCCGGGGCCTGCCGACAGGCCTCCTCCCGTGCTATGATGGAGATGTCGGGAGGGGCAGAAAGGTACCGGCGATGCCCCAGGAAAAGGGATGGGCCTTTCAGGGAAGGGATGCTTGCGAGCTCTGGGAACACGTGGCCCTGCGGATCAGCGAGTTCCTGGGCAACCCTTTGCCCCAGTCAGCGCCTCCGTCTTCCGGTGAGCCCCCGGAGTCGGATCTAGGATGAACCGGGGTCGGTTGCCCGGGTCCGGGTCCAGGGCACCACGACCCGGTCGATGAAGCGTTCGATCACGTCGTCGATGGTGGTCTCTCGGACCATCTCGTCGATCTCCTTGCGCTTCTCAGGCGTCGGGGCATACTGGTCGGCGTAGGCCAGCATCCGCCGCAGCAGGTCCTCGCGGTGCAGTTCCGGGTGGAACTGCAGGCCGTAGAACGGCCTGGTCAGGTGCCGCAGGGCCTGGCAGGGGCAACGCTGGCTGACGGCCAGGGTCTGGAAGCCCTCGGGCAGGTCCAGCACGGCATCGTTGTGGCCCTGCTGGGCCAGGAAGCGGTCGGGCAGATGTCCCAGGATGGCGTCCTGACGCCCGTGAGCGGTCAACTCCATCTCGAAGGTGCCGGTCTCACCCATGTCCGGCCGGGTCTGGACGTCTCCGCCCACTGCGTGGGCCATCAGGTGGTGGCCGTAACACAGTCCCAGGGCGGGCATCCCGACCTCCAGCAGGTGGTTCGTCAGGTCGACCAGGGGCTGGAAGAAGGGCGGGCGATCCTTGGCTACCGAGTAGTCGCCGGTCCCGCCGATCACGACAGCGTGGTATCCGCGCAGGATCGACGGGTCGCAGGGCTCGCGGAGCAGGTTGTAGGGCACGACCTGCTCCGCGCGCAGCTTTCCGGCACGCAAAAGGCAACTGCGCTCGTGCTCGATCATCGCCGGGTCGTGGCGGACTTCCAAGAGCAGGATGCGGAGATCGGGGCGGTTTGACATCGCAGCATTCTAGCACGCCACAGGGCCTGGGGAAACCCTGCCCGGCCAGCGGGAAGGGAGCCTGCGGCCCGAGTGGATTCGAGCGCGTGCCGGGGCCCTTGCAGGAACAGGGGGCGAGCCGCCAAAGAGCGCGGGCTGTATGCAGTGCCCTCGATGCGACCACGTCAGCCTGGCAGGCTCCAGTTTCTGTGAGAAGTGCGGGACCAGCCTGAAGACCCCCCGTCGCCGCGCCCCTTCGGCCCCCCCGTCGCCGCGTCCCGTTCCGGCTCCCCGGCCCTCGGCCGGCCCGTCGCCCAGCCCCGCGCCGTCGCCCC
>CAZQPM010000496.1:0-2325 GCA_964595195.1 uncultured Burkholderiales bacterium | reverse complement strand
TCCCGGCCCTGATCCTGGGAGGTCTGGGCATCCTGCTCACCATCTGGGTCCTGGTGGCCAACCAGACCCTGGCGGACTTCCGCCGCTTGGGCCTGGCGGACCGCCAGGCCGCTCAACTGCGCGAACTCCAGCGAGCTGTGGACGACATCCGCGAGGTCTCACTGGCGCGTGCCGAATTGCTGGCAGGCTGGCGGGAACTGGCGGTCCTGACTCGGGACGCCAACCATGCCCAGTTGCTGGATCGCGTGGCCCCGGTCTTTGCGGTCCAGAATCGGCGCTACTGGATGGACCAACTGGACTTCTTCACGCTGAAGGGGATGGTCGTGTTGCGAGCGGGCACACCGGAGGAGTATGGCGACACGGTCCTCCAGGATCGCCCCCTGGCCGCCGCGGTGCTGCGCTCCCGGGTCCCCCAGGCAGCGGTTGGCATCACCCGCACGGGCCCGGCCCACGCGGCGGTGGCCCCGATGCTGCTGGACGGCAAGCCCGTCGGCCTGGTGCACGTCGGCATCGCCACCCGCCGACTGGTCCGTCGGGTCAACGCCGAGACGGGCTCGGAGTGCGCCGCCTTCTTCGACCGCATGCTCCTTCTCAAGCGCGCCCCGGAGTTCGCCCGCCAGCTTCCCGTCTGGCAGGTCCTGGGGCCCTACCACGGGGTGGAGGGGACGGACTGGCCGATGATCCTGGACGTCCTGTCCGGCGAAGTGAAGGGCAGCATCCCCTACCCGCGCACCTTCATCTCGCGCCAGCCCGATGGCTTGTATTCCGCGGCCCTGCTGCCCCTGAGGGATCAACGCGGCGATCCGATCGGGCTGCTGGTCTCGGTGAATCGGGCCGAGACCGTCGGTGACCAGGTCACGCAACTGGCGACCCCACTGGCCGGGGGGCTGGCCCTGGTGGCCATCCTGGGTTCGGCCCTGATCCTGGTGGTGTGCAACGGCTTGCTGGTGCGGCCCGTCCGGGATCTGGCCCAGCGCCTCGAAGCCTTGGGGAACGGGGAGGCCCCCCCTCCAGTTGAAGATCTGGCTCATCGGAGGGACGAAATCGGGACGCTGGCTCGAGCCTACGAGACCCTGCGAGCAAGGCCACCCGAGGCGTGACCAGATTCCTGCTGGGGCTGATGCTGCTCCTGGCCTGGGCAGGCCCCGTCTCAGCCCGGCCGGGCTTCCCCGAGGGAGTTGAAGAACCTCTCCAGGTCCAGGCGGCCGTGCAGATCCTGGAGATCGAGACGATCCTGGACTCCCAGGAGCGTTTCCGGGCCACGGTCGATCTGCGTCTGAGCTGGCTGGACCCCCGGCAGACGTTCCAGACCGCCGCCGATGAGGATTCGCGTGTCGAACTGAGCGGCGAGAGGGCCCGGGCCCGCCTCCGTGACCTCTGGATCCCAGAGGTCCAGATCCGCAATCTGGTGGGCCACACCGAGGACCAGGTCACCGAAGAAGGCATGGTCCTGGATGGCAACGGACACATCCAATGGTTCCGACGCCTGGAGGCCGAATTCAAGACCCATCTGGACCACGGTGCCTTTCCCTTCGAGAGACAGGTCCTTCCCGTGGAACTGGTCTGCACACAGGAGGATGTCCAGCGGCTGCTCCTGACCTACGCGTCCAATCTTCGCGACGTCTCGAACATGCAGGCCTCAGACCCCGTCGGGTGGCACCTGAGCCGGCTGCACGTCAGGCCCCATACCGTGAGATCCTGGAGCGGGACGACGCATTCGGCGCTGACCATGGAGGTCGAAGCCACCCGCGAACCGCAGGCCTTCTTCGATTCGCTGTTCCTGCCCATGACCGTGACCATGCTGATCCCGATGCTGGCGCTGATGCTCAATCACTGGAATGGCCGACGCCTGGTGGTGGAGCCCTACGAACTGGCCAAGCTGGTCCTGGCGGGCCTGTTCATCACGATCGCCCTGAACATGGCCACCAACATGGCCTACCCTCACCTTCTGGCTTCCTACAACCTGGTCTCGGAACTCTTCATCCTGGACTACCTGGTCCAGGCCGTGGCCCTGGGCGTGATCGTGACCTTCTACCGTGACCAGGTGAGGCCTGTCCCCCGAGTCGACCCCTACCTGGCTCGGGAACTCTACCTGGCCTGCTGCTGGGTCCCTCCGCTGGCGACCCTGGTGACCGTCACCGCCCTGATCATGCGCCGATTCTGAGTCCGCCCCTCGGCCGGATTGCAGCCACCCCCTCCGACCTCCTCATCAGAATTCTTGCCGGGTGATATTGACAGCCGCCCCGACCTCCGGTAGTCTTGCCCATAGAATTCTACCCGGATGGAAACATCCGCGACGGGAGGGCCCATGGAATCGCCCATTGA
>CAZQPM010000495.1:0-2328 GCA_964595195.1 uncultured Burkholderiales bacterium | reverse complement strand
CGGAAACGTCGACGCGGTAGCGGACTCCATCCGGGCCATGTCCCTGGAGTTGGCCTTGCCCGCCCAGGAGATCGCCGATGCCCAGCAGCGACTGGCTGTCTTTGGTATTACCGGGGAAGACACGGTAAGGCGGATTGCCGACGCCGCCACGGTGTCCGGCAAGTCCATCGGTGAAGTCACCGAGACCATGACCCAGTTCCTCTCGGGCAACGAGCGGGGCGCCATGATGATGGAGAAGATGCTCAACATCGACTCCAGGGCCCTGGCCGACTTCGGGGCGGTCCTCGGCGACAACAACAAGGTCCTGCTGGATACCCCGGCCCACGTGGACGCCGCGCGGACGGCGCTCGAAGGGCTGATGGACACCCGCTACGCCGGGGCCACCAAGCAGACCGTCGACGCTTTCGAGCAACTGGACATCGCGATCCAGCAGGCCAACGAGAACATCGGCGAGCATACCATGGCGGTCAAGAACGCTGTGGCCTCGGCGATACTGCCGATGGTTGGGGCGCTGAAGGATGCGCCCGGCTGGATGCAGGCCACGGTGGGCGCTGGCACCGAGGTTGTCGGCACTGTTGGGAGCGTCGCCGGCGGAGCGTTGACTGCCGGCGCCAACATGGCCCTGCTGGCCAATAACTCCACCGTCGCCGCCGGGATGATGGCGAAGGCCGGAGTGGCCGGCAAAGCAGCCATGGGCGCGTTGCTGGGGCCGCTGGGAATAGCCGTCATAGCCATCGGGGCGCTGGCGCTGAGATTCTCAGCGTACATCGAGGAAGTCAAGAAGGCGACCGCAGCCCAGGAGGAGCTCCTTAGAATCGAGGAGCAGCGGGCGCAGTGGGGCCGTGAGAACAAGGACCTCATCGGTAAGACCGCTGAGCAGGTCCTGGCCATGGGCAAGAACGAGAAGGATGTTGCCCACGAAATCGTGGCCCTGCAAGAGCAGGTAGAGGCTGCCCGGGCCAACGGGAACGAGACGCTGTCCCGACAGATTGAAGGTCAGATCGCCCACCTCCAGCGAGTCAAAGTCGAATTGTCCTCGCGCGCAGCCAAGGAGACACAGGCCGCGGGCCTGAGCTCCGCCACCTGGGAGGACTACTCCAAGCGGGTCTCGGCCGGGTTCTTCGAGACGAAGACGGCCCAGCTCCAGGCTCTGGACGCGGTGATTGCGGCCCAGAAGAAAAGCGGCAAGGACTCCTCGGAAGCCGAGCTGAGCCGGGTCGCCCTGGTGCGCCAGGTCACCGAGGAGCAGAAGAAAGCAGCCGAGGACGCATCAGACCAAGCGCAAAAAGCGGCCGAGGACAAGCTGGCCGCGGAACTGCACGCCCTGCAGGTGGAAGAGGCTGCCGGCCAGGTATCAGCCGCTCAGAAGGCCGCCCGCCTGCAGGACATCCTGCGCAGGTATCAGGACACGGCCGTGGGTCGGGACAAGCTCCGCAGCGTCGAGGTGGACGCAGCCCGCGCCGAGGGGCAGGTTTCCAAGCAGGCCGAAGACGACGAGAAGAGGCGTGAGGCCGATCGCGAGAAGCGCCGGCAGAGGCGCGAGGCCGATGCCAGCAAGCTCCTGGCCAGGCGGCTCCAGGACATCGACATGGAGCGCGCCCGAGAGGCCTCCGCCCGGGACCTGTCCACCCAGGACGAGATTGCCTACCAACAGCGCATCGTGTCTCTCTACAAGAAGGGCACGTCCGAGCGGGCACAAGCCGAGATCGCCCTCTACGGGCTGAAGGCCCGCCTGCGCCAGGAGGACGCCGACGCACAGCAGCGCCTCAACGCCCTGGACTCAGAGCTGGCCAGCGCCCGCACCGACGAAATCGATGACCAGATTGCCGACCTGCAGGACCAGATGCAGGTGGAACAGGAGGCTGGCCGCAGCACTGAGGCCATCACGCGCAAGATGATCGCCCTGATGCGCGAGAAGCTGGCCATCCAGCAACAAATCATCGACGCAACCACGAAAGAGCAGGTGGAGGCCGAGAAGGACCCGCGGGTCAAGGAGAAGCTCCAGCAGGTCGGAGAGAAGCAGAAGGCCGACGCGGCCCGGGACTCCGACCGGGAGATTCGCAGGGTCCAGCGCGACCAGACCAGGCGCGCCCAGGACCTGGCCAAAGCCAACGGGGACGTAGCCAAATCCTTCAAAGACATCGGTTCTGCCGCGAAGAGCGCAAGCCAGTTCGGCAACTGGAACTCCCATCTGCCGAACGCCCAGGTCAGCACCGTCGAGCCGACCCCTTACGACTACGGAGGCATTGGCGGCACCTCTCCTGCTGGACCGAGCGGAAAGCCTGGAAAGTCCCGGGGACCTTCCGGTGCGCGGATGTCAGCGGCCAG
>CAZQPM010000494.1:0-2368 GCA_964595195.1 uncultured Burkholderiales bacterium | reverse complement strand
TCGGGGTCCGGCGGGCGGTCGCCGAAAGGTTCCGCACGCGGTGGCGCCAAGACTCACGGTGGTCTCCTGCAGAAGCTGTGGCTGCGACTGCGGGGGGAACACCGGGAACTGGAGTAGGATGGGGGCGCACCCGGCGTCGTCCGGAAGGCGCCCGTGTTCTGAAGGTGGTATTGGAGTCAGGTCGGTGACGGCCCAACGTGCAGGACCGCGGAGAGGAAACGAGGAGACTCGTCCGTTGGTCTTCCAGGTCCGGGCCGGCCCAGGCTCCCAACCCAAGTTGGAAGGAGGGCATCGGACCCATGAAACGCCAAACCCTGTTACTTGTGGCTTTGTTGGCCCTGGTGATGGTGGTCCCCGCGTGGGCTGCACCCTTGTTCCCCGATGTGCCGGGAAACCATTGGGCACGCGACGCGGTGGCATCGCTCGCCGCGCGCGGCCTGGTGGAGGGTTATCCCGACGGCAGCTTCAAAGGGGATCAGGCTTGCACTCGCTGGGAAGCCGCCATGATCGTGGCTCGCCTGCTGGCCAGGATGGAGGAGGAGCACGCAACCTTCGCCTCCAAGGCCGACCTCGAGGAGGTTCGCAGGCTGGTCAGCGCTCTGCGCGAGGAACTCGACGCTCTGGGGGTCCGGGTGGACACCCTGGAACAGGGCGTCGCCCGTCTGGACAAGCGCGTCAACGAACTCGAGAGGATCACCTTCTACGGGGTGGTCGAGACCCGATTCGTGGCCCAGTCGTTCCAGAACACCGGGATGGACATCAGCGGTCAGGGCGCCTTGGCGTCCAACTACAATGATCTGGTCGGAACCCTGGCGGGGACGCAACTCAGCCCCATCCAGAACCCCTACGGGGTCTATCCGCCCATCCAGAACGCACCGGTTCCCGGCCAGTATTCCGGTCCCGCCGGCGTCCTGCCGGTCATCGACATGCGGAACGGTCGGGCCCTGACCAACGGCACCGGGTTCACGATGCGCGGAGTCCTGGGCCTGCGGGTCCGGGTTTCCGACGACATCGACGCCGGGGCCGAGTTCTCGGCCTTCACCTCCCAGGGCGACGCCATCGTGGACGCCGTCTGGGGCGTGTCGGCTCCCTACCTGTCCAACCCCTACACGGCCAACCGTGGGGCAGGCGGCTTCGGTCTGGTGGGCGGACAGCCCACCGGCAACTCGCCGTTCACCCGCGTGACCCTGGACAACTTCTGGGTCGTCCACAACCCGACCAACACCCGGTTGATCCTGGGGGCCTTCGACACCGACCGCCTGGACGACATGCTGTACGTCGGGGAGTACAACCCCAACGCCTTCGGGCCCGAGTTCCTGGATAGCTTCGGCTTCAACGTCAGCGGCTCGTCGGAGGTCTCCGATCTGGGTGTGCTTCGTTGGGAGGTCCTGGGGACCCGTCTGGCCGACGGCAACCTGTCCACCCGCACCCTGGGCAACTACGACAGCTACGCCCTGGGCGCCGACCTCGGCTTTGAATTCAAGGGCGGGGAAATCAAGCTGAACTTCCTGCGGGCCGCCAACCAGACCTCGGGTGGCGACCCCTTGAGGGTCGGGCTGATCGACAACGTGAACGTGGCGGCCGGAGCCGGCGAGTTCGGTTTCGGCGTTGATACTTACAGCACCGGCGGCACCCCGCTCCAGTGGGTCAACCCCCCCGGCTACTTCGTCAACCAGATCAACGCCACCGGTGGCGTCGCGACGACGGATGACAAGCGACCGATCCCCGGTTGGAACGGCGCTGCCGACCACGCGGCCGGTCTGCTGCCGGTGGCTCCGGGTGCACTCACCGGCGCGGGAGGCTTCGGACCCCAGGACATGACCAGCTTCGGCCTGTCCGGGAACTACATGTGGGACCTGGATGGCTATCGGATCTACGTGGACGGCGAGTTCGCCCGCTCGGACTACAAGCCGAATCGCAATTCCGGGTATTCGGTCGATGGCGACGCGATGCGCTTCGAGGTCGGCAGCAACCTCCTCGACGGCATGCTGGACCTGTCGCTGGCCTGGCTCAGCGTGGATCCGACCTACGACCCGTTCATCCTGCAGTACCCGACGGTCAACGTCGGAGGCATGGGCGCCTACCCGGGCGTCTGGCGCCTGCCCGACATGAACTACTTCTCGAACCTCTACTCGCTGCACGACACCAGTCGCTATCCGCACAACCGCGAGGGCTTCCGGTTCGACGGGCAGTACAGCTTCGACGACCAGCGCGGCCGGGTCTACGCCTTCGCCGAGTTCCAGAAGCAGAAGAAGACATCGCTGTATGACGTGCGGGACCCGGGCCTGGCTCTCGGTGGGGTTTCCACCGACGGGGTCCTGGGGATGTCCCCGGGCTTCATCGACCCGGTCTTCTTCGGCTATGCCCA
>CAZQPM010000493.1:0-2380 GCA_964595195.1 uncultured Burkholderiales bacterium | reverse complement strand
AGGAGCTCGCGGTCGTTCTCGATGATGATCTTCAGGTAGTGGGCGTGGTCCAGGAAGTCGGCAAAGCTCTTGGAACCCAGCAGGACCACCAGGTAGCCGACGTCCCCCTCGATGTAGATCTCGGTCAGGCGCTTCTCCAGGGCCCCCTGGGTGGCCTTCAGGCGCTGACGGGTCCGGCGCAGTTCCTGGCGGATCCCTTCCAGGCGGCTCTCGGCCGTGGTCAACCGGAACAGGGTATCGTCCAGGACGGCCCGGCTCTCCTGCAGTCCCGCCTGGGCCTGGCTGAGCTGCTGGGACAGGTCCTTCTCGCGATCGTTGATGATGTCCAGCCGCTTGCGTTGGAGGCGCAGCTCCTCCTGTTTGCGGTACAGGTCCTGGCGCACGGTTCCGGGATCCCCGGGCGCCGCCTCCAACGGGGAGGCCTGGACCAGCAGCACCGCCAGCAGCGCCGCCAGCACGGGCAGACGCTTCATGCGTTCAGGTGCCGGTTCACCGAGATCAGGCTGCCCACCGCGCCGACGATGCAGCCCAGGCCGACCAGGCCCAGGTTCAGGAAGGGCAGGACCTCGGAGGGGGCCAGGATGGGCAGGAAGGGCACGGTCTTGTGCAGTTGGGGCACCACCAGGCGATAGGAGACGTCGACCAGGGTCGCGGCCATCGCCGCGCCGACCAAGCCCTGCGCCATGCCCTCCAGGATGAAGGGCCAGCGGATGAACCAGTCGGCCGCCCCGACCAGTTGCATGATGTCGATCTCCTTGCGGCGGGCGAAGACCGTCAGCCGGATCGTGTTGCTGACGATCAGCAGCGTGGAGGCGAAGAGCAGCCCCAGGACGACGAAGCCGACCACCCGGACCACCTGGTTGAGGGCCATCAGCTTGCGGGCCACGTCGCGACCGTAGTCGACGGTCTTGACGCCGGGCAGGCGGGCGACCTTGGCGGCCACGTCGTCCAGGAACTTGGGGTCGGCCACGCGGATCTCGAAGGCGTCGGGCAGCGGGTTCCGGGACAGGTCGGCCAGGGTCAGCCGGGTTCCCAGGCGCTCGCGGAGGCGCTTGAAGGCGGTCTCCTTGGAGACGAAGTGGGTTCCCTCCACGTGGCCGATCCGGACCACCGAGGCGTGGAAGTCCCCGGCCTGGTCGCGCTGGAAGTCCGAGGACATGTAGGCCTTGACCTGCATCTCCCCGGCCAGGTCCTGCGACAGGGCATCCAGGTTCATGACCAGGACCACGAAGAACCCCAGGAGCATCGCCAGGACCATGACGGTGGACACCGAGGCGACGCTCATCAGGGGATTCCGGCGGATGTTGACCAGCACCTCCCGCAGGAAGCACTCCAGGTAGAAACCTCCCGAGGGTCCGCGCCGGCGCGGGATGCTCTCCTGGCGGTTGGGGGTGGGGCGCTGGGACTGCGGGGAGGGCAGCGGCTCGGCGTCCGCACCGTGGTCCTCGGGGAAGCGGGGCGCGGTCACCGGTCAGACACCTCCCACCACCATGGAGGGGCGGGTGACTCCGGTGGGGACGTAGCGACCTCGTTCCAGGTCGTGCAGCATGACCCCTCGTTCCATCACCAGCACCCGCTTCTGCATCACATCCACCATCTGCTGGTTGTGGGTCGCCACCAGGACGGTGGTTCCCCGCGAGTTCACCTTGGAGAGGATCTGCATGATGTCCCAGGACGAGTCGGGGTCCAGGTTCCCGGTGGGCTCGTCGGCCAGCAGGATGATGGGGTCGTTGATCAGCGCCCGGGCGATGGCCACCCGCTGCTGCTCGCCTCCGGAGAGTTCGCCGGGCAGGCGGTCAGCCTTCTCCCGCATGTTCACCAGCGTCAGGGCCTTGACGACCTTGCGGGGAATCTCCCGGCGCGAGTTTCCGGTGACCTCCAGGGCGTAGGCGACGTTCTCGAAGGCGGTCTTGTGGCTCAGCAGGCGGAAGTCCTGGAAGATCACCCCGATCCGCCGGCGCAGGAAGGGGATCTGAGACCTCTTCATGTCGCTGATCTCGTGGCCATCCACGAAGACCGCTCCGGTGGTGGGGTCGTGCTCGCGGTAGATCAGCTTCATCAGGCTGGACTTGCCCGATCCGGTATGCCCGACCAGGAATACGAATTCCCCCCGGGCCACGACCAGGTCGATGTCCTGCAGGGCCCGTACCCCGTTGGGGTAGACCAGGCTCAGGTTGTGCATCTCGATGATCGGGTCGTCGGTGTCCAGCAAGCGAGCGCCTCCGGTCGAAAGGCTCGACGCAGGGCCCGGCCAGGCCGGGCCCCAGGGGAGAAAAAGCGCCGGGCACGCTGCCCCCAGCGCTGCCGGAACTTGAAGGCCTTCCGGGTCGCCGGGATTATATCACGGTGCCGAAAAGGGTGTAAAGGCGGCGGATCCAGG
>CAZQPM010000492.1:0-2404 GCA_964595195.1 uncultured Burkholderiales bacterium | reverse complement strand
TGATCAGTCCGGCCCGGCCCATGTAGCCGTTGGCCACCTGGTAGCGGGTCAGGTCGATCGGGTGGTCGGTAGCCAGTTGCTCATACATCCTCTTGTCGGTCTTGCCGAACTTGATGGCGGTGAAGCCGCCGTTGTTCTCGGGCAGCTTCTGCTTGATGATGTCGGCCTGGATCGTGACGCCCAGGTGGTTGGCCTGGCCCGTCAGGTCGGCCGCCACATGGTAGTCGGTCCCTCCGACCTTGAAGGCGTCGTTGCGGGTGTAGCACCACAGGATGGTGGCCATGCCCAGTTCGTGGGCATGCTGGAAGGCCTCGGCGATCTCCACGATCTCGCGCCGGGAGTCCTCGCTGCCGAAGTAGATGGTGGCGCCCACGGCCACGGCCCCCATGTTCCAGGCCTCCTCGATGTTGCCGAACAACACCTGGGCCGCGGTGTTGGGGTGGGTCATCAACTCGTTGTGGTTGATCTTGACCACGAACGGAATCTTGTGGGCGTACTTGCGGGCCACGGCGCCCAGGACGCCGAACGTGGAGGCCACCGCGTTGCAGCCACCTTCGATGGCCAGCTTCACGATGTTCTCGGGGTCGAAGTACAGGGGGTTCTTGGCGAAGGACGCGCCGCCGGTGTGTTCGATGCCCTGGTCCACGGGAAGGATCGAAACGTATCCGGTGTTCGCCAGGCGGCCCGAACCGAACAACTGCTGGAGACTGCGCAGCACCTGCGGACTGCGATCCGAGTGGGACATCACGCGGTCGATGAAATCTCCGCCCGGCAGGTGGAGCAGGGACTTGTCGATGGTCTGGCACTCGTGGCGCAGGAAGTAATCCGACTCCTCGCCCAGGAGTTGCTCGATCCCGGAAGTCCGGGTTGTATCAACGGTCATGGTCATGATTTCTTCATCCCTTCAGTTGGGTCTTCCGGTTGCGCAGGAGCAGGACCGGACGAACTGGTGTCCGGCCCTGCTCGGCGAGTCCCCCGCAAGGGTGCCCGGTCGGGTAGGATTCGCCCCCCGTGGCTCATCCCTTCTTCGCGGTGGGCATGACCTCCCGATGTTCCACCCGGTAGCGCTGGCCGACCAGGTAGAGCGGGGCTCCCAGGGCGCTGACGGAGATCTTCAGGGCGTGGATCAGGATCGAGATGGCCACGGCCTGGTCCGGACTGGCCCCCAGGGGATCCCAGAAGACGATGGAGGCGACCTCCTGGGTTCCCACGGCGTTCACCGAGATCGGCAGATGGTTGAGCACCCTGAAGATGGGCGTGAAGGCCAGGAAGAGGAGCGGCGAGAACTCCAGCCCCAGGGCATCGGCGATACTGGAGAAGGCCAGACCCTCCAGCAGCGGTGAAGCCAGATTGACCACCGAGGCGGCCAGGAAGGCCCTGGGGTGCTGCCGGTAGACCTGCACCGAGGCCAGGAAGTCGGCCGTCGGCAGCCCCATGCTGAGGCGCTGCAGGAACGCGCCACCGCTGCGCCCGGCCACCAGGGCCGCCACCGTGCTGGCCACGAAGGCCGCCGTCAGGAGCACCAGGAAGACCCCCATCATCCAGTCCAGCCGCAGGTGGGCCAGAGGGGGCCACAGGTCCCCCAGCAGGCTGGAGGCCTCGGCCCCTCGCAACAGGGGCAGGGCCGCCACGTAGGAGAGGGCCGTGGCCACCAGCAGGGCCAGGAACGCGGACCAGCGCTCGACGACGACCGAGGCCGCCGCCTGGACCCGCCGGGCCCCCATCGAACCCAGCGCGAAGACCCGATAGACGTCGCCACCCACCCCCGAGGGGATCAGGTTGTTCAGGAAGAAGCCGACCAGCGACAGGCGGACCGCCTGCCCCAGGTGCAGACGGTAGCCCAGAGGCACCAGCAGGATCTGCCAGGCCAGGCTGGAGGCCACGGCGCCCCCCAGGAACAGGAGGAAGGCCTCTGCCAGTGGGACGGCCCGGCTCCGCGCCAGGAGGCTCCCCAGGGAGGACACGTCCACCTGGGCCAGGGCCCAGGCCAGGATCCCCAGACCCAGGACCAGCCGTACGACCCAGCGCCAGGGCGAGGGCCGGGAACCGCTCACCGTCAGTAGTCGGAGACGGGAACCGGGTTCGAGCCGCCGCCGGGCGGACCCGGACTCTGCCTGGCGGCGGGGGCGGTCGGGACGGCCGCGGCGGGCGCCTCCCCGAAGAACAAGCCGTAGACCTGCAGGATGATGATGATCACCAGCAGGCCGATGATGAGGTCGTCCTTGCGTTCATTCATGTTGACGCACCACCTTCCCCTGCGGGGGTAGGACCTCCTCCTTCAAGGAGGTGGGTCCTCCCCCGATGTCGCGCAGACCCGCCGGGACCCGGTAGATCCAGACCCCGTCAGGCCAGGCCTCCGGAGCCCCCAGAAAGAAGCGCAGCAGGGTGTGCATGCGCTCTCGAG
>CAZQPM010000491.1:0-2434 GCA_964595195.1 uncultured Burkholderiales bacterium | reverse complement strand
TCGCGTCCTTCAGGCGCCAGTTCTTGTAGATGCTCTTCAGGCGACTGGTGCCGTATGGGTTGCCGGGGCGCACCCCCAGGCGCCTGTTGCAGAAGTGGACCACCTTGTGGCCAGGCATCTCCGCCTGCCAGGCCGTGCCCCACCACTGGTAGACGGTGTCCACCTGGCCGTGGTTCGGCCCGCCATCGTCTACCACGTGCAGGGAGACACTGCTGGGTTCCAGGGTCTCCAGGGCCTCCAGCCAGAACCAACCGCCCCGCTCCCGCAGGACAATCTCGGTGACCGTGAAGCCTGCCCAGATGGCCGCCAGCATGTTGCCCACGGCCTCGGGCAGGTTACCCTGCATCGTCTCGAAGTTCTCGCGGATGAAGTCCTGGATGTCGGGGCGGTCCTCGTGGACGTAGTCGCCCAGGCGGCTTACAGCGGCCAGGGTCACGAACTCCAGGCCAGCGGCGATGGTCTCGTCGGTCTGGACCATGCGCTCGTAGGTTTCCAGACCGATGTTGTCCGGCCGCTGCAGCCACCCCAGCAGTTGCTGCACGTCCAGGATGTTCCGCCCGACCCGGACCCCAGACTGGATGCGGGGCCGCTGTATGGGGCGCCCGTCCGGGCCGAGAATCGCGTCCATCGTCACACTCCCAACATCTGCTTCCAGTTCATCCCGGGCACCAGGCGCGGAACGATGTTGCTGCCTTGGGCCATCCTGATGAGCGCCTGGGTCATGGCGTCCACCTGGTCGTCATTCACCCCGGTCGGGAATGCCGCGCACTCCTCGACCAGGTCGCGGACCCAGGGGTCCAGGACCGGCGTCCCGTCGGGCGCGATGCTCCTGGCCGGAAGCCAGACGTTGCCGCCCTCCACCTGGTGCGATATGGCGGCAGCCCGGGCCACCTTCCCGCCCTCCGGCTCCACGGCCACCAGGCCCTGCAACTCGCGGCGCAGGGTGTCGATGACCGCGGCACCGTTGGCCTTGTCCTCTACCAGCTTGACGCGGGCGTCGGGGCAGCGGAAGGACAGTTCGCGCACGGCCTCCAGGGTGCGCGGGAAGTCCCACCGCCCACGCACCTGGTCCAGCAGATAGCGGTCGGCGGCCTTCCGGCCCCAGACCTGCCCCACCACGAAGTCGCTGGATGCCGTGCCCTTGAAGGCCATGTCCCAGGACTGCAGGACCTCGTCGAAGCGCACCGGCTGCCGCGTGTAGTAGCGCCACCAGCCGCGCTGGAAGTAGCCGCCTTCGTCCACCACTGGGCGCTGCTGGTAGAGCGCCGCCCAGGTGCGCTCGCCGATCTCCCGGCGGGTCTCCTGTAGGGCATCCACATCGTAGCGCTCGGGCCACAGGGCCTCCCCGGGCTCGCGGCCCAGGGGGTCTCCGTCCTCGGCCAGGGCGGGCAGGTTCAGCACCTCCCAGCCATCGCCGCTCTCCTGGGCGTTGCGCAGGATGCGCCCGGCCAGGTCGTCGTCGTGCCAGCGGGTCATGAGCACCACGACCGAGGCGCCAGGCTCCAGGCGGGTGCGGGCGGTGGTGGTCCACCAGTCCCAGACCCGCTCGCGCCAGGTCGCGCTGTAGGCGTCCTCGGCGGTCTTGATAGGGTCGTCGATGATGAACAGGTCGGCCCCGCGCCCGGTCAGCGGGCCCCCGGCGCCGGCCGCCACCATGCTGCCGCCTGCCGTTGTGTGCCAGCGATTGGCCGCGGCCGAGTCCTGGGATATACGCACCTTCAGGGTGCCGGCGTGCTCCTGGACCGTGTTGCGCACCCGGCGCCCCCAGTCGGCCGCGAACTCCGCGCCGTAGGTGGCCAGGATGATGCGCCGCTCGGGCCAGGTGTTCAGGTACCAGACCGGCAGCCAGTGGGAGATCAGTTCGCTTTTTCCATGCCTGGGCGGCATCGAGACCAGCAGGCGCCGGATGCGCCCGGTGGCCAGGTCAGTCAGCCTGCGGTTTAGCAGGAGCAGGTGCCGCGCGGCCTGCCACTTCTGGCCCGACAACATCCAGGCCAGGCTGGCTGGAGTGCTGAACCACGCGCTCGAATAGGGTGTGGGCGAGGTCTGCTGCACCGGAGTCCTCCACGATTCGGCGGGCCGCGTCGTGTGCCAACTGGATAGGGCCGCCGCCGGGGCCAGAGTGCTCGATGCGCTCGGTCAGCATGCCCAGGTGCTTCATGCGCAGCTCCTGCAGCTTGCCCAGGGCGCGCCAGTCGCGGTCCTCGGCCGCTGCCCGGCACCAGGCCAGCAGGTCTCGGGCCGCCTGCTCGGCGGAGTCGCCCAATTCCTGGGCCCTGGCCGCCTGGGCCTCGGCGATCGCCCGCTGGACCTCGGGCCGCTGCATCAGGCGGTATCCGGTGTTGTTGGCGGTGCGTGGCGAGTATCCGGCGCGGATGGCGGCAGCGGAGGCGTTGCAGTCCTGGAGGTATTCCAGGACGAACCGCTCGCGACG
>CAZQPM010000490.1:0-2443 GCA_964595195.1 uncultured Burkholderiales bacterium | reverse complement strand
GAGCCCCGTCCTCAAGAGCCCCAGGACGGGCTGTTCATCTGTCGGAAACCTGTGTATCCTGAAGGGAAGGTACACTATCCGAGGGGACGTGTGTTCCTGCGTCCAACGACGAGAGGGTCGGCCGACTGGAAGTGGAGCCGATCCGGTGGAGGTACGGCCTTGAGGTTCTTCTCTTCTGCACCCAGAGCCCTGGCGGTCCTGCTTCTTGTGGTCGCCTGGCTGGTCATCCCCGGTTGCGGCAGCGGCGGAGGCGGAGGAACCGCACTGGCTCCGACGATCCCCGATCCCTCCGGAGGCGGCGGTGCGGTCAATCCGCTTTCGCCCGCCACGGTCCCCGGGGCCCCCGCTTCGCTTCCGCCGGCCACCCAGCAGGCTCGCGCGGCTCAGCTCGAGTCCGTGGCGGGTCGCACGGTGACCCTCAACTTCCCGGGCGGCTGGAGCCTTGTCTCGTTCCCGTTGGCCTCATTGACCTCGTCCTCGGGTTTCACCTACCAACTGTGTTCCTACCAGGCCACCGGTTACACCTACGTGGACCCGGTCTACAACCCTGCCGGCGTTGACACCACCAAGGCCTACTGGGCTTACTTCGACGCTCCCACGGCGGTGACGGTGGTCGGCCCGGAGAATGCCGGTGAGGTCACGACCGCGCACCTGCAGGCCGGATGGAACATGGTGGGTTGTCCGTTGAACCAGCCCCTGCCGCTGAGGGCCATGACCGTCACCCGGCAGGCCGGCGCCACCAAGGTCATGGAAGAGGCCACCCGGGACGACATCCTGCCCGGATCGGCGTGGGTCTACCGCTACGTCTACAGATACCAGGGTTCCTACTACCAGACCCAGGATCTGGCGGCCTGGGACGGGGCCCTGCAGCCCCAGGTCGGCTACTGGATCTTCGCCTGGTCCGAGGCGGACCTGAACCTGAACGTGGCCCCTCCCTCGTCCGTGCCGAACATCACCTCCCTGAGCAACGCCACCCTGACTTCGGGTGCGACCCTGGACCTGGTGGGCACCGGTCTGGGCAGCGCGGCCACGGGCGTGGTCGTGGTCAACGGGGTGACCGTGCCCGGCGACGGGATCCTCAGTTGGACGTCCACCGGGATCCGCCTCACCGTGCCTGCCGGCCTGTCCTCCGGAAACCTGGTGGTCATGGTCAACCGCTATCCCAGCAACCGCGTGCCTGTCCTCGTCACCAGCGGTGGCGGGGGCGGTGGGGCCACCGGTTCGCTCTACGGTATCGTCCAGAGCGGCTCCAAGGCTCCCCTGGCGGGTGCCCAGATCCTGCTGGACACAGGCCATTCGGCGGTTTCGGACGCGGCGGGCCTCTTCCAGATCGATGGCATCGCGGCCGGTGAGCACCTGGTCTACGTGACCCTGATCGGGTACCGGACGGCCGTGGGGCCGGTCACCATCGAGGCTGGCCAGACGAAGTCCGTTGAGGTCACGCTGGGGTCCGCCTCAGGTGGTGGCGGAGGTGGCGGTGGCGGCGAGGTCCAGGGTGACCTCTACGTGCGCGCCTATCCCTACAGCTCCGGCGGAGACCGGTTCTGGGCCTACAGGATCGAAGTCTCCGAACAGGGCAACTACTCCGAGCGCTGGTCGGACACCTGGGACGTCGACACCGGCAACACCTACAACGAGTTGAGGGCCGACAACGCCATCGTGGGCCGGACCTACACGATCAAGGTCACCTGGCGCAACCAGACCGGAATGGAACACAGCAACACCTGGTACCGCATCCTGGATCGCGACGACCAGACGGAGTCCTTCTACAACTGGTAGATCGTCTCCGGCCTGACGTTCCCGACGGCCTCATACTTTGAGGGTTGGTTCCACGGCTGGTTCCATGGCTGGTTCCACGATGGCTTTGAGGGTGGGGCCGTCGGGTTCTCCGGGAAGCGCGGCTTCCGGCTGGCGTCCGTTCCCGGGTCGGTCCCGGTGGGCCGGAGGCGCGCTCAGGACCGGGGCAGGGCGGACGTCGCCGCCAGCCAGCGGGCGGCCCCCCGGCCGGCGGCGCGCCCGCTGGACATGCAGGCCGTCAGCAGGTATCCGCCCGTGGGCGCCTCCCAGTCCAGCATCTCTCCAGCGCAGAAGACTCCGGGGAGGGCACGCAGCATCAGGTTCTCGTCCAGTTCCTCGAGGAGGACGCCCCCCGCGGTGCTCAGGGCCTCGTCCAGCGGTCGGGTGGCCACCGGGCGCAACGGCAGGGACTTGCTCCGTGCCGCCAGGCCGGCCGGATCCAGCAGTTCGTCGGCGGAGGCCAGCTCTCGGAGGAGACCGGCCTTGACGCCTTCCAGCCCCGCTCGCCGCCGCAGGTGTTCGGCCAGCGACCGCGTGCCGCGAGGTCTGGCAAGCTCCCGCTCGAGGTGCTCGGCGTCCCGTCCGGGCACGAGGTCCAGGATCAGTTCCGCCGTGCCGGACCGCTCGAGTTCGTCTCGCAGGGCGG
>CAZQPM010000489.1:0-2445 GCA_964595195.1 uncultured Burkholderiales bacterium | reverse complement strand
TGCTGAACCTGGTGGGCAACGCGCTGAAGTTCACCAATGCGGGAACCGTGACGATCCAGGCCTTCCGCGAGGGAGAGGAGGTCGTGTTCCGGGTGCAGGACACCGGGATCGGCATGACCCCCGAGCAGTGCGCTCGGGTCTTCGAGGAGTTCGCCCAGGCTGACGAGTCCACGGCCCGGCGCTACGGTGGCACGGGGCTGGGCCTGACCCTGGTGCGCCACTTCGTCACCCTGCTTTCGGGCCGCCTGAACCTGGAGTCCGAACCCGGCCGGGGCTCGACCTTCGAGGTCCGCCTGCCTGCCTCCGGCTCCGCCCTGCCCTGCCAGGGCCCCGATCCCGAGGCATGCGAACGCGCCACCCTGGTCCTGTTGGAGCGGGACCCGCAGGGGGCGACCCTCCTGGCCCGCTTCCTGGAGGCCAACGGCTACCGGGTGGTCCCTGCCCTCGACGGCGCCGAGGCCCGGCGCCTGGTGCACACCCTCCACCCTCGGGCCCTGGTCCTGGGGACCGCCTCGGCTCCGGACCCGGAGATCTCCGAGGTCCCGGTGGTGGCGTTGACTACCGGACAGGATCCCGAACGCGCCCGCGGGGACCTCCTGGAGCGCCTGGAGAGGCTGCCGCGCGGCTGACCTGAGCCGGGTCCCCGGCTCAGGTGCTCCAGGCCCTGTAGACGCGGGCCACGCCGACGCCCAGCACGTTGCCGATGACGGCCAGTTCCCAGGTCCGGGCCAGGGGTGCTGGAAGCTGCGAGGACAGCCCGAAGCCGATGCTGACGGCCACGATCAGGAAGGCCACGAGGGTGTCCAGGGCCAGCAGTCGCTCTTCCCAAGGCCCACCCACGAGCCGTCCCAGATTGGACATCAGACACCACGAAAAGCGGGCCGGGGCCGCCACCGTGAGCAGGTTCAGAAGGATGTCCAGGACTCCCCAGAGCATCACCGGAAGCCCCAGGACCGGGGAGACGGCCAGCAGCATCCAACCGGCCCCGGTCTTGAAGACCCCGAAGGGGATGCCGGTCAGGAAGGCCTCGTAGACCAGGCCCAGGCGGGGCGACCACCGGAATCGCGAGTTCGAAAGCATGACTTGTCAACATGGGCCGGGAGACTGAAAACGGCCTGAAATCGCGGGCACCGATCCGGTCGCCCCCAGGAAATCTGGAAGATGGGCCCGACGACCGGCAGGTTTTCCGAACCGGCACGAGAAGGTGGGTCGACGCACGGGCCCGGGTTCGTGCCTTCTTGTTGGGTTCAGGGCCACAAGGCCCGACCCGGATGACGAGTCTTCAGGTCTTCCCTGAAAGTGGTCTGCATCAGATTCCCCCGATAGAACCCTGGACTCCCCCTGGAGGGAGGCCCGGGGCTTTCCTTTGGGCGGGCTCGGCCTGGAGCCACGGGAAGCCTGGGAGTCGACGGGGCTTCGGTCCCGGCGGCCGGGAGGCCGAGGTTGACCGGTTTTCTGACCGGGGAGGACAACAACACGCAGAGGAGACAAGGGATAGTGAGCGACCAATCCAAGTGCGCGTGCAGTGGCGGGTGCCTTACGATGGAGGATCCGCGTTTCGCCGAGCTCAAGAAATTCATCGATTCCCAGGAAGACTCCAAGGGCATCACGATGCCGGTGCTGCAGGAAGCGCAGCACCTGTTCGGCTACCTTCCCCTCGAGGTGCAGAAGTTCATCTCCCAGAACACCAAGGTCCCCCTGGCCGAGATCTACGGCGTGGCCACCTTCTACAGCCAGTTCGCCATCGAACCCAAGGGTCGGCACAAGATCGGCGTCTGCCTGGGCACCGCGTGTTACGTCAAGGGCGCCCAGAAGGTGCTGGACAAGCTGGCCGAAGAGCTCCAGGTCCGCGTGGGCTGCACCACCCCCGACGGCAAGTTCACCCTGGAGGCCACCCGCTGCCTGGGCTGCTGCGGCCTGGCTCCCTGCGTCATGATCGACGACGACGTGTTCGGCAAGTTGGATGATGTCAGCCGCATCCCCGACATCCTGAAGAAGTACGAATGAGGGAGGTTGACACGAAAGATGCTTACCATGATCGATTTGAATGACCTCAAGGCCAAGGCTGTCCGGGAGATGGACGCCGAGGGTACCATCCGGGTGGTGGTCGGCATGGCCACCTGCGGCCAGTCCGCCGGCGCCCGCCGCGTCATGGAGACCCTCCAGAAGGACGTCGCCGCCAAGGGCCTCAAGAACGTGCGCCTCGTGGTCACGGGCTGCATCGGGATGTGCACCTACGAGCCCATCGTCGAGGTTATCGAGCCGGGCAAGAAGAAGGTCACCTACATCCACATGGACCCCGAGAAGGCCAGCCGCGTGGTCGCCGACCACCTGCAGTCGGGCAAGCCCGTGGTGGATTACACGGTGGGGCACGACCACGCCGGGAACCTCAAGAACCTGGAAGACCTCCAGTTCTACGCCAAGCAGAAGCGCATCGTGCTGCAG
>CAZQPM010000488.1:0-2446 GCA_964595195.1 uncultured Burkholderiales bacterium | reverse complement strand
GACGGGCAGGCACTCGGCAGCTACCCCCGCAGCCTGCGCGACGCTGGTGCGAACTCCTGCGGAGCCCGCCCCGGGCACGATGACCCCGTGCACCCCGGCCGCCTCGGCCGTTCGCAGCAGGGCGCCGAAGTTGCCGGGGTCCTGCACACCGTCCAGGACCAGGAAGAGGGCCGCGCGGTCCGATCCCAGAGGGCGCTCCAGGACTTCCTGAAGCGGCGTGAACTGACGCGAGCCCACGGCCGCCACCACCCCCTGGTGGTTGCCCTGTCGCGTCAAGCGGTCCAGGCGGATGCGGTCGGTGTGCACGACCGGGATGGCCTGTTCGCGCGCCAGGACGAACACATCCCTGGGGATTCCCTGGGCGCCCGCCAGGACGAAGAGCCGGTGCACCGGCCGTCCGGAGCGCAGGGCCTCCACCACGGGGTGCCGGCCGTAGACTATCTCCTGCTCGGATCGATCTTCCATGTCACGCCCTGCGGGGTGTCCTCCAGGCGGATCCCGCGGCCCTCCAATTCCTGGCGCAGGCCGTCGGCTCGCGCAAAATCCCGCGTCCTGCGGGCCACCTGGCGTTCCTCGATCAGGGCCAGTTCTTCGGCCAGCAGTTCGGGTTGGGCCAGGGCTTCGTCCAGGCGCAGACCCAAGACCCGATCCAACTCCAGGACGAGATCGACCACCGCCCTGCCGGAGGCCGCCCCCAACCCGCCGGTCTCGTCGATCCGCCGGTTGATCTCATGGCGCAGGGTGTGCAGGACGGCCAGGGCCTCGGGGGTGTTCAGGTCCTCGTCCAGGGCCTCGACGAAGGCCTGGCGGGCCTGCTGCAACTCCTCGGCCACCTCCGGGTCCACGGGACCGGCACCCGGCTGACGCAGGCAGCGGCGCAGGAACTCCAACAACCCCTGACGGGTGTCGCCCGCGGCCCGCAGGGCCTTGAAGGTGAAGTCGACCCGCGAACGATAGTGCGTGGCCGACAGGAGGTAGCGCACGGCCATGGGATCCCAGGCCTGCCCGGACGGGTTGCGATCCGCGGCCAGAAGGTCGCGAAGCGTGAAGAAGTTGCCCTCGGACTTGCTCATCTTCCGGGAATCGACCTGCAGATGCTCGGAGTGCAGCCAGTAGTTCACGAAGGTCTGGCCGGTGCAGGGTTCAGCCTGGGCGATCTCGTTCTGGTGGTGCGGGAAGATGTTGTCGACCCCTCCGGTGTGCAGGTCGAAGTGCTCGCCCAGGTACTGGATGCTCATGGCCGAGCACTCGATGTGCCACCCCGGTCGGCCCTTGCCCAGGTCTGGATACCGGTCCCAGAAGACCTCGCCATCCGATGGATCCCAGGCCTTCCACAGGGCGAAGTCGGCGGCCCGCTCCTTGTCATACTCGTCCTGGGCCACCCGGGCCCCGGCCTGCAAAGCCTCCACCTGGATGTGCGCCAGGCTTCCGTAGGCCGGGAACTTCGAGATGTCGTAGTAGATCGAACCGTCCTCGGAGCGATAGGCCAGGCCCCGCTCCAGCAGGGTCCGGATCATCGCGACCATGCCGTCCACGTGCTGGGTGGCTCGGGGATAGTGCTCGGCCCGCTCGATGTTCAGGCGGTCGAGGTCCTGGAAGAAGGCCTCGATGTAGGGAGCCGTCACGTCCTGCAGGGAACGCCCCTCGGCCACGGTCCTGCGGATGATCTTATCCTCGACGTCGGTGATGTTCATCACCTGGAGGACACGGTACCCCCGAAAGCGCAGGTAGCGACGCAGCAGGTCCTCGAAGACGTAGGTCCGGAAGTTGCCGATATGGGCGAAGTTGTGGACGGTGGGACCGCAGGTGTAGAGGCGCACCTCTCCGGGGTTCAGCGGGCGGAAGTCTTCCAAGGCCCGCGTCATGGTGTTGAAGAAACGAATCGACATGGCGGGCCGGCCTTCACCGGGAAGCGGCCCTCGTCCTTCCAACTCGGGGTCCAGGCTTACGCGAACAGGTAGCCCTGCTGGGAATCGATGGCGTTCCGTCGCACCTGGGGCGTCGCCGGACGGGCCTGGGAGGCCGCCGGGTCCTGGGGCCAGTTCAGGGCCAGTTCCAGAGCTTCTTCGGCATCGACCAGACCGGCCCCCTGGGCGTTCGCGCCCTCCTTGAGGTAGAGGTCCGCGCTCTGGACCAGGATCTGCTTGATGTCCCGATGGGTCAGGCGGGGATTGGCCTGCTTGAGGTCGGCGGCCAGCCCGGCCACCATCGGCGTCGCCATCGAGGTGCCCGAGATGGCGAAGTAGTCCTTGCCGATGTGCGGCAGCTCGGGAACATCCAGGGTGGCGCCGGGGGCCAACGGACCGAAGACTCCGACCCCTGGGGCCAGCAGGTCCGGCTTGGTCAGGGAATCGACCGAAGTGGGCCCGCGGCTGGAGAAGTCGGCCACCGTGTCGTCGCCCCGGTCCAGGGTCTGATGGTCATCCAGGGCCCCGACCGTGATCAT
>CAZQPM010000487.1:0-2489 GCA_964595195.1 uncultured Burkholderiales bacterium | reverse complement strand
GAAGCCCGGCGGGCGTTTCCCGGTCGGGATCTTCCGGAATCGCCTTCGGGTACCTTCCATGGCTTGACAGTTCTGCTAGAATTAATTCTTGGAGGATTTTTCGTGCGTATTCCTCTCTTGGCAGCCAACTGGAAGATGAACATGTCCCGCCGCGAGGCTCGGGTCATGGTGGAGGATCTGCTGGCACGGGCCGGTGAGGTCCGCGAGCGGGAGGTCGTCATCTGTCCGCCCTTCCACCTTCTCGGCGAGGTGGGAGCCCTGCTGGAAGGGCGACCTTCCTACCACCTGGGTGGGCAGGACCTGTTCTGGAAGGATTCGGGCGCCTATACCGGCGAGGTTTCCGCGCCGATGCTTCGGGATGTCGGGTGCCGTTTTGCGATTATCGGGCATTCCGAGCGGCGGGCCATGTTCGGCGAGACCGACCAGAGTTGCGCCCAGAAGGTTGCCGCGGCCCTGAACCACGGCCTGGTTCCCATCCTCTGCGTGGGCGAGACCCTGGAGGAGCGCGAGGCCGGACAGACCCAGGCGCGGGTCTGCAGCCAGTTGCGCGGCGCCCTGCAGGGCCTGGCCTTGGACACCGGCGATCGGTTGGTGGTGGCCTACGAGCCGATCTGGGCCATCGGAACGGGCAAGACCGATTCGCCCGAGGAGGCCAACAAGACCATGGTCCTGTTGCGCGCCACCCTGGCTGAACTCTTTGGCGAGCGCATCGCCGCCCAGGTCCGCCTGCTCTACGGAGGCAGCGTCAAGCCCGAGAACATCGATGCCTTCATGGCCTGTCGCGACATCGACGGGGCCCTGGTTGGCGGAGCCAGCCTGAAGGCCGACAGCTTCGGGCGCATCGTCGGCTTCTGCTAGAGGCCCGCACGCGTCGGTTCTCCCGGTCGGGACGCGTGGTCGGAGAAGATGGCACCGGGAACTGGATTTCTACGGGTCGCCTGCGGGCGCCGGGATTCGAGGAGAGTATGTATCTGGATTTCTGTCTGCCGATGTGGTCGATGCTGGCCCAGACTCCGGTTGTCGGCGCTCCGGCGTCCGCACCCGCCCATCCGGGCCACGGGTTCATCGGCTATGTGTTGATGGTGGTCTACCTCCTGGTCTGTCTGGGTCTGACCGCGGCGGTCCTGAGCCAGACCAGCAAGAATGAGGGGCTGGGAGGGACCCTGGGAGGCGGCGGCACGCAGAGCGTCTTCCACGGCAAGAAGAGCGTGGAAGAGAAGCTGGGCACGATCACGAACTACCTGGCGGTCAGCTTCATCGTCCTGTCCATGGTGGTCTCCCTGGTCCTGCGCTAGTCAATTGCCCCTCCAGCAAGGCCTGGGCCGGAGTCGGACGGACTTCGGCCCAGGCCCTTTCGTTTTGTCCGGGCCGGAGTCGGACAGGCTCGGTTCCGGGTCATCGAAAATCTTTGGGGAGGCCGGCTCGAGATGGGGAGGGGACCGATGGGTCGAGTGGCGGTGGCTCTGAGCGGGGGGGTCGATTCGGCGGTGGCGGCCGCCCTGATCCAACGTCAGGGCCACGAGGTCCTGGGGGTCACGATGGTCCTGATGCCGTCGGACTCAGGTCCGACATGTGCCGCGGTCCGGGACGCCGCCGCGGTCTGTCGTCGTCTGGGTATCGCCCACCACCTGGTCGATTTTCGGCAGGAGTTCGCGCGCAGCGTCGTCGGCCACTTCCTGGGCGAGTACGCGCGCGGTCGGACGCCGAATCCCTGCGCCCGGTGCAACGCGCGCATCAAGTTCGGCCTCCTTCTGGAGCACGCTCGGGCCCTGGGCGCCGAGGCCCTGGTCACCGGTCACCATGCCCGACTTCGCAGGGACCCGGTGTCGGGACGCGTCCGACTCCTGCGAGGGCAGGATCCACGCAAGGATCAGTCCTACTTCCTGGCCTGTCTGACGCCTCAGCAACTGGCGCTGGCGCGGTTTCCCGTCGGCGAGATGGACAAGGTCCGGGTTCGGGAACTGGCCCGGGCCTGGGGCCTGGAGGTCGCCGACAGAGCGGACAGTCAGGACCTGTGCTTCGTGCCTGGGGGGGACACCGCAGGCTTCCTGGAGGAGCACCTCGGGGGGACCCCCGGTGCGATCCTGGACGAGCAGGGCCGGGTCCTGGGCGCGCACCGCGGTCTGCATCGCTTCACCGTCGGGCAACGCCGAGGTCTGGGACTGCGCACGGACCGTCCGGTGTACGTGCTGTCCCTGGACGCCGCGCGCAACTGCCTGGTGGTAGGCCCCGGCGAGCACCTGTTGGAGCGGGAGATGGAGTTGGAGGAGGTCCATTGGTTGGTGGACCAGTCCGTCGGCAGGGCCCGAGTCCAGTATCGCTCGACCCGTCGGGGCGAACCCGCGACGCTGGAGTCCACGGGGACCGGGCGTCTGACCGTGCGCTTCGACCGCCCCCAGCGAGGCCTGGCCCCGGGGCAACTGGTCGTCTTCTATCGCCGCGACGAGGTCCTGGGGCAAGGGACGATCTCCTCGAACCGGGAGGGCAGG
>CAZQPM010000486.1:0-2512 GCA_964595195.1 uncultured Burkholderiales bacterium | reverse complement strand
TCCACTCCGAGGGGGGGCTGTTGCCCGCGGACCTTCTGCGCCGCGTGCTGGACCCCAAGTCGAAGCTGCCGGGCACCCGCCCGGAGGACTACGGCCTGCCCGAGGGCGAGCGACTCAACGAGTCCATCACCCCAGGCTGGAACCGGTTGCGCCGGCACTGGGCCGAGTTCCAGTCGGCCGCCACGAATCTTCCCGCGAACGAGGCCGGCACCGGCCTGACCAACGAGAAGTGGACGCTGCCGGTCCTGCGCGAACTGGGCTTCGGGCCCCTGCCCACCAGCCCCGGACCCGAGCTCAACGGGCGCACCTACGCCATCAACCGCTTCCTGGGCCCGGTGCCGATCCACCTGGTGGGCTGCAACCTCTCGCTGGATCGCCGGGCGGCGGGGGTGCGCGGGGCTGCCGCCGCCAACCCCCACGGCCTGGTGCAGGAGTTCCTGAACCGCAGCGAGGCCCACCTCTGGGCCATCGTCTCCAACGGCCGGCGCCTGCGGCTCCTGCGCGACAGCCAGGCGCTGTCTCGCCAGAGCTACCTGGAGTTCGACCTGGAGACCATGTTCACGGGCGAGGTCTACTCCGACTTCGTGTTGTTGTGGCTGGTAGCCCACCAGACCCGGTTCACGCCGCGGGAGGGGGGGCGCCCCGAGAACTGCTGGCTTGAGCAGTGGACCCACCTGGCCCGGGAGCAAGGCACCCGGGCCCTGGGCGACCTGCGCGGTGGAGTCGAGCGGGCCCTGCAGATCCTGGGCCAGGGCTTCACCAGCCACCCCCGGAATTCGGGGCTGCGCGATGCCCTGCGCAGCGGCCAGGTGACGCTTTCGGACCTGCACGGCCAACTGCTTCGCGTGGTCTACCGCCTGATCTTCCTGTTCGTGGCCGAGGACCGCCTTCTGGACGGCCAGCCCCTGCTGCACCCACCGGACGCCTCCGAGGCGGGCCTGGTGGCTCGCGAGCGCTACGCCAGGCACTACGGCACCGCTCGCCTGCGGGATCTGGCCGGGCGCATCAAGGGCAGCGGCCACGGCGACCTGTGGCGGGGGTTCCAGGTGGTGCTGCGGGCCCTGTCGGGCGAGGAGGCCTTCGCCGGAACTCAGGCAGCCCTGGCCCTGCCGGCCCTGGGCAGCTTCCTGTGGAGCCCCGGTTCCACCGCCGCATTGAACGAAGCGGAACTCTCCAACTACGACTTCCTGGAGGCCCTGCGCAACCTCTCCTTCACCCGCCAGGACAAGGTGCTGCGCCCCGTGGACTACCGGAACCTGGGCGCCGAGGAACTGGGTGGGGTCTACGAGAGCCTGCTGGCCCTGACCCCCCAGATCAGCGCGGACGGAGCCCGCTTCAGTTTCGCGGAGTTCGCAGGCTCCGAGCGCAAGACGTCCGGCTCCTACTACACCCCGGACTCCTTGGTGCAGTGCCTGTTGGATTCGGCCCTGGACCCGGTGGTCGAGGAGGCCCTGAAGGGCAAGACCGGGGCCGCCGCCGAGGAGGCCCTGCTGGAGCTGAAGGTCTGCGACCCGGCCGTGGGCTCGGGGCATTTCCTGGTGGGAGCCGCCCACCGACTGGCCCGGCACCTCTCAAGGGTGCGGGCCATGACCCAGGGGGAGAGCGAGCCCTCCCCGCTTCTGTATCAGCAGGCCCTGCGCGACGTGATCGGGCGTTGCCTGTATGGCGTCGACCTCAACCCCATGGCCGCGGAACTGTGCCGGGTCGGCCTGTGGCTGGAGGCCCTGGAACCCGGCAAGCCCCTGTCCTTCCTGGACCACCACATCCGGGTTGGCAACAGCCTCCTGGGCGCCACCCCCGAGCTTCTGGCCGGGGGCCTGCCCGACGAGGCCTTCAGCGCCCTGGAGGGGGACGTCAAGTTGGCCTGCACGGCCCTGCGCAAGCGCAACAAGGCCGAACTGACGGAGATGGGCGACCTCTTCGCCCAGGAGGACGCCGAGGCCCGAGCCCGCCTGGAGGCGGCCGCGGCCGCCCTGGACCGGATGCCCGACGACCGCCCTGAGGCGATCCGGGCCAAGGAACTGGCCTTCCGCCGCCACGAGGAGACGCCGGATTACCGCCAGAAGAAGCAACTGGCCGACGCTTGGTGCGCGGCCTTCGTCTTCCCCAAGCGCTTCCCGCCCCTGGAATCGGACCCGCGCTTCGCCTCGACCGAGCCCGAGGGGATCACCAGCGGGCATCTCGCCGACCTGGCCCGCGGCCGGGCGCTGCCCGCCCCGCTCGCCGCCGGGGTCCAGGAACTGGCCCGCGGCTACAGCTTCTTCCACTGGCACCTGGCCTTCCCGGAGGTCTTCGCCCGCGGCGGCTTCGACTGCGTGCTGGGCAACCCGCCGTGGGAGCGCATCAAGATCCAGGAGAAGGAGTTCTTCGCCCAGCGGGACCCCCAGGTGGCCACCGCCCCCAACTCGGCCGAGCGCACGCGCCGCATCCGGGCCCTGGAGACGTCCGACCCCGACCTGGCCGCCGCCTTCCGGGAGGCCCTGCGAAGGGCCGAGGGCGAGAGCCACCTGCT
>CAZQPM010000485.1:0-2514 GCA_964595195.1 uncultured Burkholderiales bacterium | reverse complement strand
TGCTGGCCCTGGATGGGGATGAGGAGCAGGCCCTGGCCGTGCTGGTCCGGACCCGCGACGAACTGGCCGCAAGCCCTCTGGCCAAGGAGCGCAGCATGCTGGATCGCGTGCTCTCCAGTCTGCTGCTGCGCATGGGTCGGCCCCAGGAGGCCCTGGCCCGGGCCGACCTGGCGGTCCAGGAGGCCAGCGGCGAGTGGAGCGCCCGGGCCATGTCCCTGAGCGCTCGGGCCGCGGTGCTGGCCCGCCTGGGGCGCCGGGCGGAAGCCGCCGGAGAACTGGAGGAGGCGGCCCGCCTCTCGGCGGCGACACCCCGGAATGAAGGGGTCTACCGGATGTTCCGGGCCCGCGCCCTGGATGGCCCGGAGGCCCTGGCGGAAGGGCGCCGCGCCCTGGACCTGCTGCAAGGGGCCGGCGGCTTCCTGGAGGAGCGGCAGTGCGCCCTGGATCAGGGGGGGCGACTGGAGGCCGTCGGCCACGTCGAGGAGGCCCTGGCCCTCTATGAGCAGGCTGTCGAGCGCCTGTTGGATTGGACCGTGCAGATCGCGGAGCACCCGCCCCTGGACGAGGCCGGACGGCGACTCTTCGAGCGCGCCGTGGCCCTGCGCCTGGCCCGGGGCGACCAGGAGGGCGCCCTGACGCTGCTGGCCCGCTCGGGTTCGGCCGAGGTGGCTGCCGCCCTCGACGTGGAGGCCATGGGACCTGGGATGGAGCCACTCCAGGCCCGCCTCGTGGCCTTGGGGGCCGAGTTGCGCCAGACCTCATCGGCCGAGCGTCGGACCCGGGTGGCCCAGGAACTGGCCTCCACCCGCCAGGAGTTCTTCGCCGCCTTGAACTCCCTGAAGGCCCGTGACACCGACTTCGACCGCCTGCTGTCGGTCCGGCCCGGCGACCTGGCGGCCTTGCAGGCGGGCCTGGGCCCCGAGAGCCTGCTGGTTCAGTACTATCCGGGTTCCGATGCGCTCTACCTGATGGCCCTGACCCGCGAGCGCTATGCCGTGCGGCGGGTCGGGGTGGATCGGCGCCGATTGGAGGAACTGGTCAGCCGCTATCGGACTGGCCTGATGGAGCCCGGGCGGCCCCTGGACCGGGAGGCGGGTCGAATGCTGTATGGCTTCCTGGTCGAACCCCTCGGCGATCTGGTGGAGGGGCGCAGGCAGTTGCGGATCGTCCCCGGGGGAGTCCTGTGGTATCTGCCCTTCGACGCCCTGCCCCGACCGCAGGGCGGGTTCCTGGTCCAGGACTGGCAGACCAGCACCCTGGCCTCGGTCAACGTGCTGGCCATGCTGGCTCCGCACGCTCGACCCCAGCGGCCGCGCGTGGTCGGCATCGGGGCCCCGGCGGGAGTCGACCTGCCGGGGACGCAGGCCGAGTTGACGGCCCTGCGTCAGGCCTGGCCCGGGGCCCGCGTCCTGGTGGGCCCGGAGGCCGGTGTCCGGAACGTGCTGGAGGCTGCCGCTGGGGGCGACGTGCTGCACCTGGCCACGCATGGCACCGTGGATCCCAGGGACTCCAACGCCAGCGGCCTGAGGTTGGCCGACGGGACCCTGAGGCTGGCGGACCTCTACGGCCTGCGCCTGGGTGAAGGGGCCCTGGCCGTCCTGAGCGCCTGCCAGACGGGACTGGCCGGCGAGGTGCCCGGCCGCGATCTGGCCAGCCTGGCCCAGGGTCTGGCCACGGCGGGGGCGTCGACGGTGGTGGCCTCGCTGTGGTCTGTGGACGACTCCGCCACGGCGGAGTTGTTCGGAGCCTTCTACGCCCGACTGGCCCGCGGCAGCGAGCGGGCCGAGGCCCTGCGTCAGGCCCGGCTGGCCCTGCTGTCCCGACCCGGGACCAGCCATCCCTTCTATTGGGCCGCCTTCACGCTGCTGGGCGACCCGGAATAGTCGGGGCCTCGCGTCCCGGATCCCGCCAGGATTCACCGGCAGCGCCACGAACTGGTCTGGAAATCCGTAGGGGGGCCTGCAACTCCCGTGCCCGGCCTGGGGTCGGTGGGGAGGCGAACGAGTGAACCGAGGTGGCCGAGTTGAAAATTTCCACGAACCCTGGCGGTGCGCACCCGTCGTCCACGGGAGGACGACCCCTGAAGGCCGCTCCGGACTCTTCAGGATTCCAACTTCCCAAGCTTGAGGATCTGTTCACGGGCAGCAAGCCCAACTTCGGCAAGCCCTACGACAAGTTCATCGCCGCTTCACAGGTCCCCCATCCCGAGCCCACGACGGCCTACTATGATGAAGCCTCGGACGCAGAGGCCGCGCGCCGCTACTATGGAGGCGTCGCGGATCTGTCCGATCCCGCCGAGCGCGCAGGCCAACTGCGCGACCTGGTCAGCTCGACGCACACCCCCGAACCGCGCGGCTATCACTACGTGATCGCCAGGAACCTCTACTCCGAGGTCGACCGCCATCCCGATGGCACCATCCGCAGCGTCTACAGCCGCGAGCCGATCCGGGTCCTGACCTATCCCGACATCTCCCTGGAAACCCTGGCCAGCAAGGATCTCAGTGCGATCGCCGG
>CAZQPM010000484.1:0-2523 GCA_964595195.1 uncultured Burkholderiales bacterium | reverse complement strand
GTCTCGGCCTCGCTGGCGGGAAACGTCCTGGAGGTCCGCCTGCCCCAGGGCCTGACGCCCCGCGAGGAGCAGGACTGGGTGCTGCGGATGAAGGAGCGGTTCATGCGCCGCGCCACCGCCCGGGCCCTGGGTTCCGACGCCGACCTGCGCCGCCGGGCCGAGGAGCTCAACCAGAGCCTGTTCTCGGGCCGGCTGCAGTTCTCCATCCGCTGGGTGGGCAACCAGAAGAGCCGCTGGGGCTCCTGCACCCCGGCCACCCGCCAGATCCGGATCTCCCAGGGCCTGTCCCGGATGCCGGGCTTTGTCCTGGACTACGTGATCGTCCACGAGATGGCCCACCTGGTGCATGCCAACCACTCCCCGTCCTTCTGGACCCTGGTCCAGCGCTATCCGTTGGCCGAACGAGCCCGGGGGTTCCTGATGGGCTGGGCCCGGGCCGCGGGCGAGGACCTCGACGAGGAGGCCGACGAGACCTCCCCGGTGGAGCCGGACTGAGACTCTGCCCAGGGACGCAGGAGGGCCGCCCTGAAGGCGGCCCCGCTGGCTCTGGCCGACCGCGCCCGAAAGCGCAGAGGGTATGAGGCCTACTTCACGGACTCACGCAGAGCCTTGCCCGGACGGAAGGCCGGAACCTTGCGGGCCTTGATCTTGATCTCCTTGCCCGTGCTGGGGTTGCGACCGATGCGGGCCTTGCGCTCGCGAATCTCGAAGGAGCCGAAAGGAATCAGGCGGACGCCCTCCCCCTTCTTCAAGTGATCCTGGATGGCTTCCAAGACCGCGTTGAGCATGAGCCCCGCGTCCTTCTTGGAGACTTCCATCTTGTTGGCGACATCACCGATGAGGTCGGCCTTGCCGATGACCTTGGACTTTGACTTGACCGCCATCTCGAAGGTCCTCCCGATTGAGAAATATTCCAGACCAACTGTTGAGGATCTTCGTGCAAAGGCGCCGATCTCCTTCCCGCAAACCCCGATGAAACCGGGCTTTCCCGAAGGCTCGGCCAAGCGAAGTCAAATCCCATCGGAGGTTGCTTGTCAAAGGCCCATAGAATCGAGGTTTTCGCGGGGCGCATCGCTTTAGAATCTCCCTCAAATCGGAGTCTCCGAGGCCCTGCCCCAACGGGATCCGCAGCCTCTTCCGCGAGACCGAAGCTGCCTGGAGCCCGGAGCCCCCGCGTCCGGAAGGGCCCCCCCGGATGGGCACTCCGGGGAATCGCCCCTGTCCGGAGGCCCGGGTCGCCGACCCCTTTACATCCCGTTCATAGCGAACGAAGGTCCGGGCTGTTAGGATCGGGAAAGCCAGGCCCGGAATCCGCTGGAGGTCGACCCATGAGTCCTGAAATTGCTGGAAACCCGCTGTTCAAGATCCAGGACGGGCAGCGCACGCTGGGGGTCCATCCCGTGCGCCACGAGGAGGCCGCCAGCATCGACGCCAACCGGGACAGCGTCCTGCAGGACAAGGAGATCCGGGACTTCCTGGTGGAACGCGGCGATATTCCCGACCTTTCCAAGGCCGACGTCGACGTCGACCGGGTGGTGCGCGACTTCAAGTCGCACCTGCGCCTGGAGCGCCCGGCCCAACAGACGGCCTACCACAGCTACGAGCAGGTGGGCGCCGAACTGGCGGATCTGGCCGAACGCTTCCCGGACGTGGCCCAACGCGTCAGCCTGGGTCGCACCCCGGAGGGGCGCGAAATCTGGGCCCTGCACCTGTCCCAGGGCGTGCGCGAACACCGGACCGAGTCCAAGCCGGGGATCGTGATCACCGGGGCCCACCACGCCCGCGAATGGGCCTCGATGGAGGCCCCGCTGTTCCTGGCCCGGCAGGTGGCCGAAGGTTCCGGCTCCGACGCCGAGATGCAGCGCCGCCTGCAGCAGGGCGACCTGTGGATCATCCCCTGCGCGAACCCCGATGGCTACGAGCACAGCCGCACCGAGGACAACTGGTGGCGCAAGAACCGCCGTCCCCTGCCGGAAACGGGAACCAGTGCCGTGGGCGTCGATCTGAACCGGAACTACGACGACGGCAAGCCCGAACACGCCACCCTCTACCGCCCGGTTGGGGACCTCCCCGGCCGCACCGATGACGACTTCGGGCGCGCGACCTCCGACAACCCCCGCTCGGACACCTACCGGGGCCCCTCCGGCGCCTCCGAGCCCGAGGTCCAGGCGCTGTTGGGCCTGGAACTGAAGCGAGGCAACATCAAGGGCGTCCTGGACCACCACGGCTACGGCCAGATGGTCCTGTATCCCTGGGGGGTCACCGGCACTCCCGTCGAGAACGCCGCCCAGTACCGTCGCGTCGGCGACCGCATGAACCAGGCTTTGGGGAACACCTTCCGGGTGATGCAGAGCTCCAGCCTCTACGCCACCTCAGGTGGGTCGCACGACATCCACCACGCCAACGACATCTTCTCGATCACCATGGAGATCGGCCGCAGCTTCCAGCCTGACGCCGGGCAACTCGACCCGATCCGCCGCTCGGTGGCGGCCGCCAACCTGGTCTTCATCGACGAGGTGTTGG
>CAZQPM010000483.1:0-2524 GCA_964595195.1 uncultured Burkholderiales bacterium | reverse complement strand
GGCCAGGGTGAAGGCCTCGGTGCGGTCCGGGCAGGAGGGAAGCGACAGCACGTCGGCCACCACCGAGGCGAAGAAGCCCAGGCGCTCGGGCACCCGGCCGCAGCGTTCCTGGTGGCTCTTCAGGAAGTGCTCGAGTTCGCGCTCGGACGAGAAGGGCGAGCGGCTCTGGCCGCACACCCGGCAGACCGGGTAGCCCAGGCGCCCCTGGGCGACCTCGCTGCCCGCGCCCACGTTGACCAGGCGCAGGTGGACCCCCCGGCGGAAGAGCAGGTCACGTTCACCCCAGCGATGGCCTGCACCCCCGGCATGGCGGTCCATCTCGTAGCCGTAGACCGCCACGGGGAGCTGGAAGCGGTACTCCTCGTCGTCGGTGATGTAGGACAGGTGCTGTAGATCCGCATCGCAGCAGGGCAGGGCCTCCAGGCGCATCGAGCCCAGGGCCTCCAGCGCCTGGGGGGTGGGGGTTCCCTGCTCGGCGACCGCTTCGTGGGAGACGTCCACGGCATACAGCGTCGGTTCGGTGGCCTCCAGGTGGAAGGTGCGGGGCGTGAAGCGGTGCCCGTTGGCGTAGATGAGGTTCCCCGGGACATACTCCCGCAGGGCCACCGCCGGCGGGCGGGGCAACTCGAAGTCGCGACCGCCGGCGCCGACCCGGGGCATCAGGGCTGTTCCCACGACCGAGCCGATCTCCAGGCCGTAGCCCGGCAGGAAGCCCTCGCTGGCCAGGACGCCGAAGGTGTTGGTGTCGTCATAGCCCTCGGCTTCCTGGCGGCGGCGGGTCAGGCTGCCCTTCAACTTCTTCACCAGCCGTTCGCAGCGGTCGCGCAGGGCCTGGTCGTCGGCATCCAGGGCCCCCTTGGCCTGGCGCACGGCTTCCAGCCGGTCCAGTTGGCGCAGCGCCCAGTCCAGACGCTTCTTCAGGGCGGCCAGGACGCCGCGCAGGGCCTGGGTGGTGTCCAGCAGCAGGGCTTCCAGGCGCTCCGGGGTGGCGACGGCTGCGTCCTCGGCCGGCCAGGACTCGGCCAGCGCGACCCGGAGGTGGGCCAGCAGGTCCTCGCGATGGGCCAGGATGGCTTGCTGGAGGGGGCTCACATCCAGCGGTTGAGGCAGCACGATTCCCTGCGTGTCGAAGAGATACTCACGGATGCGCCCGGGGAACAGGGCCCGCAGGGTCTCCTGCAGTTCGGGGCGGGTGCGGGCCAGGCCGTGCAGGCGGCTGAGCACGGCGGCATGCACGTGCCGGGCCAGCATCAACTCGTTGCGCATGTTGAAGCGCGGAGGCTCGACCCGACCCGCCAGGAACTTCAGGGGGTCGGCGAACCAGGCCCGGTCGTGGCCCACGGGCCGGGCGTAGGTGATGTTCACGGCGATCCGGTGGCGCCGGCCGGCGCGGCCCACGCGCTGCCAGTAGTTGGAGGGCAGGGGCGGCACGTTGCGCAGGAGCACCGTGTCCAGCGCGCCGATGTCGACCCCCATCTCCAGGGTGGGGGTGCACACCAGGGTGTTCACGGTTTCGCCTTCGGACTTGAAAAGCCGCTCCAGGCGCTCGCGCTCGTCGGCGGGAACCTGGGCCGAGTGCTCGGCGGCCGCCAGCATGGCGAAGCGCCCATCCAGAGCCAGGATTTCGTAGTTGTCCCGGTCTTCCGGCTCGAACTGCAGCCTGCCCGGGCAGCGCCAGGCAACGCAGGTGTTGTTGGGGGTGGGGCGGGTCTGGACCCTGCGGCAGGTCTGGCAGCGCCACCGGCCGGTGTGGGGCGTCAGGCGCATGAGGTCGGCGTCCAGTTGGCGCACTCCGGCGCAGCCCGGCAGGTTCTTGTCCCGCGAGCCGGTCAGGGTCACCGTGGCCAGGAGGCCCAGGTCCTCGGTCAGCAGATCCCACAGTCCGGTGACGAACTCGTTGACCTGGTCCTCGGGAACGCCCCAACGGCGGGCGGTCTGGCGCACCAGGGTGTCCCCCCGTTCGCCCACCCACTGGGCCACCCAGCGCGGGTCGTCGGAAGGGTCTCGCTGCAGTTTCAGGCCCTTGGGCACGCCTTTCAGGGGGGGGAGGTAGCCCCGCTGCACCTCCCGGCTGCCCTCCTCCCAGATCCGCGAGAAGATGCGGCCCTCGCGGTCCAGGACGAACATGCGGCGGCGGAAGACGTCCAGGAGGGCGGCGATGCCTTCGGCCAGCACCTGGGAGGCGTGCCCCAGGTGGGTCGACCACTCCTGGATGAAGGGCAGTTCTGGGACCAGGCCGTCGTATTCCACGCGCAGGCGGCCCCAGGGCTCCAGGCCCGTCTGCTGCTTGAGGGGCGTGGTGATCTCGCGGAGCAGTTGAATGCGCAGGAAGTACTTGCGATTGTCGGCGTGCTGGACCGGGTAGGCCTGCTTGCGGGTTTCCTGCCAGACCTCGGGCAGCAGGGCTTGCGACAGCGCGTCGTCCTCGTCCAGGGTCTGGTCCAGGCGGGCCAGCAGGTCCCCCAGCGAGATCCGCCCCTGGCGCAGCCTCGACCAGACCAGTTCGCGCAGCCGGAAGCGCCGG
>CAZQPM010000482.1:0-2532 GCA_964595195.1 uncultured Burkholderiales bacterium | reverse complement strand
CCACTGCGGCATCCAGGCCACCTACTCCCAGGGCCTGGACTGGTCCGACGTGGACCGGCAGCTCGAGGCCGGCATCCCGGTGCCCATCGGCATCCTCCACCACGGCCCGGTGACCGCTCCGATCGGCGGCGGACATTGGGTCCTGGTGGTCGGGCGCGACGCAAAGCGCAAGACGGTCCTGGTCCACGACCCCGCCGGCGAGCTTGACCTGGTGGCCGGCGGCTATCCCTCGTACGGCAACGGCCGCTACGTCACCTACTCCCGCCAGAACCTGGGCCCGCGGTGGATGGTCGAGGGGCCCGGCACCGGCTGGGGCATCCTGGCGCGGCGCCCGTGACGGAGCGCCAGCGTCGCGCCGTCGACCAGGCCATCACCGACCTGCACGCAGGACTCCCAGCCGAGGGGGTCCTGCTGCGCATCCTGCTGGCCCTCAGGGCCGAGAGTCGCCCGGTGGACGCCGGGCCGGAGGACTGACATGCAAGCCATCCTGGACAGCATCCGCATCATCTACACCCTGGTTGTGACCCTGGCCGTCGGCGTCGAGGGCAGCGGTGCCGGACCCGAGAAGCGGGCCTCCGTGGTCGCCCAGGTCCTGGCCATCCTGGACGAGCCCGGCGGCATCGAGGTGCCTGCCTGGCTGAGAGGCATCCTGCCCGTGGTGCTCCCGCTCCTGGTCGACATGGTTGTGGCCCAGCTCAACCGCCTGGGTTTTCTGGCGCCCTCCAGCGCATCCTGACGGCCGCTGCCCGCCGGGCCCTACGCGGGGTCGCCGTCACCCCCGGAGTGCCCATGGAGGGCAGCCTGGAGGGAATGAGGCGACATTGGCAACTGATCCGGGCGCGTGGCGACGGAATGCCCCTGGACTGGGGACGCTGGTCCCGGGCCGTCATCGAGGACCTTACCATCACCTGATATCGAAGCCCCTCTCCCCCTGACCGGGAGGGGGGTTCTCTCGTTTTCCGAGGGGCTTTCCAGTTTCCGAATCGCTTTCCGAATCAGGCACCAAAACAGGCCGCCAAACCCCTGGAAACACCTCCCGCACCCCTCCTCCCCCATCCAAGCCGAAAGCCCCGTCCGTGCGGGGCTTTCCTTGTTGGTGCGGAAGGAGGGATTCGAACCCTCATGCCTTGCGGCGCAGGATTTTAAGTCCCGTGCGTCTACCCTTTCGCCACTCCCGCGCGTCCGGAACCCCCAGCGTTTCAGCTCTGCCGGCTGAAGACGCAGTTCCGCCCTGCGGCCTTGGCGCGATAGAGTTCCGCGTCGGCCCGGGCCAGAAGCTGTTCCCAGGTCACGGCATCCTCGGGCAGGCTGGCCACCCCGGCGCTGGTGGTCAGTCGCAGGCGACCGCCGAAGAACTGATGTTCCATCACGCCGCGCCGGATCCTCTCCGCCACGACCAGGGCCCCTGGAAGCGGTGTCTCGGGCAGGAGGAGCACGAACTCCTCGCCCCCATAGCGGGCCACGACATCGATGTCCTGTCGACTGTCGTGCGCCAGGACTCCGGCCAGCTCGCGCAGGACCTGGTCGCCCGCCAGGTGACCCAGCGTGTCGTTGACCCTCTTGAAGTGGTCCAGATCAACCATGATCAGGGAAACCGGGAAGCCATAGCGCCGCGCGCGCTTGACCTCCTCGCGCAGCCTCTGCCGCAGGTAGTGGCCCATGTACAGGCCCGTCGTCGTGTCATGGATGGCCAGGTCGTAGAGGTGGGCGTTCGACAGGGCGTTGGAGGCCAACGGGGCCAGGGTCGACAGGAACTCGCGGTCGCGTTGGCCATACTGCCCCCCCGTGTAGCGACTCCCGACGGCCAGCAGCCCCAGGAATCTCCCTTTGAAGACCAGAGGGGTGAACAGGACCTGGTCGCTGCGGACCAACTCCGTCGCCAGATCCGGAAACATCTCCTGCAACTGGACGTCGTCCCCGGAAACCACCGGTGAGGTCCGCCCCTCGAAGCCCCTCACCCACTCCAGGAAGGCCTCGCTGAGGGCAACCGTGAACTCCAGGTGGGCGGGACCCTCCAGAGTCTTGACGCAACGCGAACGCAGCGTGCCATCCTCCTCCTGGTACAGGCAGATCATGGTGGAACGCGCGGTGAGGATCTCGCAGATCATGTCGGCCAGGTGCTGCAGGAGATCCTCCATCTCCAGGACCGACCCCAGGACCCGAGCCACGTGGTTGATGGTGAACAGGCGATACTCTCGCCGCTCGACCTCGGCCGCCAGTTCGACCAGGCGGGCCTCCAGGCGGGGTCGGCTGACTGCCCGCGAGAGGATCTCGACCCCTCCCTGGAGGGCGACGCGTTCGACGTCACCGAAGGCCTGGACCCCCTTCCCACGGCGCAGCAGGACCAGGGCGACCGACTCCACGGGGCTGATCTCGAAGGGCGCCGCCAGGAGAGAGCCCTCGTCCTCCGGCCGCAGAAGGACCCGCCCCTCCTCCAGGGCCTGACGGGCCAGGCCCTGGGCCCGGCTGCGCAGCAGGCGGAGATTGCCCTCGTCCCCCACCCGGGCCAGCATCTGGAAGCCCGGTACGGCC
>CAZQPM010000481.1:0-2535 GCA_964595195.1 uncultured Burkholderiales bacterium | reverse complement strand
GCGGCCGTCCTCCATCTCCTTGGCTTCCACCCCGGTCACCCCGGGGACCCGGCGGTGCATGGCCTGGAGGATCCGGTCGAAAGTCGGGCGGTGGTGCCTGAACAGGTACTGAGCCACCTGGGCCACGTTCTCGCCACGCGTGGACAGGTGGGCGGCCTCCCCAGCCTCGGTGCCAGGTCGGGCCTCCTGGATGTGAAAGTCGGAGATGTGCCAGTTCTCCAGGATGCTGCGGAACTCGGCGGCCACCCGGAACTGCTTGAACTGGCCCAGCCCCTTGATGGCCAGGAGGCTGGGATCGTCCAGCACGTGTTCCTCCCGTTCGGCCTCAGCATCCTTCTGTCCCAAGGCGGGCTCTCTGGCGATGGCCGTTCCGCGCCCCCGAGAGAAGTCGACGAAGTGCCAGGGCTTGCCGGTCTGCCCCCGGCGGAACTTCAGGACCTCCCGGGCCACGACCGGAGCCCCCTCCTCCTCGGCGACGGCCAGTTGGTAGGTGGCCAGGCGCCCCCCGCTCTCGCGAAACTTGACGGTGACCTCGAGGGGCCCCGCCTGCCCGCGGCTGACCAGTTCGCGGAATCCACCGCGGCGTGCCACCGCCTGGGCCACGTTGTGCGTCAAGGATTCCTTGAGGAAGCTGAAGACGTCGAAGAGGGTGGTCTTTCCCGACCCGTTGGCCCCCACGAACACGGCCAGGCTGGGCAGCCGGTCCAGTCTGGCGTGGCGGAAGAGGCGGTAGTTCCGGATTTCCAGTCCTTCAATCTGCACGATTCATCCCTCGTCCTCTGGGCATTCGAAGTTGCCTTGTACGGCTCTAGAACAGCTCCTCCTGGACCGGTGTCGCCGAGGCGGACTGCAGGCCCTGGGCCAGGCGGGCCAGCTCGGGCCAGGCCTGCACCAGGGCGTTGTAATCCAGGGCCTCGGCGGCCCGCTTCTTGCGCTCGCAGACCGAGTAGAGGCGGTAGGCCAGTTCCCGGGCCATGTCGGCCTGGCTGCCGATCCTGGCCACAAGTCTGGCGGCGGCTTCCTCGCCCTGGCCCAGGGCCCGCACCAGGTGGTGGGTCATCTCCCAGACGGTCAGCCGCTTGTCGGTAGCGGGGTCCCAGTCGGTGGGAAGCTCGGCGGGCTTCAAGAGGCGCACCTTGCCGGCCCCGGCGGCCGCTACGCCTGCCTCCACGATACCTTGGACCGAGGTGTTCTTGGCTTTGGACAGGGTCTCGGCCACCCCGTAGTCGCCCTCGGCGAAGCCCAGTTGGTCGAACCAGGTCAGCGCCCAGCGGGTGTCCCCGTCGAAGTCGCCCTCCTGCTCGGCCAGCACCTCGTCCAGGACCTGGTTGATCAGGGCCAGGGCCTCGCGCACCGAGACCTGCTTGCCGGCGGCGTCCAATACCTTGCCATAGCGGGTGTAGACCGCCATGCCCGGGCCGATGGCCGCCTGCTGCAGGTCCACGGGGGCGATGTTGCCCTTCTGCAGGTGCTTCAGGGCCAGGGGGAGTTCAGCCTTCAGGGCCCCGACGAACTCGCGCCGGGTGGCCGGGGGCGCGTCGGCGGGGCGGGGGCGGCAGACCAGGACGATGCTGGAGGCCAGGGCATTGGAGCCGATGCCGCGCATGCGCCTAGCAAGTTCAGTACTAACTGGCCAAGTGCCTGTAATGGACAGACCCACCTCGATGGCTGCGCCAAGGAATGTCTCCCATCCGGTACTGGCAACACCGTCCCTGGTATCGCTCTCTGCCTGTTTGAACGCGTAAAAGAGAGTGATGGGAAACGTGGGGTGACACAGTATTGCGAATCGGCGCATGACCGAAGTCATACCGGCGAGGAAGAAGGACTCTGCTTGCGTGCGTCCTCCATGACGGTGGGGTGTTGCGACTAGTTCCTCCTCCTTCGGAACGGTCACCGTGAGGAACAATTCTGGAGAAATCCTCCTAAGCATCTTGCGCAGCCAGACGTAGAAGAAGTCTGATAGATCGGCATATCCGACGTTGTCATAATATGGAGGGTCAGTCGAAAGGACTTTGCAGCGACTAGTTTTTTGCGTGGTAGCATCTCCTTGAAATGCGAGGCCACTAAACTCGGGTGTCATTCTCTCCAATGCCGCCCCGATTGACACAATTCCGCCATCAAAGTTTCCACTCGAGTTGGAGAATGGATTTGGCTCCGCAAAATCGCAAGTAAACTGGACAACCTGACGCTTGAAGGAATGATCGACATGTTCCCGACTGGTTGCCCATCCGACTTGCGTCGATCCCCTGTTTACAATCTTACTAACTGCAAATGATAGGTAGATAGAAATTGCTTCTGCGTATACGGCAGCATCCCAATCATTCCCGGGAGTCATCGTCCTTAGGTCTGTACCAACTCTGGCATGAACCTCTTCGATGAGTTCAGCAAAGGTGGCGAGGCCTGCAGCCTGGCGTGGGGAGAAGAGATCACTCCACTGGGTCATCCCGTAGTTGCCGACCCGAAAACCCAGCGCTTGCTGGAAGAACTCAGTGTCTGGCGTCCAGTTTGGAATGGCATTGTTGGCGCATTGCTCGT
>CAZQPM010000480.1:0-2536 GCA_964595195.1 uncultured Burkholderiales bacterium | reverse complement strand
GAGAAGCGCTTGGTTTCGATCGAGGTAACCCCGGTCGAGGCCTCCATTCCAGCGGGCGTCATCCAGCAGTACTGTGCGACAGGGGCTTTCAGCGATGGCAGTACAGTGAACCTGACGGAAGGGGTGACCTGGACGTCGTCGGACGTTAACGTGGCCGAATTTGACCCGAACCAGCCCGGTCTGGTCCGAGCCCGGGCGATGGGCACGGTCCAAGTCACGGCGACGTACGCCGGGATCAGCGGGCAGACGGTTCTGGCGGTCACCTGCGCCGAGGTGGTGTCGATCCAGGTGATCCCCCACCAGGTCCGGCTGCCAACGGGTCGTGATGTCCCGTTCGCGAACCTGGGGGTGTTGCCCCTGGGATGCGCCTGCGACTTCGTGGCCAGGGCGACCTTCAGTGATGGCACGGTTCAAGACCTGGGGACTGGAGTCGGCTGGGAGTCGTCCAACCCGTCGGTGGCTGGCTTTGGCGTGGACTTCCACCCCTGGGACGTGGCCCTGGCCTTGACGCGTGGGACCACCACCGTCTACGCCCATGTCGACACCGGGACCGGTTGGGTCTGGAGCGACCCTTTGACCCTGGAGGTCGGCGCCCCCCTGCTGGTCTCGCTCGGGGTGACCCCGTATCGGGCCTCCATTCCAGCGGGCGACATCCAGCAGTTCGTCGCTGTAGGGACCCTCAGTGATGGCTGGACCGTGGATCTGACGCAGCAGGTGTCGTGGGAGACGTGGGATGGGTCCATCGCCGGGCTCAGCCCGGACCAACCGGGCCTGGCCCATGGCCTGCAGCCGGGGACCGCCACCATTCGTGCAGTTGGAGTCTCTTGGTGGCCCGAGACTGTCTTCGACGAGGCGACCCTGACGGTCACCCCGTAGCCTTCGTTGACGGTGGTCTACCGGAGCAAGTGTGATGACACGGTTCCTTCCGACGGTCAGGGGCTCAGGGTGAGATGGACCAACTTGTCCACCTTTGCCACGGTGCAAGGCATCCTCGATGCCCAGGGGCAGGCGGTCTTCACCCGGTCGCAGATCACGCCGGGCCAGGAGTGGCTTGTTCAGATCCAGGCGGAGAGCGCCTGCTCGGAAGGGATCCCCCGCAGGGGATGCTGGGATGGCACCATCACGAATTGGGGCAATCTGGAACCCGAAGGGCAGATCCGGCTGTACTCAGAGTGCCCCTCTGGCTGCGCGTCGATTCCCGCGCCCCCGGATTCAGACATGCGGTGGGGGAACGCCAGCGGGTGCCCGGGGCTGTAGGGCGCCGCTCGGGCTCGCGGGGGCCGGGTGGTGGCCGCTGGTGGGCGCGCCCCACCCGGCCGGGTCTTGGCCAGGATCGTCGGTAGTCGGGCGCCCGACAATCGTTCTGGAGTAGCGCGGACGTGTACGTGTTCTAGGTTCCCTTGGTGCTTCTCCGTGTCCTCGGTGGTTCCACAAAGATGGGCATGCTCCCGGCAGAAGGTGGTCCGGGCGGAGCAGCTTCGATTCTCTCGAGTATATATTCGCCAAAGCTGAGGATCAGCACTCTACCCGGCCCCGTGCTGGACCTGGTCCCACCCGGCGACCTATAATGGGGGTGCCATGTCGGGATACTCGCTGCTCAACGACATCATCTTCAAGATCGTCTTCGGCTCGGATTCCAGCGTCCCCGTCCTGCGGGCCCTGCTGAACGCACTGCTGGGCCTGCAGGGGAGCGCTCGCATCGCCGAGCTGGAGATCCTGAACCCCGCCCTGGACAAGGAACATCTGTTGGACAAGGGCGTGGTACTGGATGTGAAGGCCCGGGACGGCCAGGGGCGGCTGTACAACATCGAGGTGCAGGTCGGCCCCCAACACGCCTACATCGCGCGGGCTGTCTACTACCTGACGCGCCTTTTCACCGGTCAGTTGGAGAAGGGCGAATCCTACGGCAGCCTGGCCCGGACCATTGGAATCTCGCTTTGCGACTTCACGGTCTTCCCGGACCTTTCGGACCTGCACAGCACCTATCGGCTCCAAGACCGTCGGCACGACCGCGAGTTGACAGATCTGTTGGAACTGCACTTCATCGAGCTGGTCAAGTTCCGGCGGGACAAGCCCCACGAGTTGCGGACGCCCTTCGAGAAGTGGCTGCACGTCCTGAAGTTCGGCGAACTCTACGAGGGCGAGCCAGGCCTGTTGCCAGAGGTCTTGAGACAGGAGGAGGGGATCGCCATGGCGTTGGAATCCATGAGGAAGGCCCAGGCCAGCGACGAGGTGCGCGAGCTGATCGAGTTGCGCCTGAAGGCTCAGCACGACTGGGCTACCCGGCTGTACTACGCACGCCAGGAGGGCCTTGAGGAGGGGCGTCAGGAGGGCCTCCAAGAGGGCCTCCAGGAGGGGCGCCAGGAGGGCCTCGAGAAAGGCCTCCAGGAGGGGCGGAGGGAAATGCAGATGCAGACCGCTCGCCACATGCTGGAGGCCGGACTGGACCCGGCTTCGATCACGCGCTTCACGGGCATCGACCCGAGGGACCTGGAGGACTGACCTCTCGGCAGCCAGGGCTCTGCCTGTCGAAGGT
>CAZQPM010000479.1:0-2540 GCA_964595195.1 uncultured Burkholderiales bacterium | reverse complement strand
CTCGGTGCGCAGTCCCGTGGGTCGGAAGTCGGCCGCCGCAGCGGCCACCTCCTCGCAGGTCAGGCCGAACTGCGAGACCACGGCCAGGGCTGCCAGGAAGTTCGACAGGTTGTGCCGACCCGGCAGGCCGAAACGCAGGCGCGAACACCCCCTCGGGTGAACGACCTCCAGGTCCCACCCCTCCAGGCCACGGGGAATTGCCTGCCGCAGGGACCAGTCGGCCGGCCCCTGGGTCGAAAAGGTGAGCACCGGGCCCCGGGCCCTGGCCGCCAGGCGCTGGACGAAGGGCCCGTCCGCCGGCAGTACGGCGACGGCGGAGGGGGGCATCTCCTCGAGCAGCTCGGCCTTGGCGTCGGCAATGGCCTCGCGAGAGCCGAGGAACTCCAGGTGCGACTCGCCGATGTGGGTGATCACACCAACCCGGGCCTCGACCAGGCGGGCCAACTGCCGGATCTGTCCGGCCCCGCGCATGGCCAGCTCCAGGACGGCCACCTCGTGCTGGGGCCCCAACTCCAAGAGCGTCCGCGGCACGCCGACCTCGTTGTTGAAGTTCAGTCGGGTGCGATGGACCCGCAGTCGGGACTCCAGCAGCGCGGCCACCAGGTCCTTGGTGGTGGTCTTCCCGACAGAACCCGTCACCGCCACCACGGAAATCTGCAGGCGGCGCCGGTTGGCCCGCCCCAAGGCCTGGTAGGCCTCCAGCCCCCCGTCGATCCGGATCAGGCGCTCGGCGGGCAAGTCCGCCGGCACCTCTTCACGGGCCCACAGACAGGCACCGGCCCCGCCCCTCAGGGCCTGCCCGGCGAAGTCATGCCCGTCGAATCGTTCCCCCTTCAGGGGCACGAACAGGGCCTCCGGCTCAACCTCCCGGGTGTCGGTGAACACCTCGGGGAAGGACTCCGGCCCGGCCCAGGCAGGGGGCAGCCTCCCCCCGGTGGCCCGGAGGATCTCTTCGAGGGACCAGGCGGGCATGGGACTCAGCCGCGCAGACCGATGGCTACGGCTGCGCTGCTCTCCGCCTCGGTGCGGAGCCGGCGGGCATCCCAGCGGACGGTGGTCCGCAGGACCGCAGGGCGTTCAACCCGCCGGAAAGGGCGGGTTCGAACGGCCTCGATGGCACATTCGACGTCATCGAAATGGACCGTGCGATCCCGAAATATCTGGTAGGTTTCGTGCCCCTTCCCCGCGATCACCACGGTGTCCCCGGGCCTGGCGGAGTGGATGGCCTGCCGGATGGCTTCGGCCCGGTCGACCAGGACATCGGCGCGCGCCGACCCCCGGGCACCCTCCAGGACCTGGGCCAGGATGGATTCCGGATCCTCGGAACGGGGGTTGTCCGTCGTCAGGATCACCCGGTCGGCCAGGCTGACGCCGATCCGTCCCATGATGGGCCGCTTGGTGCGATCCCGGTCGCCCCCGCAACCATAGACCGCGGTCAGGCGCCCCGAGGTGATGTCCCGGGCAGAACGGAGCAGGCTTTCCAGGCCATCGGGAGTATGCGCATAGTCGACCACCACGGTGAATTCCTGGCCCTCGCGAACCAACTGGAAGCGGCCCGGTACCGCACTGACCGACTCGACGGCCGCCACCACGCGCTCCAGATCCATCCGCAGGGCCAGTCCGACCGAGATGGCCGCCAGGGAATTATGGAGATTGAAGAGGCCCGACAACTGCAGGTGCACCCGACACTCGCCCAAAGGCGTCAGGAGGGTGTAGGAGAGACCCTCAGGACCCGCCTCGACATCCTCGGCCCGCACGTGCGCTTCTGGTCGGGTGCCGTAGGTCACGAACGGAACCCGCAGATACTCCAGAATCCGCTCCCCGTAGGGGTCGTCCAGGTTCACCACGGCATAGGGGGTGCAGGGGCGGCGTCGACAGGTCCCAAGTTTGTGGAACAGGCGCAATTTGGCCTGGAAGTATTCCTCCATGGTCCCGTGGAAATCCAGATGGTCCTGCGTCAGGTTGGTGAAGACGGCGACGTCGTAGGGAATCCCGTAGGTCCGATCCAGGGCCAGGGCGTGGGAGGAGACCTCCATGACCACGCTGTCCTGCCCCGAATGCTCCATCTCGGAGAACAGGCGATGCAGGTCCAGGGACTCGGGGGTCGTGTTGGCCAGGCGCCGGACGGTGCCCCCCACCCGAGCCTCGATGGTTCCCAGGAGTCCTGGGGATTGCCCCCGCTCCTTCAAGACGGCCTCAACCAGATACGAAGTGGTGGTCTTCCCATTCGTCCCGGTAACCCCCACGGTCAGCAGGCGGTCTGCGGGGCGGCCCATCATCTCGGCGGCCAGGATGGCCAGGGCTCGCCGACTCTCGGGGACCCGAATCCGAGGGACCCCTTCGACTCCCTCGGGATCCCTCTCGACAACCAGGGCCACGGCCCCGCGGCGGACGGCATCTGCGGCGAAGGCGTGTCCATCGGACCGGAACCCCTCGACGCACACGAACAGGTCCCCCGGCTTGACCTCCCGGGAGTCGTAGGCCAGGTCTCGGACCTTGAGTTCAGGATCCCCTTGCAGCGGGGCGTTGTCCAGGACCCG
>CAZQPM010000478.1:0-2550 GCA_964595195.1 uncultured Burkholderiales bacterium | reverse complement strand
GGGGCCGGCCACGCCGCTGACGTAGGAGTGGTAGTTGATGGGCCGCCCGACCTCGTCCTCGATCATGTCCAGGGCCTTGCGCTGGACGCGCACCTGCTTGCGGGTGATCGGCACCCCGCCCATGCCCTGGGGCGTACCCTCGATCAGGCCGTCGAAGTGCGACTGGCCTGCGGTCCGGATGACCATGATGTGGTCGGCTCCGTGGTGCGCGGCCATGCGCATCCGGCGGATGTCGTCCTCGAAGCGGCCCGAGGCGATCTCGGTGGTGATCACCGGCCCGGGCTGGGGGTCGATGCCTCCGAAGTTGTGGGCCGGGGGCAGCGGCACGCCGGCCCGGAGCGGCTCGGTGCAGTCGCGGTAGGTGAAGGCCCCCATGGTGAGCCCGGGGACGGGCTTGCGCCAGGTCCACCCGCGGCGGCGTGGGCGGTAGCTTTCCAGATCCTTGAGGATCTCGGTGACGTCGAGATGGGCTTCGGGGTCCAGGCGGTAGGGGCTCATCGGGCGGCACCTCCCGTGAAGAGTTCGCGGGCTTCAGCCCAGCAGGCACCTTCGGCCAGCTTCAGGCCGGCCTCGCGGATCGGCAGTTGGCGGGCCTTGGCGAAGCGATAGACCACGTGGCCGGCACCGTGACCCAGCAGGTTGTGGTCGGCGCAGCCCTCCACCAGTTCCCGGGCCTCCAGGGAGGAGAAGCCCATGCGCAGCAGCACGGAGCGCTCGATCGCGGGCGAGGTGTACTCGCGTCCCATCTGCAGCAGGGGATCCACCAGTTGGCCTGCCAGTTGCCAGAAGCGGGCGTGCAGTTCCTCCTCGCGCAGGCCGGCCAGGTGGGCTCGGCGTTCCTGGAAGTCGTCGGTTCTCTTCATAGTGCCTCCATGACGAAGTTTCGGTCGGATCGGGTTTCCTCGGCGAGGAAGTCGAGGTCGGCCTCGGTGGGCGGATGGCCGACCGAGGCGACGGCGTTGCGGATCAGCGAGCGCCGCATGTGGTCCAGGTCGACCTCGCGAGCCCGGATCTGGCGGGGATGCTCGGGTAGGATGATGCTCTGTCCGGGGACCTCCTGTTCGGGGTCGCCGAAGCGCACCTCGATTCCGTTGGAGCGGGCGAAGGAGAGCTGGGAGTTGAGGTGCTTGCCGGCCCCGGTATATTCGGTCTCCCGGACCACCAGGCACTGGTCGCGGTCCATCTCCTGGGCCAGGGCGAAGGCCGCAGCCAGCGAGGTATTGCCGGCCGGCCCCTTCTCCAGGCCCTCCAGCGAAGCCAGGACCTCGGTCATGTAGAAGACCTCACCCTGGTTGACCGTGACGTAGCGGTCCATGTAGCGCAGGGGCCGGGCCGCGCTGCGCGGCACGTCGGAGCGGTCAGGCCAGGTGGAGAAGGGCATCCCGAAACCCGTGTGCCCGGTGGTGAAGGACTTGCGGTTGAACTGGGTGTCCGAGGCCATGTGCAGGCCCCTGAGGTTGACCGAGGCGGCGATGACCTGCGCCCGGCAACCCGCCTTGAGCAGGCCGCGCGCGGTGCCCGTCAGGTTGCCGCCCCCGGCGTTGGTGCAGACCACCGCGTCGGGGTCGCGCCCCAGGCTCTGGCGACACTGTTGGGCGATCTCGTAGCCCAGCGTCTCGATGCCGATGATGCCGTAGGCCGTGTACAGCGAGGCGTTGAAGTAGCCGGTCTCCTCCAGGGTGCGCAGGAAGGTGTAGAACAGCTCCGGGCCCACCGAGAGCTGCACGACTTCGGCACCCAGGGCCTCGCACTTGCGGGCCTTCTCGATGATCTCGGGCTGCCCGACCCGGCGTGAGTCGTAGCACTCCTGCATGACGATGCAGCGCAGCCCCGCCATGGCGCAGCAGGAGGCCACGGCGGCCCCGTAGTTGCCGCTGGTGGCCGTGACGACCCCGGGGAAGCCCTGCTTCCTGGCGTGGTGCACCGAGGTGGCAGCCCGTCGCACCTTGAAGCTGCCCGAGGGGTTGGCCGCCTCGTCCTTGATGAAGATCCGGGCGCCCTTGCCCTTCGGACTGAGCCTGCGGGCCAGTTCCGTCAGGTTGTGCAACTCCATCAGCGGCGTGTTGCCGACCGAGAAGCCGCGCTGGATGGCGATCACGTCCTCCAGCGAGTAGCCCGTCGCGGCCAGCATGCCTTCGTAGTCGAAGGCGATCGAGCCGCTCTCGAAGCGGGAGAAGTCCATGCCCACCGACGCCTTCATGATCTCGGGCTTGCGGGCCAGGACCGCGGCGTAGCTGTCATCGCGCATCGGCCGCACCTCCGAAGACCAGCTCGCGGACGGTGTCCCCGATGGTCAGGATCTCCGGCACGAAGTCGCCGAAGGAGTGGGTATACCGGGGGTTCACCTCGACCAGACGCCCCGTGACCTGTCGGCCCGTGCGGGTGACCACCGTCACCTCCTGGCCGATCCCGGCGTCGCTGAGAAGGTGGCCCTTGACCCACATTTCAAAGGGCACCGCCTTGGTGTCCTCGGGGATGCTGGCGGTGCGCTGCTCGGGCTGCAGGACCACCACGTGGATCTGTCCCCAGTCGCCTTTCGTAGCCATGTGC
>CAZQPM010000477.1:0-2553 GCA_964595195.1 uncultured Burkholderiales bacterium | reverse complement strand
GGCCAGGTCTCCACCCGGATCTCCCTGAAGCCGGAGGAGGACATGGTCGCCTGGGACCGGGGAGTGATCCTGCCCGTCGCCGACCGCCTGGCCTTCCTCAACCAGCGCCTGGAGGTCTACGATGTCCAGGAGGTCCGGCACGCCCGGCGGGATTCGCTGCGGGCCGCCCCGGACTACGGAGGCGGGGCCCTGTCGCGGGGCCGCGTGCTCTACCTGACGGACCTGGCCAACGGTCGGGTCCACCGCATCCCCCTGGAGGCCCGATGAACCTGACGACCCGCATGGAGAGCCTGCTACCCCTGGTCCGCCAGGCTTCGGAACTGGCCCTGAGCCGCTTCGGCAGGGTCCAGGGGCGCACCAAGCCGGACCGGACCCTGGTCAGCGCCGTCGACGAGGAGGTGGAGGCCCTGTTGGTGCAGGGGCTCCAGCAGCGCTTCCCGGGCGAGACCATCGTCGGCGAGGAGGCCGGGGCGACCGGCCCCCTGGAGGGCCCCGTCTGGTCGGTGGACCCCATCGACGGCACCTCGGCGTACCTGTCGCGCCTCCCCTTCTGGGGGGTCAGCGTGGGCCTGCTGGTCGAGGGGCGGCCGGTGCTGGGACTGGTCGACCTGCCGGTCCTGGGCGAGACCTACCGGGCCACAGCCGGCGATGGCGCCTGGCTGGAGACCGGGCGCTGGGGCCGCCAGCGCCTGCAGGTGCAGTCCCACCGCGACCCGGACCGGGAGGCCATGCTGTGCGCCCCCTCCAACGCCCACCGCGCCTACCAGTTGGACTTCCCTGGCAAGGTGCGCAGCCTGGGTTGCACGGTGGCCCACGTGTTGCTGGTGGCCCGCGGGGACGCGGTGGGAGCCTTGATGCACGTGCACCTGTGGGACCTGGCGGGATGCGGCGCCATCCTGGCCGAGGCGGGTGGTCGGATGGAAACCCTGGAGGGAGGCCCGGTGGACCTGCTGAGCCTGCTGCCCGGCCGGGAGCCCCTGCCGCACGTGCTGGCGGCCGCGCCCTCCTGGCTGCCCGATCTGCGCCGGCAGGTCCGGGTCCGGGCGCAGGGGAGCTGAAAGGGACGTAGAAGGTCCAGGACCCATGAGCAACGACCACTTCAAGATGGCGGAATTGCACCGCGAGCGCGCCCGGAGGCACTACGAGGCCGGCGAGATCCGGGAAGCGGTCGAGGAGCTGACCGAGTCCTTCAAGTTCGACCCCCGGGACGCTGACACCCTGTACCTCCTGGCCGAGATCTACGGGGCTGCAGGGTTCGTGGATCCCGCTGTGGACTTCATCCAGAAGAGCCTGCGCGAGAACTACATGAACGTGACGGGCTGGTTGATGCTGGCCAACCTGTACGCCCAGAAGGGCGGGGCCTACCTGGACCTGGCCCTGGAGCAGTTGGACCTGGCGGCCAGCCTGGATCCCGCGCCCTCGACGATGCTGCACTATCTGCGGGGCAACATCCTGGCCCAGAAGGGCGAGACCGAGAAGGCCCGGGAGTTCCTGCAGAAGGCCCTGGACGTGGACCCCAACAACGCCTACGCGCGCCACGACCTGGAGGCCGTGGGCGGATAGCAGGGGCTGAAGGTCCCCGGCCGGTCGGCGTCGCACCTTCCGGCATGACCAGGCCCACCGATCCACCACCCGCCCCCCAAGACCCAGGGCGGGCTTCCGGCGCTTTCCCCACCGACCTCTCCTATCTGGCCCTTCCCGAGGCCCAGCTCCCCATGGTTGCCGACTTCTTCGGAGTCGCCGCCGAATTCTGGGAGACCGCCCCCTGGGAGGTCCTGTCCCGCGAGGAGATCCTGCAGGTCCAGGGCCTGGGCCCGGACCCGGTGTATCTGTCGGTGCTGGGTGGCGAGGAGGACGAGGTCCCGGGCCTCGGCGTCCACGACGACCCGACCCGCCCGGCCCGGGCCGTCGTGGCCTTCGTCGGCCGCCAACAGGCGGGCGACGCCCTGGTGCGGGAGGTCCAGGAGAACGGCCTTCCCCTGGCCCACCCCGACGCCCTGCCCCTGGCCTTCCAGCCCGGGCAGGAGCACCTGGCGGCCCCGTCCGAACTGGCGGCGCTGGGGCGTTGCCTGCAGGTCGTCCTGCGCTTCCTTCAGGCGGGCCTGGACGAACGGGAGGCCGTGGAGGACCACACGCTCCGCCTGGCCGACCGCAGTCGGGTCCGCGTGACCTGGCGCGAGGTCGACCCCTTCGCCGACATGAACCCGGTCCACTCCAGCCGGTTCCATGCGGCCGAACCACCTGGCGAAGCCCAGGCCCCGGCCGCCCGGCCCTTCTGCCACGGCCCGCGCCCCGGTCGCAACGATCCGTGCTGGTGCGGCAGCGGTCAGAAGTACAAGAAATGCCACCTGGAGGCGGACCGCCAGCAGGACTCCCAGGCCCTGCGCACCGAGGCGTCCGGGATCAAGGACCCAGGCTGATCGACTCCACCCGGCCCTCGGCGTCCAGACGGACCCACAACCCCGGATAGACCAGGGCCCGAGGCAGTTCCTTGGAGGGTGGGCCCAGGGCCTTGCGGATCCCGTCCGGGGTCGACCCGACCCAGACCCCCTG
>CAZQPM010000476.1:0-2573 GCA_964595195.1 uncultured Burkholderiales bacterium | reverse complement strand
GGTCCCACCGGACGGCACGGGCGCTCCGATCATGTACGTCGGGGCCGAACCGACCGCCGACCCCAGGTCCTGGGTCTACATCCACGGTGACATCCTCCTGGGAGCGCTGCGCGAGGTCGACGCCAACCCCTCCACCGCCTTCAGTCCGGGACAGCTCCAGGGCCTGGCCGCCCTCCTGACCGAGGTCCAGGACTCCTCGGAAGACCTGGGCGCCGCCTCCGTGGACTTCGTCACCATGGTCCAGGGCGTCCTGGAGCCCCGACAGATGGCCGGGATGACGGCTGCCGAAGAGAGGCTGTGCGCGGTGACCCCCGACATCGACGCCCTGATCGCTCGCCTGGAGAGACTGGCGGCCTCGGCCCCGCCCAGGAAGCTGCCGCCCCCGCAGGCCACCCAGGCCGTCTACCCGGCGAACTTCCTGGTCTCGGGGCTGGCCTGGCTGGAGACCTTCAACAAGGCCCCCCTCAACGCCGAACAGGCTGCCCGGCTGCTGCCCAGCCTGAGGATCTACGCCCGCAGCCTGAAGAAGCTGACCGCCTTCTACCAGCGCCTGCCCCAGGTCCTGACCCCTCGTCAGACCCAGGCCTTCCGGGCGGTCCTGGCCGACATGCGGGTTTCCCAGAATCCCCCCCTGGAGGAGCGCCACCTGACCCTGGCCGAGATGCAGCTCTACCTGGCCGAACGGCTGGAGCGCTGAGCCGGTCCCTGGAAGGCCGAGGGTCGCAGCCAGGCCTGGAACCCCAACCAGGCCAGCCCGAAGAGGACCACCGCCGCACCCACCAGGCCGGCCACCGGTCCCGGTCCCCAGACGACCAGCCCCCAGCCGCACAGAAGCGTCGACAGCGAGGCCGTCAGCGTCAGGGCCGCGTTGTCCAGGGCCATCACCCGACCCAGCAGGCGATCCTCGGCAACCCGCTGCAGGAGCGCGCCCGTCAGGACCCACTGCCACCCCGAGCCAAGGAAGGCCCCGCAGACCAGGAAGGCGGCCCAGGCCAGGGTCGATGAGGCCCCGAAGGCGGCGCACAGGACCCCCGAGGCCACCAGGCCCCAGGCCGCCGCCAGGGCCCGGACCCGGGGCCGGGAGCCGGCGACCAGGGAGGCTGCGGCGGACCCGACCAGCGTGCCCAGGCCGCGGCTGGCATACAGCACCCCCACCCCATAGTCGCCCGCCTTCAGGACCTGGACCGGCATGACGGACAACAGGGCCAGCACCCCTGCGCCCAGGCCCGCCCCGACCTTCAACAGGAGCAGGGCCAGGACGGGGCTGGAGTTCCAGGCATAGGCGGCTCCCTCGCGCAGGTCCCGGAAGGCGCGGACCAGGACCGGGCCGCCCCCCCCGTCGCGGGCAACCGGGGACCCTGCCGAAAAGGGCTGGCGCACGGACAGGAGGACCAGCGCGCTGACCAGGAAGGACAGGGCGTCCAATCCGAAGGCCAGGGGGCGTCCCAGGTGGGCCGAGACCCAACCGCCCAGCCAGGCCGCCAGCGCGGTCATCACGCCACCGGTCGCCCCGGCCAGGGCGTTGGCCGAGGTCAACTGGCCAGCCGTGACCAGGTTCGGCAGGGCGGCCGCCGCCGCGGGGGCAAAGAAGCCCGAGGCCACGGCCAGCAGGATGGTCAGCAGGTAGGCCAGCCAGGCCTGGTCGGCCGATTCCAGCAACAGATAGCCCAGCACGCACAGCATCCGGACCAGGTCTGCCGTGATCATGACCCGACGCCGGTCGCAGCGGTCGGCCACCACCCCCGCGATGGGGGCCACCAGCAGCGAGGGCACCGAGGTGCACAGGAGCAGCGTGCTGACGCTCAGGCCGCTGCCGGTCAACTCCAGCATCAGGGAAAGCAACGCCACGAAGCTCAGCCAGTCCCCAGCCATCGACAACACCTGGGACAGCCACAGGCGGGTGAAGACCGGGTTCGTGGTCAGCAGCTTCCAGGGGGACTGGGGGGCCTCAACGGTCGGCAGGGCGGCCCCTTCCAGGTCGGAGTCGGGGGGTGCGGACACGGCCCGGGCCTTTTCGGCCGGAGGCCCCCGTCCCCTGCGCCGCAGTCGGCTCCTCGCCTCGACCGCCGACCGGAACCCGTGGTCGGGGCGAAAGGACGGGGCGCAGGCCGGATGGAATCCCGCCCCATGCGCAAGAACTGGATCCTGGTCACCCTGGTGGTCCTGGGGGTGCTGGCCCCGGCCGCCATCCTCTACCTCCGCCGGCCCACGCCGCCGGCCCCGACGCCCACGGTGGCCGCCGACTGGCGCAGGGCCGCCGGCGAGCAACGCCGCCAGGGCCACTTCCAGCAGTCCGCCCGCCTGCTGAGGGACGCCTACGCCGCCACCCGGGACCCCGAAGCCTGGCGGATGCTGCTGGGCGTCCTGGAGGACATCGGAGACGCCCGGGCCCTGGTGGCCGAGGCCCGGGACTTCCTGAAGGCCTGGCCGGGCGACCCGGAGGGCCAGTGGATCCTGGCCCGGGGCCTGCTGTTCGCGGCGGCCACCCCTCCCCCGGATCCCCAGGCGCCGGCCTGGATCGACGAGGCTGCGGCCCTGGCCGCCGGCCTGGAGAAGACGGGTTTCCGGCCCCG
>CAZQPM010000475.1:0-2574 GCA_964595195.1 uncultured Burkholderiales bacterium | reverse complement strand
CACGCGGGGGGAGGCGGGGTAGGTCGGGGGAGCGGCCGCGGCTGGCAGGGCCAGGCCGACGGCCATCAGGGCACAGACGAGAAGACGATTGTTCATGGGAGGCTCTTGGACCGGGTGGGCGGGTTTCCTGCCCACCCGGGCTTCCGCGGACGGCTGGAACGGTCCGGGCCAGGGACCGGCCAGCTTGAGCCGTCCCCCTGGCGTGGCCCACGGCGGACTTCCGGGGGAGCAGGGAAGGGAAGCGGGGGCAGGTGGCGCAAGAGGACGGCTCACCCCCGGATGGAGGTATCCATGAGCAAGACGGTCCTGGTCGTTGGAGGAGCCGGTTACATCGGGAGCACGGTGTCGGCAGGGTTGCAGCGTGCCGGGCGTCCGGTGGTGGTCCTGGATGACTTCAGCAAGGGGCATCGGCAGGCCCTTCCCCAGGGCTGCCGGGTCGTGGAGGGTTCGGTCCACGATGGCGCCCTGCTGGACCGGATCATGCAGGAGCACCGCCCGCAGGCGGTCCTGCACTTCGCAGCCTTCATCGAGGCCGGCGAGTCGATGCGGGAGCCCGGCCGCTTCTTCCGCAACAACACCTTCGGAACCCTCTCCCTGCTGGAGAGCATGGTCCGCAACGACGTCCGGACGCTGGTCTTCTCGTCCACGGCAGCCGTCTACGGGACGCCCGGACGTGTGCCCATCACCGAGGAGGCTCCCCTGGTGCCCACCAACGCCTATGGCGAGTCGAAACTGATGGTCGAGCGGATGCTGGACTGGTTCGGGCGCCTGCACGGGGTGCGCAGCGCCAGTCTGCGCTACTTCAACGCGGCCGGCAACACCCCGGAACGGGGCGAGGACCATTCGCCTGAGACCCACCTGATCCCGATCCTCCTGGAGGTGGCCTTGGGGCAGCGTCCCCATGCGGCCATCTACGGTACCGACTACCCGACTCCCGATGGCACCTGCGTGCGGGACTACATCCACGTCCTGGATCTGGCCAGCGCCCACCTGCTGGCCCTGGAGGCCCTGGAACGACCCGAGTGTCCAGCGCGCCTGATCTACAACCTGGGCAACGGGCAGGGGTTCTCGGTCCGTCAGGTCGTGGAGACGGTGCGACGGGTCACGGGCCACGCCGTGCCCGTGGTGGAAGCTCCGCGTCGTCCGGGTGACCCGCCCATGCTGGTGGCCGCTTCCCAGAAGATTCGCCGCGAGTTGGGCTGGGAACCGCGGTTCCCGACGCTGGAGGAGATCGTGGCCACGGCCTGGGAATGGCGCAGCAGGCACCCGCGAGGCTACGCCGGAGCCTGACCCGGCAGACGCTGTCCGGCCGCCCGGCATCCAGGGGGAGCCAAGGCCCGGCTCAGTCCTCCAACCACGTCTGCGGGGTCAGGACCTCGCCGCGGTCCCGGGCGGCCCGGACCGGCGCGAGGTCGCCTTCCAGTTCGACGGGCCAGACCACGGGTGCGGCGTTGGGAGCCCGGCGGCCGGCACCGATCGGTCCGGGTTCCAGGCCCTCCAGGGATTCCTTGCGGGTCCGGAGTCCGGCGGCGCGACGGCTGCCCGTCAACAGGTCCGCCATGAAGACCAGGCCGTTGTGGGCCTCCCGAGCCTCGATGGCCTGGAGTTCGGCCTGGCGCAGCGCCAGGAAGCGGCCCTGGTGGGCCTCGGCCCGGGGCGTCCCGGGCGGAGTCAGGCGCAGGGCTTCGGCCAGGTAGCGCAGGGCCTGGACGCGGTCCTGGCCCTCCTCGGCCAGGCGGCTCAGCCCGCCCCAGGCCAGCAGGTGGGTCGTGCCGGCCTCGGGGCCCTCGTCCTGGAGGGCCGCCAGCAGGGCGGCCCGGCGCCCCTCCAGGGTGCCCACGGCACCGTCCAACAGCCGCCGCAGCGGATCGTCCTGGGCCAGGGGGGCCAGTTGTTCGCGGGTCAGGGCCCGGGCAGCGGTCGGGTCCCCCCTCTCCAGATCGACCAGCGCCAGGCACACCCCAGCTCGGGCCTGGCTGCGCCTGTGCTGGCCGGTTTCCGGTCCCCGGGCGGCGACTTCCAGCGCATCCAGGAAGCTCTGCCGGGCCCGGTCCAGGTGGCCGGTTTCCAGCAGCATCCACCCGGCCCTCTGCGCCAGGTCCGCCCTGGGGCGGGAACGCCAGGCCTCGGCGTAGCAGGCCGCGGCCTCCTCCCAGCGCTCCTGCAGGCGCAGCAACTCGGCCAGGCTGGCCTGGCCGCGGGGGTTCTGGGGCCACAGCTCCAAGGCCTCGCGGTAGGAGGCTTCGGCCCTCTGCAGCCGCTCGGGGTCGGGCGGCGTGGAGGCCACGGCCAGGGCGAAGTGGAGGTCGCCCAGCAGGCGGTGCAGGATGGGGTTCCTGCCGAGGGACTCGCGGCCGGCCTCCAGGGTGCCCAGGGCCAGCTCGTACTGCCCCTGGGCCGCCTGGGCCATGCCCAGCCACAGGCGGGCGTAGCGGTTGCGGCCCCGGAGCTGCAGGGCGTACTGGAAGCGCTCGGCGGCCCGGGCGAAGTCCCGGCCCTCGAAGGCCGCCACGCCAGCCAGCAACTCGGCCACGGCCGAAACGGGCTTCAGGGCCCGGCTCCGGGTCCAGGCCT
>CAZQPM010000474.1:0-2598 GCA_964595195.1 uncultured Burkholderiales bacterium | reverse complement strand
GGGGTCCTTCCACTGGGGCTTCAGCAGGGGCCACAGGGCGGCGGCGTTGATCATGACGCCGTCGTCCAGGTCCATCCGGAAGCGGGCGTCCACCTCGCGGGCCGGGGCCTTGCCGGTGCGAGGGGCGCCCTTGCAGGCCACCTCCTCGACCATGGCCGCGAAGGCGCGCAGTTCCTCGTGCAGGGCCTGGACCTCGGCCAGCCGGGCCTGGGTCCGCGCCTGCTCCTGGCGGTCGCCGCGGCCCAGGGACTCGGTCAGGTCCGCCAGCTCGGCTGCCAGGTGCGCCAGGGCGGGGTGCAGGTGGTCGGCCAGCAGCACCTGCAGGGTGTCCTCGCAACCGGGACGCGAGAAGCGGTGGATCGAGACCCAGGCCACGAAGTTCTTCCTCTGGGAGGAAAGCGGGAAGTAGATGGGTCGCTTCTGATAGCGCTTGAGGTGGTCGTCGGCGAAGAACTTCGTGCGCAGGTACTCGCCCAGGCTGGCCTTGGGGGCGATGGCCGGACCGTGGGTGGCCCAAGCCTCGCGCAGCGGCGCGCAGGCGGGGTGGGCCAGGCCGTCGGCGAGGCCATCAGCGGTCGCGAGGAACAGGATGCCGTGGGGCAGCGCGGTGGGGGGCGCCTCGTCCAGGATGCCCTGGGCGGGGGGGGCGAAGCGGCCCAGGGCCAGGCCCAGCGTGTAGGAGAGGTGGTCGAGCGGGGATTCCTGCGTGTGCACGGGTTCCCAGGGGGGCAGGGGCGCGCCGGCCGGGCGGTCCACGGCCTGTTGGGCCCACTCCTGGGCCCAGGTCCAGCAGGAGGGGCCGGGCTGGCGGAACTCGACGGAGGTCTCGCGGTGGGCCTCGTGTTCGGTGAAGGCCTGGTCCAGGCGGGCCACGATCGGGTCGGCGGACTCGATGGGGAAGAGGGGCAGGCGGTTCACGTCGCCGACCTCGAAGTGCACGCCCGGGTTGAGGGACTTCATCACCTCCTGGGCCAGCGAGGAGTTCATCAGGCAGACGGCCCGGGCCGGGTCCTCGGGGAAGACGGAGCGCCCCATGTTGCCGAAGACGCTGCGGAAGCGGTGCAGGCGGGCGCTGAAACTGGAGCCGATCATGGAGAAGGCCACGCCGCCGACCGCGAAGAAGAATCGTTCATTGGCAAACTTAAGGGTGTCGTTGCCAGTCTTCTGACTCTTGTAGAGCTTGGGCGAAAGGCCGTTTCGTGCCCAATAGGCCGCAAGACGAAGTGGCTCAAACCACTGGGCGCCATCGCTCCCGTTTGTGAAAGGCACCCAGTCGCCATCCGGAATTCTCCGACTTGAGGTAACTGATTCGGCGCGTTCAGTCGCGGAAACGATCGCTGGTTCCCACCATGCCCTCGTAAACCGAGTGTTGTTGTAGAGGCCTTCCGTGGCGCGTGCCGGCGACACGTCCCCCAGCTTGGGCGTCGCCGCGTAGCGCGCCAGGAACTCCGGGTCCCACCAGTAGATCAGGGGCCAGCCGGGGACGACCTGCAGGTGGGCGGGGTGGAAGGTGTGGCGGCCCACGCCGGCCAGGAGGGCGGCGCGCTTGCGGGCGGTCCGGCGCGCGTCTCGGCTGCGGTCCTCGCGCGGGGTCGGCAATTGAGCCACAGCGGCCCGGTCGCTTGGGGACGCGTTGCGCATCAACGACATCGCTACGGCGACCACTTCGTCCAGGATGGTCTCGAAGCCACCCCGATCCAGGTCGCCGATCACCTGAAGGTCGTGGTGCTCCAATAGATGCGCGCGCAGCTTTTCGAACTGTCCCAAGAACATCCACCCTCGCAGCGTCAGCATCGAGCAGAGGCCGCCAGTTCTCGCCAGTTGCAGCCCCCGCAGCAGGAAGGCCGCGTAGAGATCCGCCTTCCCCTCGGGGTAGTGGCGGGCCAGGTATTCCCCGCCCGCCATCCTGCTGGTCCCCTGGTATGGCGGGTTGCCCACCACCAGGTGGTACTGGCCCTCGCGCAGCATCCGGGCGAAGCGGACCCCGGCCGCCAGTTGCCGGCCCCGCAGGCGCAGGCCCAGCTCGTCGGCCCGGGTGTGGCGCTGCAGGAACCGCTCCAGGCGGTCCACCAGGCCCTGGCGGCGGGTGGCGCGGTCCTGGTCCTGGAACTGCAACTGCACGGGGGTGGCGAAAAGGTGCCCCTGGCCGGCGATCCGGTCGTCCTGCCTCTGCCGGGTCTCCCAGGCCTCCAGCGCGGCGTCCACGGCGGCGTCCACCTTCAGGAGGCTGCCCAGGTGGTCGGCGCCCTTCAGGGCCTCGACGACCCGGCGGGTCAGGGATTCCGGGATCCCGGTCTCGGCCTCGACGGCCTGGACCAGCTCCAGCAGGGCCGGGTCGTCCGGGGGCAGGGCCCCCAGGTTCAGGTTCGAGGCCACCGGGTTCAGCCTCCTGGGGCGCGGCCCGCCGGCCGGCGCAGGGGCCCGGCCGTTGGCCTCCCGGCACCAGGTGCGCGCCTTCAGCCACAGGGCGGCGGCCGCGATCTGCACGGCCCGGGGGTCCAGGTCGAGGCCGTGCAGGTTCCGCTCCATGATGCTGGTGGCGATGGCCTCGGCCGACCAGTCCTCCTCCTGGCCCGCCGCGCTGCGGTGGCGGGCCTC
>CAZQPM010000473.1:0-2609 GCA_964595195.1 uncultured Burkholderiales bacterium | reverse complement strand
TGGGAGCTTGGGAGGCGGGCAGCCAGGCTCGCCCGCCTCCCCGGCTACCCGATACCCGACCGGAAAGGAACGCCCCCCGTTGGAGGAAGGCCTGGATGCCTGGAGAAAACCTGCGAACCGTGGATGAGCATCGCGAAGACACCGGCTTTGATCCGGTTCCCGAGGATGGCGCGGAACTCGATGCCAGCGAGGCCTACGAACAGGCGGTGACCCACGCCGTCCAGGGCCGCCACACCGAGGCCCTGCCCCTCTACGAACGGGCCCTTCCGGCCTTCGAAGGGAACCCCCAGTTCCACGCCTTCTTCGGAACGGCCCTGTACGAGTCCGGGCACTTCGACCGGGCAGCCGAGCACTTCCATCAGGCCGCCTCGTTGGAGCCCGGGAACCCCGAGTTCCATGCCCAGGTCGGCAACGCCCTGTTCATGCTGGGGCAGCACGAGGGCGCCGAGGACTACTATCGCCGGGCCTCCGAGTTGAATCCCGGCAAGGGCTCCTACTACTACAGTCTGGCGCGTTTGAGGATGGCCCGGGCCGAAGGCCTGCAGGAGGCCACTGCGCTGCTGCGCAAGGCCGTGGAGTCCAGTCCCGGATCCGACGAATACCAGTATCGTCTGGGCGTGGCCCTGCACCTGCAGCGCGACCTGGAGATGGCCCTGCGGCACTTCCGCTCCGCCCACCTGCTCAACCCTGCCCAGGCAGAGTACCTCTTCGCCATGGGAACCGTGCTCTCGCGCCTGGGGCGCTGGGAGGACGCCGCCGAGTGCCTGCGCCAGGCCATCCACCTGAACCCCGAGTATGGGGACGCCTGGGGGCGCCTGGGCGGCGTCTACTTCGCGCTGGATGCCGGCGACCTGGCCGTCGAGGCCTTGCGCAGGGCCATCACCCTGGATCCGGACAACCCCTCCTACTATGCCCTGCTGGCCGGAGTCCACTTCCAGGCGGACCGCTACGAGCAGGCTCGCGCCGCCTTGAAGACGGCCATGGTCCTGGAACCCGAGAACTCGCAGCACCGATACAATCTGGGGGTCGCCCATCTGGGCCTGGCCGACTTCCAGGAGGCCGCCGAGGCCTTCCGACACGCGACCCGCCTGGATCCCCGCCGGGCCGAGGCCCATCACAACCTGGCCCTGGCCCTGTGGATGCTGGACCGCCGGGACGAGGCCCGCCAGGCCCTGGAACGGGCCCTGGTCCTGAAACCCGACTCGGCCGAGTTCCAGCGGACCCGGGCCGAGTTCGCCGGCGGGACCGCCCCCAAGGCTCCCTGAATACCCCGTTGGAGGAGGCACAGATGGCTCTGGACCTGGACAAAGGTTTGCTGTTGAGACTTCGTCTCGAGCAGGATCTGCGGATCGACTACAAGGCTCAGACCCGGGTGACGCAGGAGATCATCGACAAGGGCACCCTGCTGGGCAAGAACGAGCAGAAGTGGGAGACCCGGATCCACCAGAGGATCCTGCGCCTGGAGGGGGAGACGGGCCACGTGCTGACCACCTCCGAGCCGGAGGGTCCACCCCCCGAGATCCTGGTTCCCGGGATCCAGGTCCAGCGGCAGGTCATGTACGCCCAGATGGATGCGCGGGGCAACATGCTGGAGGTTTCGGGTGGGTCCCGCGGCAGCACCTATTCGTTCCCCGAAGACCCGGTGAAGCAGGGCAGGGCCTGGGAATCGCAGTCGGAGGTCCTCTTCCCGGGGATGCTGGCTCCGGTCCCTTCCACCAACTTCTTTGCAGTCGCCGGCGTCGAGCAGATCCACGGCATGGAGTGCGTGCGCCTGGAGATGTCGACCTCCGAGGTCTCCTTCGACATGCCCCTTCCCGATGGGCAACAGATCGCCAGGGTCCTGCTGGAGAACAAGGGCACCATCTTCTTCGCCCCCGCGGAGGGATTGCTGGTTCGCCTGGTGCTGCATACCCGGTCCATCCCCAAAATCCAGGACTACACGTTCGAAACCAACACGACCCTGACCCAGGAACTGGAACACTGGGAAGCCCCTTCCCGGCAGGCCTGAGCCGATGAGCATGCACGACGCCGTGGACCTCTATGACCGGGGCCTGCGCCTTCTGGAGGCCGGGGACCTGGAGGCTGCTGCCGACGTCCTGCAGCAGGTGGTCGAGCGCTTCCCCGAGCATGGAGCCGCCCACACGAACCTGGGCCTGGCCTGGCACGCCCTGGGTCGCCTGAGCCTGGCCATCGGCGAGTACCGGCGGGGCATCGAGTGCGATCCCGCGGCCCCCGGCGCCTACCTGCACCTGGCCAACGCTTATGGTCGGATGGGGCGCTATGGCGAGGCGGCGGAGCTCTTCGAGAAGGCCCTGGAACTGAACCCCGACTACGCCTACACCCACCTGGGCCTGGCCTCGGCCTGGGATCGCATGGGGCGGGCGGAGGAGGCCCTGGGTGCCTACCACAGGGCCCTGGAGCTGAACCTGGAGCCGCGCGACGCGGCCGCCGTGCACCGGCGCGTCCAGGTCCTGGAAGCCGGCTGAAGACCTGGGGGACCGCCCCTGACCGTCGCCCCTTCCGTCCGGTCGACCATCGGGGGAGGGGCGACTCTTCATGGAGGGGTCTTCCGGGAACTTCGTCGCCCGGTCCGTAGTCCAAGGTCCTGT
>CAZQPM010000472.1:0-2610 GCA_964595195.1 uncultured Burkholderiales bacterium | reverse complement strand
TCCTGGAGATCCTCCAGCGGGAGTCCCCGGATCTGCTCCTGGTCGAGGAGCGCCTGCCCCGGGTCGGGGGCCTGGAACTGTGCCGCCGCGTCCGCGGCCTGGGGTGGACCGCCCCGGTCCTCCTGCTGCACCCCGAGCCGGATGAGGCGTTGCGCCAGCAGGTCCTGCTGGCGGGGGCCGACGGCGTCCTGAAGGTCCACACCGGGGTTCCGGGTTGGGCCGGAGCGCTCACGGTGGCCCTGCGGCAACTCCCCTTCTGGAGCGCCCCGGACCCGCAGGAGGTCGCCGCCTCGGAGGGTCGATCCTCTAGCGCCTGAGGGCCAGCCAGATCCAGGCCAGCAGCAGGGTGGCCAGGCTCAGGGGCAGACCCACCCGCAGGTAGGCTCCGAACGCAAGCGTCACCCGCCGGTGCCGGGCCTGTTCCGCCACGATCAGGTTGGCCACCGAACCCAGCAGGGTGAGATTGCCCGCCAGGGTGCTGGCGGCGGCCACGGCCAGCCAGGCCAGGCGGGTGTCCTCCAGCCCCGCCACCAGCGGCCGCAGCAACAGGACCGCCGGGACGTTGCTGACCAGGTTCGAGAGCAGTGCGGTCAGACCGACCAGGCCACCCAGGCTCCTGCCGGTCACATCGCCCAGGTGTCCGGCCAGCAGGGCGCCCCAACCGGCCTTCTCCAAGGCGGCCGTCACCACGAACATGCCGCTGAACAGGACCAGCAACTGCCAGTCGAACTCGGCGAAGACCTTCTCGGGCTTCAGGCGCCGGGTGACCAGCAGGATCGAGGTGGCCAGGAAGGCCGCCCGGGCCACGGGCATCCCGGCCACGAAGAGGACGAGCAGGAGGACCGTGGCGCCCACGCTCTTGTAGAGGAGGGGGCGGTACACGCGCACCCGGAACGGGGCCCGAGGTCCAGGGGGGAACGGGCGGGCGAACTCCTCTCGGAAGAGGGCCACCAGGATGCCGTAGTCCACCAGCAGGCCCATCAGGGCCACCGGGCCCAGTTCGGCCAGGAACTCGACGTAGCCCAGGCCGGAACTCATGCCCACCAGCATGTTCTGCGGGTTTCCCGTGATCGTGGCCACCGAGCCGATATTCGAGGCGGTGGCCAGGCCGATCAGGTAGGGCAGCGGGTTGCGCTCCAGGCGGCGGGTGACCTCCACGACCAGGGGGGTCAGCATCAGGCAGATCGTGTCGTTCAGGAAGAGCGCCGACAGGACTCCGGAGGTGGCCAGCAGCATGGCCAGCAGGCCTCGGGGACTGCGGGCGGCCCTCAGGGTGGCCGCCGCCACCAGGCCGAAGAACCCCGACAGGCGCAGGTTGGCGTTCAGGACCATCATGCTGAAGAGGAGCAGCAGGGTGTGCAGGTCCAGGGCCGCCAGGGCCTGCTCCAGGTCCAGGCCACCCGTGGCCACCACCGCCGCGGCTCCCACCAGGGCCAGCGTGGCCCGGTTCATGCGCAGGCCCGGCCAGCCTCCCAGGGCCACGCCGGCGTAGGTCGTGGCCACCAGGGCCAGCGTCAGCTCGGGGCGGGTCTGCACGCGTCTCGGGGGGTCAGTGGCGGCCGCCGTCGGCGAAGTCGCGCAGGTCCTCGGCCATCTGTTCCAGACGCAACTGCACCTGGCCATTCACGGTGGTGCGCGCGTAGCGCCCGTCACTGCGGCGCTTGCCGGCGGGCATTCCGGTCAGGATCTCGATCCCCTCGTCCACGTGCGAGATGGCCCACAGGTGGAATCTCCCCTTGGCCACGGCCTCCCGCACCTCGCGGTGCAGCATCAGGTGGGGCAGATTGGCCCGGGGGATCAGGACCCCCTGCCGGCGGTTCAGACCCCGGCTGCGGCAGACCTCGTAGAAACCCTCGACCTTCTCGTTGACGCCGCCGATGGCCTGGACGTTGCCGAACTGGTCCACCGAGCCGGTCACGGCGAGGCCCTGCCGCAGCGGTACCCCGGAGAGGGCCGAGAGGATGGCGTAGACCTCGGTGGAGGAGGCCGAGTCCCCCTCGATCTCCTCGTAGGTCTGCTCGAAGCCCAGCGAGATCGAGACCGAGAGCGGGGCGCGCTCGGCGAAGCGACCGCACAGGAAGCCGCTGAGGATCAGCACGCCCTTGGAGTGGATCTTGCCCGAGGTCTCGCACTCCCTCTCGATATCCACGACCCCTTCCTTGCCCAGCGAGACGCGAGCCGTGATCCGGCTGGGCCGGCCGAATTCGTAGTCGCCCAGGTCCAGGATCGACAGGCCGTTGGCCTGGCCGACCGCCTCGCCGGTGACGTCGATCCTCAGGATGGCCTGGTCGATCATCTCCTGCATCTTGTCCTCGACCAGGTTCGAACGGAAGCGCCTCTGGTCCAGGCTGTGCTGGATGTCGGCGGCCGTCACCCGGGGGCGACCGGCCTTGGTGGCCCAGTAGGAGGCCTCGCGGGCGACGTCGGCGATCTCCATGAACTGGGTGGAGAGCCGGTCCTGGTGCTCGGCCAGGCGGGCCCCGTGCTCCACCACCGAGGCCACGGCCCCCGCGTCGAAGGGCAACAGGCCGTCCTCGCGGGCCCGGCCGGCCAGGAAGCGGGCGTAGAGGAGCTCGGTCTCGGGCGTCCTGGCCATCTCGTCGTCGAAGT
>CAZQPM010000471.1:0-2627 GCA_964595195.1 uncultured Burkholderiales bacterium | reverse complement strand
CGAAGAGGGGAGGGCCGCCATGCGCCCGCTCGCCGCCATCGTTGTCGCCGTCGTCGCCGCCTGCCTCGGCACCGCCTGTGCCAAGCGTCGGACCCCTGCAACCGTGCCACCCGAGGCAGCCGGGCTCGCCAGCATCGAGGCCGGGCCGGACTGAAATGACGACGTTTGAGGAGCATCACCAGGACGTCTGGATCAGCCGCGCCAGCGCCTGTTCTGGCGGTCAACAGCCACCAGAACAGCCACCACCCACCCGCCTGAGTTCCGGTGGCCGTCATGCTACGACCGCTTCATGTCACCCGAGAGGTAACGGACACAAACCACCACAAGCCGACTCGGTGGTCCACCCCGCCCTGAATCCCCCTCAATCTCCCGCCCTTCCGCGCCAGTATTCCTGGGGGAAGGACGGCCACGCGAACAGGGACCGCCGTTGTCATGGCTGAGCACCTGACCGTTTCCAGACAATGGCGCAACAGAGATCCAAGCCTGATTCTGCAGGCAGCTACGCCGAGCACCAAGCCCCACACGCAGAAAACCTGCCGCCCAGAATCTGGTGGCTGTTTTGGTGGCTGTTCCGTGCCTCCAAAAGCCTCCTTTTCCCTTCACTTCCCTGGTCATACACCTACCCCAGGAAAGAGAGAAGCCCGCCATTTGGCGGGCTTTTTGCTGGTGGGCCGGGCGGGGCTCGAACCCGCGGCCACCTGATTAAAAGTCAGATGCTCTTCCACTGAGCTACCGGCCCGAGATGCGCGCCTCGAGGGACTCGAACCCCCAACCTACAGATCCGAAGTCTGTTGCTCTATCCATTGAGCTAGAGGCGCACCTGTGACGACGACCGGGCCGCCAGAAGCCACAGCCCCGACCTTGGCCGGAGCGGCTCGCATCTGGCGCAAGCTTCAACCCAGATTGTAGCATGTCGAGACGCAACCGGGATCTCCTCCCGCACTTTCCCAGAATATGCAAGGAACCCCGATTTCTCGGGGTTCACGTTTGGGGTGAGTGATGGGACTCGAACCCACGACCTGCGGTCCTCCGACCAGACCCAGGACCCCACACCCTGGCAGGCCAGGCCATCGCATCGAGAATGCGAGGAAGCCCCCAAAGGACCATCCTCCGACAAGAGGAAGATCCACCGGGGGCCTCAAGCCGGGCGACCAACGACGAAGGGAGGACCTGTGCCGTGGATCGTGGCTACGTTCACCGCCTGGTCGACCAGTTCCCAAATCAATCCCTGACCTCTGTCGCCAGGGTCCTGGAGGCCCTGCGGGATGCCCTCAGTCCAGACCTGATCTCACCAGGCTTGGACGGGGTCCCTCTGGACGATGAACCTTTGACTGCAGAGGAGCGCGAGGCGGTGATGGAGGGGCTGAACGACCTGCGCGAAGATCGGACGTTGTCGCATGAGGAAGTCCTCCGACAAGCTGCCATCTGGGATGCCGAAGGGACCGGATCGTGAACTGGTCGGTCCGCTGGACGCAACGAGCGTTGAAGGACCTGCGCAGGCTGGATTCCACTACCCGCACCAGGGTGCTTCAAGCTGTCTCGCGTCTCGCCGGGGCCGACCTGGGCGACGTCAAGAAACTGCAAGGCCTCCCTGGCTACCGCTTGCGAGTTGGAGAAGTACGCGTCTTCTTCGATCGCGACTCGGGACTGAGGGTCCTTGCCGTTACGGCAGTCCGGAACCGGGGCGAAGCCTACTGAGACCCAGGCCGACTGAATCTCATCCGGCGTCCACTTGACTGCCACCAGGACTGCCACCACCCCGCCCGTCGGTCCATCTCGGACTGCGGGGCTCCTGCTTGTTCTTTGGGCCCTGCTGGCCCACTCAAGACCGCCTGGAGGTCCAGGTCGACGGCAGGTTCATCGCCTCCTGCAGCCCGGAGTCCTGGAGCCCCTGGGAACAGAATGACGACCGATTACGACCTCGCACGAAATCGCAGAAGAGCACAGAAGCCTGTAGACACGGCTTTCGCCCGCCTCCAGGTCCAGAACCTGGCGTTTCTTCCAAGTTCACCACCCAAATAGGCAGCGAAGCCTATAACCACGGGTTTCCAGCCAGAACTTGAAAAATCTTCTGGTGGCAGTCCCGGTGGACGTTGCTTGCCTTGAAACCCCGCATAGTGCCTTCGTCCTGCTGCTGGTGCGCAAGCCCCCAGACAAAGTAAAAAACCCCGATTTCTCGGGGTTTCCATTTGGGGTGAGTGATGGGACTTGAACCCACGACCTACGGTTCCACAGACCGTCGCTCTAACCAACTGAGCTACACTCACCAAGTCCTTTTCGCCCGAAACGGGCCACTGGCGCGCCCAGGAGGACTCGAACCTCCGACCCACTGCTTAGAAGGCAGTTGCTCTATCCGCTGAGCTATGGGCGCATCCTGCCCCGCCCAACGGGGCGCCCTGGTCGGAGCGGCCGGATTCGAACCGGCGACCCCTTGCTCCCAAAGCAAGTGCGCTACCAGGCTGCGCCACGCTCCGTCTCAGCCAAGCCCGCCCGGGCTCGACCAGTATAACCATGACAAGGCCCTTCGTCAACGGAGAGTGCAGAAAGATCTTGCTGCCGCACCAGCGTCCCCGGGGCGGCCCACGGCCCCGTCCTTCGGGGTTCCCTCAAGGAACGAACCATCGACG
>CAZQPM010000470.1:0-2637 GCA_964595195.1 uncultured Burkholderiales bacterium | reverse complement strand
GCCGTGAAGCCCGTGGAGTCCGAGGAGGGGATCCTGCTGGTGCCTCGGAGTCCGGGGGGTCCTGCCTTCCCGCTCTCGGGCGGATCACCCTGAGGCCCGTTCGCGCCCGGTTTCCGAGCCGGGGGTCTACCCCGACCCGTAGGAGTGCAGCCCGCTCAGCCAGAGGTTGACGCCCAGATAGCAGAAGACCACGATGGCGAAGCCGATCACGGCGAACCAGGCACTGCGCAGACCCCTCCACTTCGTGGACTGGCGGGCGTGCAGGTAGCCGGCGTAGACCAGGGTGGTGATCAGGGCCCAGGTCTCCTTGGGGTCCCATTGCCAGTAGGTCCCCCAGGCCCTCTGGGCCCAGATGGCCCCGGTGATCAGGACCAGGACCATGAACGGGAAGGCGAAGGCGATGGTGCTGCAGGTCAATTCGTCCAGCAGGGCCAGCGAGGGCAGGCGCTCCAGCAGGACGGCTCCGGGACGCCTCGTCTCCAGGGCCTCCCGCGCGATGTAGAGCACCCCCAGTCCACCGGCCACCGCAAAGGCCCCGTAGGCCAGGATGGCGGCCGCCACGTGGTAGACCATCCAGGGTGAACGCAGGGCGGGCATCAGCGGTTGGATCCGGGCGTCGCAGGTGGTGGCGTAGCCCAGGGTGGCCACCAGGATCGGGGTGACCACGAGGCCTGCCGCCGGTGTCCGTCGGATGGCCTGCAGCAGGACCAGGCACAGGGCCGTGCCCCAGGCGAAGACCAGCAGGGACTCGTAGAGGTTCGAGAAGGGGGCTCGACCGGCTGCGACCGTTCGGGCCGTGAGGTTTACCGTCTGCAGCAGCAGGCCTGCTGCCAGGGCGGCCAGGGCCAGGCGGCCGGTTCCCCGGGAACCCGCCAGGAGGTAGGCCCCGTACAGGGCCAGGCTGATCAGGTACAGCAGGAAGGCGAGCTGGAAGGTAGGACCCTCAAGCGGATGCATGGTCGGCCTCCGGTTCCGGTCTGGCTGCGCCGGTCAGGGCTTGAGCCAGGCGTTGGGGAAGGTCTGCGGGGTCCCGCCCCGGAGGACCGGGAACCCCGGCGATGTAGCACAGGGTCCCTTGCGGACCGGGTGCCAGGACCACCCGCAGTCGGCGATGCCCGATGTAGCAGGCCATCCCCAGCCCCAGCGTGGCCATCCCGAAGCCCAGGAGCACCAACGGGTAGCCCGGGTCGTGACGATACTGGATGCCGCTGAAGACGGTCAGTGGACCCAGGCGCAGGAGGGTTCCGTCCGAGGCCTTCAGGGGGCGTCCGGGAAGCAGCCAGCCCAGGGGGCGGAACCCGGTGGGGTCGGCGTAGGGGTCGGGGTTCTCGAAGACCTCCGCGGCGGGGGCCAGGGGCAGGGAGGACACCGGCTCGACCCGGTCGCCCAGGACCCGAGCCTGGGGGATGAAGACCCCCAGGTAGTAGGCCGGGCCTGAACCTTCGGGAAGCAGCAGGGCCGCGTGCCCCTCCACCTGGCCCTGAGGGGTGGTGGGCACCCTCCAGGTGCGGGTCCGGCCCTCCGGGCCTTCCAGGAAAACCTGGAAACCCGCCATCCCGTAGCCCGCCTGGTAGAAGGAGGTGGCTCGGTGCTCCAGCGGCTCGTTGACGCGGACGATCTGCCGGACCAGCGTCCCGCCCTCGGGATCCAGCAGTTCCAGATCGCTGGCGTAGTCCAGGGGCCTGCCGCTCTCGTCGCCCGCCACCTGGAAGCGGTGGAGCCTCAGGGTCAGTCCGGTGGGTTGGCCCCCCGGACCCCGGGTCACCGCCTGCCGGCCCCCCTCCACGAGGTACAGGTAGCCTTCATAGCTCAAGCCCCGCCAGTGACCGACCAGGGCCCCCAGGAAGACCACCAGCAGTCCCAGGTGGGCCCAGGTCGAGCCCCACAGGCGCAGGCGCCCGCGCTCGGCGTAGAGGCACACCTCGGCGGCCGCGTCGGCGCGTCGAACCCTCATCCTCAGGTGGCGCAGGGCCCCGGTGACCCGGTCGGCGGCGGCCCGCGGCTCGTCGGGAAGCGTCAGTGGGGTGGCCATTCGGGCCAGGTCCCGGCTGGAGCACTCCACCCGGACCGCTCGCGCCTCCCGGTTCAGACGGCGGATCCGGCGCACCGAGGAGACCGCCAGGTTCAGGCACAGGAAGGCCAGCACCGAAAGGAACCAGGGCGTGGTGTACAGGCGGTCCAACCCCAGCGTCAGGACCGGGCCCGCCCAACGCCCCAGCATCTCCCGGTATTCCTCGGGCGAACGGTCCTGGGGCAGGATGGTGCCCAGGGAAACCAGCAGGGCCCAGGCCAGCAGGAGGAAGACCGCAAAGCGGACTCCGCCCAGGATCGACCAGGGGTCGGGTGGGCGGGGAGAGGCGGGCGGCGGCGGGGGCTGCACGGTCACGCGTCGATTCTGCCGTCAACCTTCTGCGGGATCCAATGATCCAGGTGAGAGTGGAACCCCTGAAAAACGAAGAACCCCTGCCGGTCGGGGGGGGGGGCACCCGGCAGGGGCTGCTTCTGACCCCAGGATAGCCTGGAATCGAATCCGGCGGTAGAGTATGATCCTCCTGTCGGAGTGGTCGCTTCGTCCTGGTAGGAACGTCGGATCCGGCGCGTGCCGATGGGCGCGACCTGGGTCTTTCGCGGTCGGGA
>CAZQPM010000469.1:0-2639 GCA_964595195.1 uncultured Burkholderiales bacterium | reverse complement strand
GGGTGGGGTGAGCCATGGCCGCGGTCTCGGGCTTCGGGCCGCTGCCCACCAGCAGGGCCAGGGTCAGCAGGAGCCACCAGCGCATCGCAGCATCCTCCAGGCGACGGGTTCGGGAAGGCCCGGTCCATCTCCAGGACCGCACTTCGGGCCGCCGTCCCCGCGTGGATTCGGGTATACTATCGTCCACACACTTCCGGCCCGACCCGCAGGCTTCCTGGTTTCGGGCCGCGTTCTACGGAGTCCTCATGAGTTGCAGGGGTCTGGTCTTCGACTTCAACGGGACCCTGGTCTTCGACATGCACGTGCATGACCGGGCCTGGGACATCCTGATCCCCGAGTTCCGCGGGCACGGCTTCACGCAGCAGGAGTTGCTGGACCACGTGAACGGGCGCAACAACCGGGAGATCTTCTCCTATGTGCTGGGGCGCGACCTCTCCGAGGAGGAGTCGGCCCCCCTGGGCGAGCGCAAGGAGCGACTCTACCGCGATCTTCTGGTCGAGACTCCCGAGGCCTGCCGCCTGGCCCCTGGGGCCGAGGACTTCCTGGACCTCCTGCAGGCCCACGGGATTCCCATGGCCGTGGCCACGGCGGCTCCGGCCTCGAACATCGCCTTCTACCGCCGGCACTTCCACCTGGACCGCTGGTTCCCCGGGGACCGCATCGTCTACTCGGACGGGACGCTGCCCGGCAAGCCCGACCCGGCCATCTTCAACCGGGCCATCGGGCGCCTGGGATTGCCCGCGGCCGCCTGCCTCGTGGTGGAGGACTCGGTCCTGGGCGTGCAGGCCGCGCAGGCGGCCGGCGCCGGCCGCATCGTCGGCATCTACGCCGACGAGAAGACCCGGGCCAGCCTCGAGCCTCTGCCCCTGCACCGCCTGATCCCGGACTATCGGGGCCTGGACCTGTCGATCCTGGACTCCTAGCGCCCGGCCGCCCTCGGGCGCGACCCGCGGCACCGGCCCGGGGGCGGATGGACTCCGCGAAGAACCTGGCCATCCCGGTCCTGCCGTCTGCCCTGTCTACCCCAGCGTTCGCCAACCCTGCGCGGTCACGTCCCGGGCACCTTCGGCATCCAGGGTGCGCTCGGCCAGCCAGCGGGCCTCCATGGCGGGGGGCAGATAGGGTTGGAACTTGGACAGGCGCCCGCGGGGCAGGCGGGCCACCAGGCGCTGCAGGGTGTCCTGGGAAAGGCCGGCCGCCGCCTCGGCCAGCACGGGCTCCCAGGCGGACCACCAGGGGCCGGTGGCCGGCAGGTCGCTGCGGATCGCCAGGTTGTCGAGGTTGGCCTCAAGGCCGGCCCGCTCCTCCAGCAGCAGGCCCAGCACCTGGTTCACCCGGCCGCCGGCGTAGGTGTGCAGCCACACGGTGTCGCCGCGGCGCTGCAGGACCAGTCGGGCGGGGCGCAGCAGTTGGGCGCGCTCGCGGCGCAGGCGGTCCAGGACCCGGGCGGGGGCCTCGGCCAGGAACCCGGCCGGCCCGGTGTCCAGCAGGAGCGCGCGGATCTCCTGGCAGACCTCGCGCGAGACCAGCACGGGCGAGCCCATCCAACTGGGGAAGCGCCCCCGCGGGGCGGGCGTCACGGTCAGCACGGCCCTCTCCCAGTCGCAGTGGACGGTCACCCAGGCCCGGCCGCCCAGGACGAAGACGAACGGCTCGCCCAGGGCCCGGGCGAACCAGGTCTCCAGGGTCCCGATCTCCTGGTTGGCCGTGGTCAGGACGCGCAACTGCGCCGGGGTGTCGAAGACGCTGTACAGTTCGCGGAAGTTGGCGTAGCCGAAGTTCTTCTCGCCCGCCGGCCCCAGGATCAGAAGCGAGTCGGCCCGGTCCAGGATGCCGGTGGCCAGCAGGTGGTCCAGCACGGTTTCCCGCTCGGCAGGCGAGAGGTCCGCGAAGCCGTAGGGGTGCCCGGCCCCCTCCACCAGGGCCCGGCGCCCCAGGCCGCTGTGCTCCAGGATGCGGGCCAGGACCTGGTGCAGATACACGGGAAGCGAGCGCCGGGTCGGCGCCACGGGCTCGACCCATCCCCGCAGGGCCAGGCGGACCAGCGCACAGGCCTGCAGGAAGCTGTCACCATCGTCCGTCAGGAAGGCCAGGCGGGCCTTGGTGCCCGGGCGGCGGCCGGTGCGTCCCAGCCGTTGCAGGAAGGCCGAGACCGTGGCGGGCGCATTCAGTTGCAGCACCAGGTCCAGGTCGCCCACGTCCAGGCCCAGTTCCATGGTGGAGGTGCACACGATGCAGCAGGACGACCCCTGGCGGAAGGCGCGCTCGGCGTCCTCGCGCAGTTCCCTGGAAAGCGAGGCGTGGTGGGCGAAGGTGAGGACCCCGAAGTCCTCCAGGGCGGTCTTGAAGCGCTCGACCCGCCCCCGGGACTCGGCGAAGAAAAGGGACTTGCAGCCTCGAACCAGGGCCACCGCCCGCGGCGCGGCGTCCTCGTCGTCGGCCAGGGGATGGAACTCGACCAGGCGGGACGAGGGCTCTTTGGGCGGCCGGACCACCACGGCCGGCCGGGTGCTTCCGCCCTGCAGCCACTCCAGCAGCAGCTCGGGGTTGCCCACCGTGGCCGACAGGCCCACCCGCTGGAAGTCGGCGGACGTGTAGCCCCTGAGGCGCTCCAGCAGGGCCACCAGGTGGTCCCCCCG
>CAZQPM010000468.1:0-2653 GCA_964595195.1 uncultured Burkholderiales bacterium | reverse complement strand
GGCGCCGGGCCAGATCCGGTCCAGGGCGCGATCATAGCGGCACGGCAGGGTCTTGATGATGACCGTTAGGAGTCGGGCGGCAATCAAGGCGGGACAGGCAACTCGTCCCTGAAGGCCGGTATTGCCAACCCCCGCCTTACCGAAAAGCACGAGGAGTGGCAGGCCGGCAAAGGCGTGCTGTTCTCGACCATCCGGTCCTTCAAGGGCCTGGAGGCGGATGTGCTCCTCCTGATCGACCTGACCGGCTTCAAGGAAGGTCGCTTCGATCGCAGCGACCTCTACGTGGCCGCCTCCCGAGCCAGGCACCGCCTGGTCGTGATGACGGACTCGGACGAGATCATCCAGGCGCTGGGGGTTGGATAGGGGGGCACATCGCGTGCGTCCGCCCACGGGTGTTCATGCCCAGGCCCTGAGGCCGGGCGTGGCTGATACACGAGGCGGCGGATCCAGGGCTGTGTCCCCCTCTTGCCACAGTGCACCGTCTTGTTGTGGAATGGTCTTCTGCCGTTGTCCTGGTCCCGTCCCAGGAATATCCTTTGAGAACGAACTGGCTGATGAAGCGTTGGAGGTCGCTGGAACTTCAGGGGACCTCGTCGCCGCTCGGGCCAGGCCAGCGTTGGAGCCTGGGCCGCAAGCGGGAGGTCGTCCTGAGGATGCTCTGAACGCCCACCCGACCCGCCTCAGGCATGGCCAGTGAAAGCGGGCACAACGCGGGCACAGTGTCATTGGCCATAGTCGCCGGCCTCGCGCTCGATCGACCCCGGCGCCCACGTCGCTACCGTCGCGCGGTCAACAGGAAGATGAGCAACTTCCCCCTCAGGCCAGGTGACAGGCCACCCCCTCCACCAGGGGCGGGGGGTCGCCCTGAGCACATCGCTCCTGGGCGATCGGACAGCGCGGATGGAAGGGGCAACCCGACGGCGGACGGGTCGGATCCGGCAGGTCCACGCTCTTCAGGGGCAGGGGACCGACGTTCCGCGCCTGGAGCGGGTCGGGCGGGGGCAAGGCGGCCAGCAGGGCCTTGAGATACGGGTGGCGGGGCCGGTCCAGCAGGGCCCCGACCTCGCCCCTCTCGACCACCCGCCCCAGGTACATCACCAGCATGGGGTGACCTCCGCCGAAGAGTCGGGCCGTGGCCAGATCGTGGGTGATGTAGGCGAAGGCGATCCCCTGCTCGCGGTTCAGCGTCTTCATCAACTCCAGGATGGCCAGGCGGACCGAGGCGTCCACCCCCGAGACGGGTTCATCCGCCAGAATCAGCCTGGGATTCAACATCAGGGCCCGGGCCAGGGCCACCCTCTGCCGCTGCCCTCCACTCAGTTGGAAGGGATGCTTGGCGGCAAAGTAGTCGGCCGGCGTCAGGCCGACCCGCTCCAACAATCCACGCACCGCTCGGCGCGCCGGCTGCCCTGCGCGCACCAGACCGTGGGCCCGCAGGGGCCCGCCCAGGATGGTCTCGACCCGGTGCACAGGATTCAGGCTGGCGTAGGAGTCCTGATGGACCACCTGCACCTGCAACCTCAACGGGCGACTCCAGCGGAAACCCCGGCCCCACAGTTGCGTATCCCCGAAGTGCACGGTCCCCCGGGTGGGCTGGAGGACTCCCAGCAGGACCTTGCCCAGGGTGCTCTTGCCGCAGCCGCTCTCGCCCACGATGGTCACGATGCCCGCCTCGGGCACCTCCAGATCGACTCCCTGCACGGCGCGCAGCAGGCGCCCGGAGGGCAATGGAAAATCGACGTGCACGCCCCTCAGGGCCAGGACCGAGTTCATGGAGCCTCCCGGGGATGGAAACAGGCCACTCCATCCGTCAGGAGGGGCCGGGAGCGACGGCAATCTTCCTGAACCCTGGCGCAGCTCTCGGTGTAGTTGCAGCCGATCGGCCGGGCCAGCAGGTCCGGGGCCCGAGGAGCCGCCCCCGAGCGAGGTCGCTCTTTGCCGTCCACCCGGGGAACGCTAGAGAGCAGGGCCGAGGTGTAGGGATGGCGGGGCTGGCCCAGGACGGTCTCAGCGGTGCCGAACTCCACCAGACGGCCCCCGTACATGACCCCAACGAAGTGGGCCAGGCGAGCGACGGCGGCCATGTCGTGGGTGATGAACAGCATGGTCACTCCGGTCTGGCGATGCACGTCCTCCAGGATTCCCTGGACGTAGGACTGGGTGATCAGATCCAGAGCCGTGGTCGGCTCATCGAGGACCAGGATGCCCGGTTGCAGGATCAAGGCCATGGCGATGGCCACCCTCTGACGCATCCCGCCGCTGAGCTGGTGCGGGTAGGCCGGCCGGATCCGGGAGGGGTCCAGGCGGACCATCTGCAGCAACTCCTCGACCCTCTGGGGGAAGGGAGGCTGGCGTGGGTCATGGTCGTGGTCGGCCACCGCATCCAGCAGTTGCTCGCCCAGGGTCAGGGTGGGATTGAAGGCGCTCTGGGCCGCCTGGAAGACCAGCGAGGCCTGTCGCCAACGCAGGCGGCGCACCTCTTCGGGCTTCATCGTCAGGACGTCGACCCCGTCCACCAGGATTCGACCCTGGCGGACCCGGGCGTTGGGCGCCAGCAGGCGCAGCACGGCGTTGGAGAGAGTCGTCTTGCCGCTGCCCGATTCGCCGATCAGCGCCGTCACCTGCCCCTCGGGCACCTCCAGGCCGACGCCGT
>CAZQPM010000467.1:0-2672 GCA_964595195.1 uncultured Burkholderiales bacterium | reverse complement strand
ACGTCCTCCCGTCCCCGTGCCAGGCAGCGCTCGCGCAGGCCTTCGCAGTCCAGCTCACCCTGGCCATACAGCGAGGAGACCAGGATGGCCCGGGCGTTGGTCTCGATCGCCGCGTCGATGAACTCGTCCTGGGACACCATGACCCCCAGGTTCACCACGCGGAAGCCGTGGTCGGTGAATACCCTCTCCAGGATCTTGTTGCCCACGGCGTGGCAATCAGCCCCCACCACACCCAGGACGATGGTCTCCGCAGCCATGAAGGCACCTCGCTCGTCTGCATTCCCCCCCACCGGGTCGAGCCCGGACTCCCTCCCGAACCCGGATTCGGCAGAAGGACCGGACCGGGGACGCAGCAGCCCGCCATCGTGCTATCCCTGCGCCCTGAAAAAAGCTTGAAAACTAGAACCTCACCCGCAACCCCTGGGGCACCACCCGGATCCGCGACGGGGTCGGCGCCACGTTGTCGCCGTCGAGTTGCACGGCGACGGGCGTCTGGGTCTCGACCAGGATGTTGCGCCCCAGATAGTAGGCCACCTCGGGCAGTTGCGGATGGGAGCCCACCGCCGCCCCCATCCACTGGCGCAGGGTCCCCAAGGCGTCGGCCCGCTCGAAGACGCACACGTCCAGCAGGCCGTCCCGCGGGCAGGCCCGGGGGGTCAGCCGCAGTTGTCCGCCGTACAGGGGGATGTTGCCGACCAGGATCAGCCAGAACTCGTGTTCGAAGGTCCGGCCGTCCACCGTCAACCGGGCTTGCGGCACCAGGTCCCGGTGCTTCCAGGCAGCCCCCAGGGCGGCGGCCACGTAGGCCATGCTGCCCAGGGCCTCCTTGGCCTGCATGTCGACCACCTCGACCACCTGGGCGTCGAAGCCGATCCCCGCAAAGCACAGGAAGTGCTGGTCTCCCAGGCGGCCTACATCCATCTGGCGGACGTGGCTGCGGACCAGATGTCGGCAGGCTCCCTCCAGGTCCAGCGGGATACCCATGGAGCGAGCCAGCACGTTCTCGGTGCCCATGGGCAGAAGGCCCAGCGGCGTGTCGCTGCCGACCAGACCGTCGGCGACGGTCCGCAGCGTACCGTCGCCTCCAGTGGCCACCACGGCCGCGTAGCCTGCCGAGGCACCCCGGCGAGCCGCCTCGACGGTGTCCTGGGTGGTCGGGCTGAGGTGGACATCGCAGTCGACGTTCCAGGCGGAAAGACACGTGCGGATCCGGTCCACTGGAGAGACCTTTCCCTTACGCCAGCGTGCCCCGCAACGGCCCGAACGACGATTTGCGATCAAGAGGACCCGCGAGCGACCCGACTGGTACTCCAGCGGGTCCCAGCGGGAGTCGCCCACCTGCGGAGGCGAAGCGGTCACGGCGTCGGCGTTCCCGACCGGGCCAGGCGGCGCGCTTCGAGCCAGGCGTCCAGGGCCGCCCAGACGTATACGACCAGGGTGGCGACTCCCGGTCGCAGCGAGGGTCGCAGGACCCGGGACAGCGAGGGCGGCTCCTGGAGATCGACCAGAGCCCGATAGAACCCGAACAGGCCTTGAGCCACGATGAAGACGAAAGCCGCCAGGGCCACGGTGAAGACCAGGGCGAAGAAGCCAGCCTTGAACCAGCGCCGGTTCATGGCCTGTCCGCATCCGGGATAGAAGGCCAGCGACAGGACCAGGCCCAACCCCGGGCTCGGCTTGCGGTTGGAGAACACCCCCAGGAGGGAGCCCGCGCCGGGGGCGACGGGGCTGGACGCTGGCAGGGGTGCCCCCGAGGGGGCAGGCCCTGGTCGCTCCGATCCATCGCCGGGGTCCGGGGAATCCTGGGGCAACACGTCACTCACTGGTGCCCGCCCCTTCCCTGTCCGCGGGTCCTCTCCTCCGGGACGGCCAGAAAGTTGCGCAGGGATGGCTCCCTGGTCTATCCTTCGGGCATGACTTCGGACATGACCGCTCCTCCCTCCCCCACCCCACCCCTGGACCTGGAACAGGCCGCCTGGAAGCACCTGGACCGCAAGACCATGCCCCCCCGGGCCCTGGGGGCCCTGGAGCGCTTGGCCGTGCGCATCGCCCGCGCCCAGGGGACGCTGGCCCCCACCCTGGCCCGACCGGTCCTGCTGCTGGCGGCGGGGGACCATGGCGTGGCCGCCCGCGGCGTCACCTTCAGCCCCCGCGAGGTCACCTGGCAGCACAGCCTGAACCTGGCTCGGGGCGGCGGAGCCGCGGGCCTCTTCTGCCGTCTTCACGGGATCGAACTCGTCGTGTGCGACGTGGGGGTCGACCACGACTTCGCCCCCCAGGACGGCCTGGTGGACTGCAAGGTGCGCCGGGGGACGCGCGACCTGAGCGTGGAACCGGCCATGAGCCTGCCGGAGTGCCTGGCGGCGATGGCCTGGGGCCGCCAACAGGTGACCGAGGCCGCCCGACGGGGCAGCAACGCGGTCCTCTTCGGCGAGATGGGCATCGGCAACACAACGCCTGCCTCTGCCCTGGTTTCGGCCCTGACCGGCCTTCCGCCAGCCCAGTGCGTAGGGGCAGGAACCGGCATGGGCCCCGCTGCCCTGGAACACAAGTGCCGGGTGGTGGAGGCGGCCCTGGCCCTGCACGGGACGCCGGCCGACCCCGTCGAGATGCTGGCCTGCTATGGGGGGCTGGAACTGGCCTTCCTGGCCGGGGCCGCCCTGGCCGCGACG
>CAZQPM010000466.1:0-2678 GCA_964595195.1 uncultured Burkholderiales bacterium | reverse complement strand
GCCAGCAAGGTGACCATCCGTCGGGTCGTAGAGGCCGGCGGAGTCCTGGCTGACGTCGAGGTGTCCGGGGCCTACGGACAGTATTCTGCCTCCTGGGGAAAGCCGGGCAACGGCATCCAACTGGAGATTCTGCACCAGTCTGGCGGCCAGTTGTCGGACTTCATCTTCATCGATTCTGCCGGCCGGGAGCGGGCCGTCTGGTATCGGCGAGCCCCTGACACCGTCTACGGGACGCATCTCATCAACGGCAGCCCAGGGGGGTGCGTGTCCTGCAAGTACACGTGGGGACAGCCCTCCGATGGGCCTGGATTCCCGGGTGGCAGCGGGCACTTCCGCGTGAAGGGCACCTTCGAGGAAAGCAGCCAGTCCATCTGGCAGGACGAGGGATTCCTCCGGGACGACGGGGACGACGAGGACGACTCCTGGTCGCACACCGAGACCAACACCACCTACGTCGACGACCCCGAGGCCTTCCCCAAGGAGCTCTCGGACAATCCGCTCATCCCGACGCCCGAGTGGATGAGGACCCACTGCCAGCGCTACCTGCAGAAATTCGGTCGGCGCGCTCGGACCCATTCCCTGAAGCTGCACCACCTCCATCTGCTGCTTGAGCCGGGACAGACGGTGCGACTCATCAACCCCAGGGTTCACGCCGATCGGGCGCTCTACGTTACCGAGGTCAAGCACCGGTTCTCCGACGACCCGGATGGCCGGTGCACGGAATTCACGGCATTGGAGTATCTGTGATGGACGAGACCAGGAGGCTCGCTGATGGCCTGCGCTCGGTGGCGCGCAGGGAACTGGAACGCACCCCGGGGTTCAGCCTGGGGACCGTGGAAGGGGACTCCCAGGCGGGCCTGTCGGACGTGCGCGTGGGCGACCGCGAGCACGCCATGACGGGACTGGGCGGACTCGCATCGACGGGATTCGCCGCGGGCGAGTCCGTGGTCGTCCTGACGGGCCCGATGCCGATGGTCCTGGGGTCCAGCCCCTTCTACCGGGGCGCCTGATGGGGGCGCTTCCTGGCCTGGGGCGCGGCGAGCAGCCAACCGAGCGCGCCATCGTGGAGGCGGTCTACGATGACGGAACCTGTGACTGTCGCGTCCCAGGCCGACCTCACCCCTACACCCGCCTGTCTTCCTGCTCGGGCAGGTTCCGGCCCCATGTCGGACAGACCGTGACGATTGCCTTCATCGACTACCATCGCACGGGACGCCGCTGGATGCCCTTCATCCTGGGGACGAACAGCGGAGTCCTGGGGAGCGGTGTCAGCACGGGGAGCGAATCCCGAGCCCTGGCCTGGCACAACGGCGTGACGGGAGCCCCCGACTATACGGGCAGCCTCTACGTCATGGGCGCGGGCTATCGGCCCTGGAAGCTGGATGCCGGGTGGAGCATCCCTGGCCCCTGGGATGCCATCATCGGCTACACCGTGGACCAGGGTTACATCCTGACGGTGCGGGGCCAGCAGGTGCGCTGCTGTCGCGAGAGCAACGGGGCGCTGGCCTGGTCTCGCGACGACATGCCCGAGGGAGCGCGGCCGGTCTACAATCCGGCCCGACGCGAGGTGGTCCTGCTGCGACAGGCATCACCGTGGACCCACGTCGACGGAATCCTGGACGCAGTGACCGGGGGCGCCGTGGGCGGACACACGGCGTGGGCGATGGGCGGGTCCAGCCTGGAGGGGCTCTTCGTCTGGGGCGATCGGCTCTACGACATGCGGCTCGGGCTCGCCAATCCGCGCCTGTGGACGCGCGAGAGGGATGTCTATGAGCCGGCCGGGGAGCTGGCCCTGGCGCAGCCCTCCGTCCCCTGGACGGCCCCTCTGGCCCTCTGGCAATCGGCGACAACGGCCACCCCGGCAGGGCTGGCACCCTACCACATGTTCGGAAATGGCGCCGGCCGGGCCTGGGGATGCGTGGGTATGCTTGACCTGGCCGGTGGACGGAGCGCCGTCACGGATGTGCTCCATGGGCCTCCGCCACCGACTGCCGGTTACGTGGCGAGTTCCCTGGGGTTCGTGGTCGACCGGATGTCTCCCGATGGCCACGTCTATGGCCGCATGTACAGCGGCGAGACCGTGCTCGACATCAGGGTTTCTGAAGTGACCTGGTCGGCGGGTGGAGCACGGGAGGCCACCCACACGCAGTCGGACTGGCCATCCTGGACATGGCTCCCTCCTCGGACCCTGTGGCACCCGATGACAGGCGGCCGCGTGGTGGCCGAGGACCGCAGCACCCACCGACAGTCCGTGGTTCGGAACCTGGCCTCCACCCTGTGGACCCTGCCGGCAGGAGACTGGGCGACCGGATGGGGCGGGGAAGCCTCGTCCGGGGAGGATGCGTGGCTCCTGACCGGGGGCGAAGGGGGCTACAGGTTCCGGGACCTCGACACCGGGGCTGTGCGGGGGGAATGGGCGGGCACATACCCCGTCATGGTCGCCCCCGGGGTCATCTACGACACCAACGGCGCCGGCAACCTGCGGCGCTGGAAGGCCTGAGCAACATCGATGGAGGACGTCTGAATGGACATCAACCTGGACATGTGGACCGTGCTCGTGGCAGCCGTCGGCACCGTAGCCGGTGCGGCCGGGCGGGCCTACGGCGAGCGCCTGCGGTCGCTGGAGCGCTACGCCCAGCGGGAAGTATCCGAGCGGGACCTGTGGACACACATTCGCA
>CAZQPM010000465.1:0-2696 GCA_964595195.1 uncultured Burkholderiales bacterium | reverse complement strand
TCTTCTCGTTGCGCGGCTCGGATATCCTGCACCGGCAGCGCGCGTCCTGGCATCCGGCTCGGGACCTGTCTCACGCGGGTTCCGGGGCACAGCCAGAAGGGCTACCCGTTTCCGGGCAGCCCTTCTGAGAACCTGGAGCGAGGGTGGTTACTTGTTGGTCCCCTGCGGGCACGGGGCACCCTGGGTCCCCTGGGGGCACGGACCCCTCTGGCCCGGTCCGCGCCGGGGGCCGTCGGGGCGGTTCTGCCGCTCCTGGAAGAACTGGTCGAGTCGGGTCTTCTGCTCGGCCGTCAGGACCGAGGCCAGGCGGGTCTTGAGGTTCTGCATGTCGGCCTGGCGTTGGGCCTGGGCCGTTTCGCGCAGGGTGGCCAGGCGCGCCTTCTGGTCCTGGCTCAGGTTCAGTTGTTGCAGCCCCAACCCCCGAGGCCCGTGGCCGCGTTCGGCCTTGTTCTTCTCGAGTTGGGCCTTCTGCTCGGCGGTCAGGACGGACTCGAAGCTGGTCCGGTGAGCCTTGAAGCGGGCCTGTCCCTGCTCGCGGAATTCCTTCATGATGGGTTGAATCTGCTGACGCTGGGCGTCGGTCAGGTTCAACTCGCGCATCATCCGGGCCATCGGGTTCCTGGCGGCTCGGGCGTGCTTGCCGTGGGGGCGCTGGGCCCGCCCGCAGGTGGGGCAGCAGTTGCCGGGGCCAGGGCCCTGACCGTTCTGGCCCTCGGCCAGGACTACGCCCGTCGTGAGCAGGCTCAGGGCCAGGGCCGCGGTCAAGAGGTTGCGTGCAAGAAGCTTCATCGGGGTTCTTCCTCCGTGTCTTGTTGGTCTGGTTCGGCTTGCAGGTTCATTGTGGGGCGGGCGACTGAAGAAGGGGGCCGCGATTCCTGAGGATTCCCTGAAGGCAGCACGAGGGTGGCCTCCAGGCCTCCCTCGGGGTGGTTGCACAGGGTGGCGCGTCCCCCGTGGGCCTCCACCACGGCCCGCACGATGGCCAGACCCAGACCGCTGCCGCCGGTCTGCCGCGAACGAGAGCGGTCGGCCCGGTAGAACCTGTCGAAGACGTGCGGCAGGTCCCCGGCGGCAATCCCGGGACCGCGGTCGCGAACCCGCAGGTGGACCTCGCCGGGCTCGCCCAGACCCTCGAGGGTCACGGCGGACCCCGGTGGAGAGTGCTTCACGGCGTTGTCCACCAGGTTGCGTACGGCCCGAGCCAGGGCCTCGCGGTCTCCCACCAGCCGGAGGGGACCGGGCACGCGGACCTCCAGGGGATGCGCGGGGGCCAGCAGCGCGGCGCTGTCCGCCACCTCCGCCAGCATCTCGGCGGCGTCGAAGGCCACCCGCGGGCCGGTCGCCGGCCCCTCCTCGGTCCGCGACAGGGTCAGCAACTCCTCCACCAGGCGGCTCATCCGGGACACCTCCCGCTGCAGGGTGGCCAGCGCCCGGCGGCGTTCGTCGGGGGTGGCCTGCTCCAGCAGTTCGGCCATGCCGGCGATGGCCGTCAGGGGCGTCTTCAGTTCGTGGGAGGCGTCGGCCACGAAGCGCTTCTGGGCTGTGAAGCTCTCTTCCAGGCGGGACACCATGTCGTCGAAGGCCGAGGCCACGGCCCGGATCTCGCTGCGCCCGCCCGGCAGGCCCGTGCGGGCCGAGAGATCCCCCTCGGCCACCCGGCGGGCCGTCTGGGCCAGGCGCTGCAGGGGCCGGGCCAGGAGGCGGCCGACCAGCAGGCTGGCGCCGACTCCCAGCAGGGCGGACCCCAGGATGGTCCATAGCAGCAGGCGGCCCAGTTCGGTATTCAGTTCCTCGACGAAACGCCAAGGCGAACCCAGTTGCAGCAGGTTAGAGGCGTGTCGGGGGTGCCCCAGGGGAAGCAGCATCACCAGCATGCGGCGGCGGGGAGTCTCCGCCAGCCAGGCCGGGCTGCCGGGACGACGGCGCCCGGGCCCGCCCCGGCGGACCTGCGCCAGTTGCTGGGCTCCGGGCAGGGGCATCACGGCCACGTCGGGTCCGGCCTGGGCCAGGGTCCGGCCTTCCCGATCCAGGATTCGCGCGGTCATCCCTGCCCTGGCCAGGATTCCGACCACCTCCTGGGGGCTCCGCGCGGCCAGGTCGTCCAGGGCCGGGCGCTGCTCGCGGCCGGCCTCGGTCAGGCCCAGGGAGGTTCGGGCCTGCTGGATCAACCGCGCCTGGGTCGAGGCCCACAGGTAGCGGGCCACCATGTGGCGCATCACCAGGGCCAGCATCACCAGGGTCAGCGCCAGGCAGGCCAGGTAGCCGGCGGCCACCAACCAGGCCAGCGGGGTGTCGGGAAGCCGCCACCGGGATTCAGGAACCGAGGGCATACCCCACCCCGCGGACCGTCCGGATCAGGCTGCGATCCGCGTCGCCCAGCTTGGCGCGCAGGGCGCTGACGTGCACCTCGACGACGTTGGCCCCACCGGGGTAGTCCCAGCCCCAGACGTGGTCCAGGATCTGCTCGCGGGTCAGCACCTGCCGCGGATGACGCAGCAGGTACTCCAGGATCTCGTATTCCTTGACCGTCAGGTCGACCACCTGCCCGGCCCGGGTAACGCGACGCTCGCGGCGCTCCAGCGCCAGGTCGGCGAAGGTCAGGCGCGTTCCCGGGTCGCTGCCGGCCCGGCGCAGCAGGGCCCGGACGCGGGCCAGGAGTTCCTTGAACTTGAAGGGCTTGGGCAGGTAGTCGTCGG
>CAZQPM010000464.1:0-2706 GCA_964595195.1 uncultured Burkholderiales bacterium | reverse complement strand
CCACGTGGGGTTCCAGGGCCTGCTCGGCCAGGCCCAGGAACCCCAGGGCCAGCAGCCAGGAAACCAGGACCCGACGCGAGGCCCGGCCCGGCCGGCCTCCGGGGCAGGGGGCCGCGGTCGGGTCCGGGCCTGGGGGGGTGCTGCTAGGGAAGGTCGACCACCCGCAGGCCTTCGCTGTTGTACAGGCAGAACCGGCTGCCGTCCACGGTCATCCGGACCTGGCCCGATCGGGCCCGGGGCAGCTTCGGGTGGGGCTTGAGGACCATCCCGGAGCGGGAACTGGCCGACAGGTAGTCGACCTTGTCGCCGGCCAGTTGGGTCACCAGGATCGTGCTTCCATCCCTGGACAGGGTCAGGTAGAGGAAGGGCTCTGCAGACCTGGCCAGGACCTGCCGGGTTCCGGTGGCCCCGTCGAAGAGGACCACCTCGTTGAGATTCTCGTTGCGCCGGGCCGAGTAGGCCGTGCGGTCACCCGCGGCGTCGTAGGCGGTGAAGCGCAGGGCCTGGTCCACCTTCACGGGCTGGCTGCCCGCCACCCAGCGGTAGAGGTGATACAGGTCGCCTTCCCGGTTGCAGAAGAAGCCCCGGTCGGCGGCCGGATACGAGTGGATGGCCAGATTCTTGAAGCTGCGCTCGATCGGTTCGACCTCCAGGCTCTGGGTGAAGGCGGCGACCCCGGTCTGCGACGGGTCGATCTCGGTGATCGTGTTCCTTCCTCCGAAGTCGTTTCCGTCGTAGAAGTAGCCCAGGGCCAACATCTTGCCGCCGGCGTGCCAGAGGACCGGAGGATGGTTGCGGAAGCCCGACTGGCCCGCTTGGTGTTCCATGAAGGTCCGCACCTGTGCGGTCTTGAGGTCCAGGACCATCCAGGTGGCGCCGGACCGGGCGACCATGACGACCTGCTGGCCGTCGGGAGTGAACGAGAGCTGCTCGACCACCTCGGGAATCTCGTAGCGGCGGGCCTCGGTGACCCGGCCGTCGGAGCGCAGGGAAAGCAGGAAGATCTTGTAGGAGATGCCCCTGGCGATCTCTTCGGTCGTGCCGGGTTCCGAGCCCAGGAGGCTGCGCCCGTCCGGCGAGAACGCCGCCAGGACGAAACGTTCAGGGTTCAGGCCCAGGCTCTTCAGGCTTTGGGGAGTGGTGTGGGATACGTCGGCCCAGGCCGCCCGGGTTCCCACCAGGCCCATCAGGATGGTCACGAAGAGGACTCCAGCCCAGAACTTGCGCATGGCGACTCCTTGGAAGGGATTTGCAGGTTCAGACCCACGCTCTCCTGGCTTGGTTATGCCCGGGGAAGGCGGGTTCCTTCGTGCGCACGCATGGGGGACCAGTTTGGCCGAAAAAGTTAACATCCGGACATCATGTTGATAACAAACTCCCGCCTCGGAACCGCTACCATAGGAACAAGCCCGGCAGTGTCCGTGCCGGAAACCATGTGAAGGAGAGGTGGCTGTTGTGGGTTACTTGAAGACAGCCGTGGCCGTGGTCCTGGCAGGGATGCTGGCCGCTCCGGCCCTGGCCGGAGTCACTGGGGCGGAGGGTGGTACCGGTACCGTCACCACCAAGGTCGAGAAGGTCTACGATGGCAGTCGGACCGTCGACAAGAACGTGCAGACGAACACCAGCACCGCCGTTTCCGGAGGCACCGCCGTCCACATCAAGTATTGGGTCGGCGGGCGTGGCGATGGCAAGGGCCTGGGCTCTTTGCTGCCCGCCCTGCGCAACTGGGTCGGCGGTGGGGCAGACCCCGGTCCGGGCTGGAACGACTACTACGAGACGGTTTCCCAGAGTGGCTTGTCGGGCGGAGAGATCCGTTCCCTCGTGAAGAACACCGTGGACACCAACGGTCGGGGAATCATCTTCGACACCGTGGGCAGCACGAGTTCCAGCAGCCAGTCCTCCAGCACCTCGCAGACGGGGCCCGTCTACGTCGGGGACACCTACCTGAAGACGACCTCCACGCAGGACACCAACAAGACGCCCAACGTGATCGTCGTCGGTGACCCCGATGCCCTGGCGGCGGCCTACGTGGCCCAGGGGACCGTGACCCAGACGACCAACATCCAGGAACACTACCGCAAGGAATACGTCAACACCATCACCACGAACGTCCACACCACCACCTACTACCAGACGAACGTGCGTGCAGCCGTGTCGCCCATCGTCCTGGACCTGGACCGGGACGGCAAGCTGCAGGCTTCGGCTGGCAAGTGGATGCCCCACGTGGACAGCTTCGATAAGACCCGCGTCGCCCTGTTCGACTTCCACGCCAACGGCTTCCCGGTCCTGACCGAGTGGGTTGGCCCGCAGGATGGCCTGCTGGTTCGTCCTCACGCTGATGGCAGCGTCGACGGCTCGTGCCTCTTCGGCACCTTCGGCGGCTTCCAGAACGGCTACGAGGCCCTGCGGACGCTGGACGTGGATGGCAACGGCCAGGTGCAGGGCGCCGAACTGCAGGGCCTGAAGGTCTGGCAGGATGGCAACAGCGATGCGATCGTCGACAACGGCGAACTGCTGACCCTGGACGAGCTGGGGATCACCTCCCTGGGCGTGCAGCACGACCAGATGCGCGGCACCTTCGTCCGCGACGGCCAGACCTGCCAGTCCTTCGACTGGTGGCCTTCCGTGGTCGAGATGCGCAAGAAGGACATGAACCAGAACGTCTGAGGACGCTGACCGTCGGGGGCTGAGCCCCTGATGCGGAGG
>CAZQPM010000463.1:0-2707 GCA_964595195.1 uncultured Burkholderiales bacterium | reverse complement strand
CGCCCTGTTGGACCCTCAGGGCCGACGCGAGGTCCTGGCCATCGCCCTGGAGATGGCGGCCGAAGGGCACACGGTCCTGTGGGCCACCCCCCATCTGGCGGAGGCGGCCGACTTCCCGCGCTGGCTGGTCCTTTCCCGCGGGCGGCTGGTCTACGATGGCCCGGCGCGCATCCCGCCCCAGCCCGGAGCCCTGGAGGCCCCCTGGACGCGTCTGGCCCGCCAGGCCTCGGCCCGGGGGCTCTGGGCCGGCCCCTGGCCGGTCCGGGAGGACCAGACCCTGGAGGGCCTGCGCCGATGATCGAGTTCCGCCTGGAGGCGGCCGGGTTCGACTATCCGGACGGCACATGCGCCCTGAGGGGCGTCGACCTGGTGCTGCCGGCCTCCTCCACGGTGGCCCTGGTCGGACCCAACGGGGCCGGCAAGAGCACCCTGGCCCGACTTCTCAACGGACTCCTGGTCCCGACGCGCGGTCGGGTGCTGGTGGACGGCCTGGACACGGCCCGGGTGCCGGCCTGTCGCATCGCCTCGCGGGCCGGGCACGTCTTCCAGGACCCGCGCCGCCAGGTCTTCGCGGCCACGGTCGCCGAGGAGGTGGCCTTCGGGCCCCGGAACCTGGGCCGCACCGAGGATCAGGTCCGCGCGGCCGTGGCCTGGGCCCTGGCCCAGGTGGACCTGGAGGGCCGGGCCCAGGCCCATCCCTACGACCTGACGAGATCCGAACTGCGACGCCTGGCCCTGGCCTCGGTCCTGTCCATGGAGACGCCGGCCCTGATCCTGGACGAGCCCACGGCTTCGCTGGACCAGGCCGACTACGACCGACTGCGGAGGATCCTGCACTCCCTGCGCAGCCGGGGGACCACGGTCCTGGTGATCACCCACGACCTGGATCTGGCGGCCGAGGACTTCGAGCACGTGCTCGTCCTGCGCGCCGGCGAGGTCGTGGCCTGCGGGCCTCCGAGCCGGATCTTCGCCGGGGGACCCGAACCGGAACAACCCTGCGTCGCCCGGCTGGCGCGCCACCTGGGGCATCCCGGGCCGGTCCGGACGCAGGAGCTCCTGGACCGTCTCAGAGCGCCGACTGACGCTGCTGGAAGCGCTCCCTGAGCTGCCGGTAGGTCGCCTCGGAGACCTCCCGCCGAGCCAGCCGCTCCTCCAGGACCGACAGCAGGCGCTCCAGCTTCTGCCGCTCGAACTCGTCGGGAGCAAGACACGAGGAGGGGGGGACATAGTCGCTGCCCGGAGCCGGCCGTTGGGTCGGCGCGGGGATGGGATCCAGGGATAGCGAGAGCGTGGGCGTCGGGGCAGGCGGCGACGGGGCGACGGGAGGGGCGGCCAGCGCAGTGGGTGCCGGGATCGGCTCGGCCGGGGGTTCCTGCTCCTCGGCGACCAGACGCGACATCTGCAGGTTCAGCGTCCGCACGGCCTCGTGGTATTCGTTGCGATCCGTGGCGCCGGCGACGAAGCGCATCCGGGCCTTTTCCAGGTCGGCCTCGATCTCCTGACGGCGGCGGTCCAGGTCCGAACTGACGGGGTCCTGGGCGACCTCCCGGCCGGGCACGGCCAGGCGGAGCCCCGCCTCCTCGGCGCGCGGAGCCGGATCCAGGGCCCGGGCCAGCTCCCGGCTGCGCTCCTCCTGGCGGCGGCTGCGCTCCTCCTCCTGGCGGTGCTGCTGGACCTGACGCTGCTGGGTCTCCTGCTCGGCCGTCTCCAACTGGCTGGCCATCGTCCCCCAGCGCCTGGCGTCCACGGCCAGGGATTCGGTGTCGGTGTGGTTGACCCGCAACTCCTGCCCCTTGAGGGTGATCAGGTCCAGACCGCCGCGCTCGTTGAAGAGGATGTCGTATTCCAGTCCGAGACGCCCCAACGGGCCCAGGTCGGCCTGGCAGATCGTCTCGTCCGCGAAGTTGCGGATGAGGATCCGGGGTTCAGAGCCGGTCCGCAGGGCCACCACCCGGTGTCCCAGGTGCAGGACCTGGGAGTTGGGGGGCGGCGTCATGACGACCTTCTCGCCCTCCAGGGTGGTCAGGACCAGGGCCGCCTCCTGCTCGGAGACCCGGATCTCCAGCAGGACCGAACCGTTCTCGGTGACCCAGAGATTGCTGACGTCCTGGATCTTCATCTCGAACTCGGAGTAGACCGTATCCTCCCGGGCGTGGATCAGTTTGAAGGCCATGTGGCCCTTGCGGCCGGTCCCCGAGACCCCCAGCAGCAGGAAGGCCAGGTTCGGGGAGGCGGTCCACACGAAGCGCCCCTTGCGCTCGGGGTCCACCTCGGTCTTGCCGAACTTCTTCACGATGCCGGTGTTGCGGTTGTAGTAGAGCAGCTCGTGCTCCTCGATCCGGGCCTCGGCCTCGGGGTTCTCGCCCCGTCGCAGCATGCGCAGCAGCTTGCGGGACAGCTTGGCGGCCGCGGTGATGCGCTCCAGGCAGAACTCGGTGCCCTCGGCGTTGACCTTGACCCGACCCAACTGGCCGCCGTCGTCTCCGGCCACCAGTTCGGCCAGGGGGGAAACGGGCTCCAACTCGGCATCCCGGCTCAGGGCCAGGCGAGCGACGCCGTCGGCGGTGCGCAGGAAGACATCTCCCTGGTTGCCGACCCTCAGCAGTTCGCGCGCCGAGGCCACCGGGCGGGTCCACAGGGGGGCCGCCCCACGGTACATGGCCAGCCGGCCCTCGCTGAGGACCGCAAAGAACCGGGAGTTGTAGCT
>CAZQPM010000462.1:0-2712 GCA_964595195.1 uncultured Burkholderiales bacterium | reverse complement strand
AGCGTGGGCGTCAACGCCTGGAGTATTCGGTGATCGGCGACACGACGAACATGGCTTCGAGGATCATGGGAGTCGCCAAGCAGAGGAAGTGCGACATCCTGATCGGCGAGAAGACCTGGGTCAAGGTCAAGGACCACGTCGAGTGTCTGGAACCCGCCGAAGTCGAGGTCAAGGGTATCAGCGAGAAGATCCGGGTATACCCGGTTGTCTGGTGGGAAGGTGCGGACCGCCCCGACCCGTGCCCTCCGGTGGCAGCCGCCCGCCCTCAATCCAGCTCGGAGAGCCCCGTGCAGAGCCGATAGTAGCGACCACGGGCCTCCAGCAGGTCCTGGTGACTGCCGCGCTCGATGATGCGGCCCTGTTCCAGGACCAGGATGGCATCGCTGTGGCGCACCGTGGACAGACGATGGGCGATCACGAAGACCGTCCGGCCCCGCATCAGGCTGTCCATCCCCTTCTCGATGAGGCCCTCGGTGCGCGTGTCGATGGAACTGGTGGCCTCATCCAGGACCAGGACCGGAGGGTCGGCCACGGCGGCCCGGGCGATGGCCAGCAGTTGCCGCTGCCCCTGGGAGAGGTTGGCCCCATCCGCGGTCAGCACCGTCTGGTAGCCCTGAGGCAGATGCCGGATGAAGGAATCCGCGTTGGCCAGGCGGGCCGCCTCCTCCACCTCGGCGTCCGTGGCCTCCAGACGACCATAGCGGATGTTCTCCAGCACCGTGCCGGTGAACAGGTGCGTGTCCTGCAGGACCATGGCCAGCGAGCGCCGCAGGTCGGCCTTGCGGATCTGTGGCAGCGGAATCCCGTCGTAGGTGACCCCGCCGCGGGTCGTCTCGTAGAAGCGGTTCAAGAGGTTCGTGATGGTCGTCTTCCCGGCGCCCGTAGACCCGACGAAGGCGATCTTCTGCCCCGGCAGGGCGAAGAGCGAGACCTCCTGCAGGACCTCGACCCGGCCATCGTAGCTGAAGGTCACCTGCTCGAAGCGCACCTCGCCCCGCAGGGGGCGGTATTCCACGGCGCCGTCGGCGTCCACGAGCTTCCAGGCCCAGGAACCCGTGCGCTCGGCCGACTCGACCAGGCCACCACCGGGCCGGCGGGCGGTATGGACCAGCGTCACCGTGCCCTGGTCCACCTCCCCGGCCTCATCCAGCAAGCCGAAGATGCGCTCGGCGCCGGCCAGGGCGCTCATGATCCCGTTGAACTGCTGGGAGATCTGGGTGACCGGCATCGAGAAGTTGCGCGTGTACTGCAGGAAGGCGGCCAGCGAACCCAGGTCCATCCGCCCGTGCACCGCCAGGATGCCCCCGGCCGCCGCGGTCACGGCGAAGAGGACATGGGCCAGGTTGCCCATCAGGGGCATCAGGATGCTGCCGAAGGTCCAGGCCCCCGAGTCCGCCCGACGCAGGGCCTCGTTGAGCTGCTGGAAGCGCTCGCGGGACCGGGCCTGGTGGTTGAAGACCCGGACCACCTTCTGCCCCTCGACCATCTCCTCGATGCAGCCGTTGAGGTCGGCCAGGGCCTTCTGACGGCCCTTGAAGTAGCCGGCCCCGCGGCGGGCCAGGAAACGCACCAACCAGGACATGACGGCCAGCATGGCCACCGACAGCAGCGTCAGGGTCGGGCTCAGGGCCACCATCATGACGAAGACCCCGACCAGGCGCACCACCGAGTTGACGAATTCGGGCAGCCCCATGCCCAGCATCTCGCGCAGGGCGTCCACGTCGTTGGTGAAGAGGCTCATGGTCTGGCCGTGGGTGCGTTGATCGAACCAGCCCAGGGGCAGACGCTGCATCCGGGCAAACAGTTGCAGGCGCACCCGCAGGAGGATCGACGTCGACACATCGATCATCAGGCGCCTGGAGACGAAGGCTCCCAGCCCGCCCACCAGGTAGGTGGCCGCCATCAACCACAGGATCCGCACCAATCCCGACAGATCGGGGTCCGCCTGCCCGATCAGGGGGACGACGTGGTCGTTGATCACCGGTTTGAGGAGGTAGGTGCCATAGACCGTGCCGGCCGCGCTCACCAGGACCCCCATCCACACACCCAGCAGGCGCCAGCCGTGGGGGCGCAGATAGTCCAGCAGGCGCAACAGGGCCCGGCGCACGTCCTGGGGACGGACCACCCCACCCCGCGGTCCCGGCGGCGGCATTCAGACCACCTCCAGGTGCTGGGACTCACAAGCCTCGCGGTAGATCGAACAGCGGCCGAGGAGTTCCTCGTGGCGGCCCATGTCGGCCACGCGGCCGTCCTCCAGCACCAGGATGGCGTCCGCGTCGCGGACCGAGGCGATGCGCTGGGCGATCACCAGGACGGTCATGCCGCCCGACTCGCGCCTCAGAGCCGCCCGGATTCGCGCCTCGGTGGCCGTATCGACGGCGCTGGTGCTGTCGTCCAGGATCAGGAGGCGGGGCCGGGTCACCAGGGCCCGGGCCAGGCACAGGCGCTGCTTCTGCCCCCCGGAGAGGTTGACCCCTCCCTGACCCAGGACCGTGTCGTAACCCTCGGGGAACGAAAGGACGAAGTCGTGCGCCTGGGCCACCCGGCAGGCCGCCTCGAGGTCCTCGAGGCTGGCCCCGGGGTCCCCCCAGCGCAGGTTCTCGGCGATGGTCCCCGAGAAGAGCACGTTCTTCTGCAGGACCATGGCCACCGCCCGGCGCAGCGTCTGCCGGCGATACTCGCGGACGTCACGCCCGCCCACCAGGATGCGGC
>CAZQPM010000461.1:0-2718 GCA_964595195.1 uncultured Burkholderiales bacterium | reverse complement strand
CCGAGAGGAACCCCGCGGCCGACCCAGCCCGTGCAACCCCGTGATCGCCCAGACGGAAAATTCTCCCGTGAACCGACTCACCCTTTCCAACGCCAGCGAGGCGCAGCCCGCCCGGCCGCCCTTCCGCACCCGGGTCTACCACGCCTCGCTCACCGTCGAGCGTGGCCTGGTGCTCTGCACCGTGGGCCTGGGCTGCATCGCCATGATCGGCTACGGGATCGGGGCCAACATGGCGGGTTCCTCGGCGGGGAACGGCTTCATGGGGCTGGGCCTGGTCCTGATGATCCTGGCCGGATTCTTCCTGGGCCGGACGCATCGCACCTCGCTGAAGGTCACCGAGGAATCCCTGACCTGGACCACCGGGGACGAGTCGTTCGTCCTGCCCTGGAAGAAGGTCCGGGAGTACCAGGCCGACCCTCCGGGCAAGCGCTGGTTCCGTTCCGCCCAGATCGGGGACGGCACCCGCACGGTCGTCGTCAGCAGCTACGTCTTCCGCGAATATGACCAGATCGCCAGCCTCCTGGAGGTGGCCGTCCGCACCCACTGGAAGGGGGCCGGGCAATCCCGGCCCGAGTAGGAGCGACCTCGTGGCCGAGGCCCGGGAAGACAGGCGAAGGCATCCCCGTTGGCCCATCCGGGGAGTCCTGGTCGTCGAGAACAAGGACCAGGAGCATCCGATCTACCTGCTGGACGTCTCCCAGGGTGGACTGCGCTTCGAGGCCCGAACGCAGTTCGCCCCCGAGACCCTGATCCGGATCGCCCTGGACTACTATCCCGTGGACGTGCCCCTGCGCGCCCTGGTCTCCTGGTCCAGGCCCGCCCGCCAAGGGACCGTCGAGCACGGCGCGGAGTTCATCAACCTGCCCGAGGCCGAGCAGATCCTGTTGCGGGACTTCATCGAGGAGAGTCGGAACCTGGCCTGAAGCCTGGGACCGGACCGAGACCGGTCCCCGCAGGCTGGCCTGGAGCCTGGCCTGGAGCCTGGCCTGGAGCCTGGCCTGGAGCCTGGCCTGGAAAGGATTGAGGAACGACGGAGCTTTCCCAGGATCCCCCCGACAGGAGCCTCGCCGCCCGGCCCGAAAGCGTGGCCCCTATGGCCAAGAATATCGTCCCCCGCTCCCAGGACTACCCCCAGTGGTACCTGGACATCATCAAAGCCGCCGAACTGGCGGACTACTCTCCCGTCCGCGGATGCATGGTCATCCGCCCTGCGGGCTACGCCCTGTGGGAGGCCATCCAGCGCGACCTGGACCGCCGCTTCAAGGAAACCGGGCACGTCAACGCCTACTTCCCGCTGTTGATCCCCGTCAGCTTCCTGGAGAAGGAGGCCCAGCACGTGGAAGGCTTCGCCATGGAGTGCGCGGTGGTGACCCACTCGTCCCTGGAGAAGGACGAGGAGGGCCACCTGAAGGCCCGCTCCGAGCTGCCCGAGCCCCTGGTGATCCGCCCCACCTCCGAGACCCTCTTCGGGCACATGTACGCCCAGTGGGTCCAGAGCTACCGCGACCTTCCGGTGCTGATCAACCAGTGGGCCAACGTCATGCGCTGGGAGATGCGCACGCGACTCTTCCTGCGGACCGCCGAGTTCCTCTGGCAGGAGGGCCACACCGCCCATGAAACGGCCCAGGAGGCCCAGGAAGAGACCCTGCGGATGCTGGACGTCTACGCCGCCTTTGCCGAGGAGTTCCTGGCTGTCCCGGTGATCCGGGGCCGCAAGACGGAGAGCGAGAAGTTCCCGGGCGCCGACACCACCTACGCCATCGAGGCCATGATGCAGGACCGCAAGGCCCTGCAGGCGGGCACCTCGCACAACCTGGGGCAGAACTTCGCCCGGGCCTTCGACGTGAAGTTCCTGGGCCGGGACAACCAGTTGCAGCACTGCTGGACGACCTCGTGGGGCGTCAGCACCCGACTGATCGGCGCCCTGATCATGGCCCACTCGGACGACGAGGGCCTGGTCCTGCCGCCGCGTGTCGCCCCTACCCTGGCGGCGCTGGTGCCGATCTACAAGTCGGACGCCGAGAAGGAGAAGGTGCTGGCCTACTGCCGCCGCCTGGCGGGCGCCCTGTGCGGTCCGGAACGCCTGGCCGCGGCCGAGAAGCGCGATGCCGGCCGGGAGTTGCTGCAGGTCTTCACCGACGAAGGGGCTTGCCAGAAGGTGGTCCTGGACATGCGCGAGGGCCGAGCCGTCGAGAAGCACTACCACTGGGAGCAGCGCGGGGTGCCCTTCCGCTTCGAAGTGGGCCCCAGGGATGTGGACAAGGAGGCCTTCGTCCTGAAGACGCGCTGCGACGGTTCCAAGTCCTTCCACGACCTGGCCAGTGCCAGCCCCGAGTGGTTGCAGGCCCGGGCCGCCGAGGTCCAGTCCGCCATGCTGGAGAGGGCCCGGACCTTCCGGGACGAGAACACCTTCGACGTGGAGTCCTACGACCAGTTCAAGGCCGTGCTCGAGAAGGGCGGTTTCGTCCGCTGCTGGTTCCGGGAGGATCCCGAGGTGGAGGCCCGGATCAAGGAGGAGACCAAGGCCACCGTCCGGGTCATCCCCTTCGCCCAGCCCGGCGGGTCCGGGAAGTGCTTCATCACAGGCCGGGAAACCGACCAGCAGGCCCTCTTCGCCCTGGCCTACTGAACCAGCCCTCCGGGCGCGGCGGCCCGGTCCGGGGCAATCGGGTAGCCGGGGAGGCGGGCGAGCCTGGCTGCCCGCCTCCCAAGCTCCCA
>CAZQPM010000460.1:0-2724 GCA_964595195.1 uncultured Burkholderiales bacterium | reverse complement strand
GAAAGGTTGGACTACGGGGCGAGACTCAGCCCTCGACCACGATGCCCATGCTGCGGGCCGTGCCCTCGATGATGTGCATCGCGCCCTCGATCGTGTTCGCGTTCAGGTCGGGCATCTTGACCTCGGCGATCTTGCGGACCTGGGCCGAGGTGACCTTGCCGACCTTCTTCTTGTTGGGCTCGCCCGACCCGCGCTCCAGACCGGCTTCCTTCAGAAGCAGGGTCTTGGCTGGCGGGGTCTTGGTGATGAACGAGAAGGTCCGGTCCTCATAGATCGAAATCTCGACCGGGATGATCATGCCGACCTCTTTGGCCGTGCGCTCGTTGTACTGCTTGACGAACTCCATGATGTTCACGCCGTACTGACCGAGCGCCGGGCCGACGGGCGGGGCCGGGTTGGCCTTGCCTGCCGGCACCTGCAGCTTCACGATGGCCTTCAACTTCTTCGCCATTTCACACCTCGCTCAACTCGCGGCGGGGTTCCGCCACAGGCTCGGGGCCGCCTGGCCCGAGCCGCTTGTACTTGATTGGCAACCAGGCCCGGGGGGCGCCGGTCAGGAAAGCTTCTCGACCTGGACGAAGTCCAGCTCCACCGGGGTCTCGCGGCCGAAGATCGAGATCAGCACGCGAACCTTCTCGCGCTCCGGACTGACCTCTTCGACCAGGCCGTGAACGTCCTGGAAGGGCCCGTGGACCACGCGCACGGTCTGCCCCACCTGCAGGTCGATCTTGACCCGGGACGGAGCCTCCATGCCCATCAGTTGCTTGATTCTCTTGACCTCTTCGGGAGGCAGGGGAACGGGCTTGGCACCCGGGCTGACGAAACCGGTGACACCGGGGGTGTTGCGGACCACGTACCAGGACTGGTCGTTCATCACCATGTCGATCAGCACGTAACCGGGGTAGACCTTCTTCTGGACGGTCTTCTTGCGCCCGTCCTTGAATTCGATCTCCTCCTCGGTCGGAACCAGGACCGTGAAGATCTGGTCCGTCATCTTCATGGAGATGATGCGCTTCTTGAGGTTCTCGCGGACCTTGTTCTCATACCCGGAATAGGTATGGATCACATACCAGTTGGCCCGAGGATCACGCTCCTCCAAGCCGACCGGCGACCCTGCAGAGCCCTCGATGTCCTCGGCCATCTCACGGTCCTTCGTCGTCTTGTCTTCCATCATCAACCTCGGGTCCGACCTTCCTTGGGACTGCGCCAGACGTCAGAAGCCACTGACCACCGGCGTCCCGAAGATCCTGGTCAGCACCTGGTCCACGAACCACATGTAACCGGAGATGATCAGCAGGGTCACCACGACGACGATGGTCGCGGCCTTGACCTCCTTGGGTCCAGGCCAGGTGACCCTCTTCATCTCGGCCTTCACCGACTTGAGGTAGCGCAGGAACTGCTCCCAGCGCTCCTTGAAGCCGACGGCGGGTCGGGTCGGGGCCGTTCCAGGACGAGCCGCCTTGCGCGCCGGGCGCTTCTCGCCCTCGGCCGCAGAGCGCTCATCGCTGGCTGCTGCAGTCGCCTGCGCCGGAAGCGCAGACTCCTCGGCAGTCCGTTCGGCTACTCCGGCTCCGGGCCGGCGTGCACTCTTCTTGCGCGCGGCGCCACCGCCAGGGCTGGCCACGATTATTTGGTCTCCTTGTGAGCGGTATGCTTGCGACAGAACGGGCAGTACTTGTTGAGCTCCAGACGATCCGGATCGTTCTGCCGATTCTTCTTGGTGGCGTAGTTCCGCCTCTTGCAGTCCTGGCAGGCCAGGTTGATGATCAGACGGACTTCCTTCTTGGCCATGACCTCTATCCTCCGCTAACCGCCGCCCGTGCGCGTTGCCGGTCCGACCGACGGCAGGTCCTGCACCGTTCTTGTGAGACGAAGACGTCCCCAGATCCCTAACAAAAAAAAGACTCCGACGCCTTACTCCGGCTCCGGCCGGACCCGGCCGGTTGCTGGGATGCTGCGCACCCCGGGCCACCCGACCTGGGTCCGGACCATCGGAATCTGTTGGAGCTGGGGAGCGGGCTCGAACCGCCGACCTCGTCCTTACCAAGGACGTGCTCTGCCTGCTGACCTACCCCAGCGCAAACCGGACCGGAACTGGAGCGGGGGACGGGGTTCGAACCCGCGACAACCAGCTTGGAAGGCTGGAGCTCTACCACTGAGCTACCCCCGCAAACGGGAACACCTGACGTTACCGTCAAGCGCTCCTAGACTATACTCAACCCGACCCGACTTGTCAACGGTGAGAGGCCACCAGTCTGTCGGGAATTCCAATATCGGGTCAGGGTGCCATCAGATGGGCCTGGCTGAGGGCAGAGGGCCCGAAGGGCCCTGAACTGCAGGACTCGTCGTGGGCCCGTCGAGAGTGGCCGGCCGCGAGCGGGCAATCTGCACCTGGAAGTGGAAGCCCCCCGACCTGAAGAGGATGAATGACGCTGCACCCGACGGTCGCGACCGTGCCGGCGACCGACTTGGCCAGAAACGAAGAAACCCCGATTTATCGGGGTTTCTGTTGGTGGGCACGGAAGGATTCGAACCTCCGTAGCGCGTCGCGCGTCAGATTTACAGTCTGATGCAATTGTCCTCTCTGCCACGTGCCCGGGACTGGAGGATTATAGCCGGCCCGGGTTCCGGCTGTCAACAGCCCTTCCGACCCAATCTGAGGAACCCCAGGAGGAGCCCGCCCAGGTGCCTCAAGGCGTAGCCTGGAGCCCAGCGCAGGGCCTG
>CAZQPM010000459.1:0-2729 GCA_964595195.1 uncultured Burkholderiales bacterium | reverse complement strand
CGCCCCCGGCGCGACACGGCGCTGCTGCACCTGGGCCAGCCCCTGTTCCACGCTGCCCTGGACGCCCTCGCCCGCGAGCGTTTCCCGGGAGAGGGCCAGGCCAGCCTGTGGTCGGTCCGCCGCGGGCCCCTGCCCGAAGGCGCCCAGGCCCTGCTCCTGCTGACCCTGGAGGAGCTGGCCGTCAACGACCTGCGCGAGACCTTCCACCACTGGGTCCGCACCGTGGCCCTGCCGGTGCGGGGCGGCGACCTGGGAACGGCCCTGACCCACCGGACACCCCTGGAATGGCGCCTGACCGACGGGCGCCCTGCCGGACCCGACGAGATCCAGCAGGCCCGCGAGGTGTGGCTGGAGGTGGGCCCCGACGTCCGCATCGTCGTGGACCGTCTGCGCAGCGAGTTGACCGGACGACTGCGGGCCGTGCTAGCGGCTGAGGCCGAGGGCGCCCGGAAGGCCGAGCAGGAGCGCTTCGACTCCCGGCGCGGAGAGGTCTCGACCCTCATCGAGAACGCCACGGTCCAGCGGCTGGAACGAGAGATCCAGGAACTCCGGGCCGCGACCCGCCAGGGCCTGCTCTTCGAGGAGGAAGAGCGCCTGGCCGAGATCGAGCGCAGCATGGCCGAGAAGGAGGCCGAGATCCGCCGCCGCCGAGAGCACTACACTGAACTTCGCGACCAGCTCGACCAGGAGCGCAAGCGCGTGCTCCAATACCTGCTGCCGAAGCGCTACTCGATGCGCGGAGAGGCCCAGGTCTTCCCGGTGGCGGTGGAGATCCGTCTGCCGGAGGTGGGGCGATGAGCGACGGGTGGGTGCAGGTTGACCAGGAGGCGGTTGTGCCGCCCGTCGAGGAGGATCGCCCGCAGAGCGAACCCCGGCGTTCCGTGTTGCGCCTCCTGCAGGAATCCCCCCTGGCCGACCCCGGCCTGAACCTGGAACGCCAGGACGAGATGGGGCGGGAGGTCGAGCCGTGATCTGCCTGCCGGACACCTGCGACCTGGGCCAGGGCCGCAAGCCAGCGGGCCAGGGCCGGAGACAACTGCGCACCGGCCAGGAACCGCTCGGTTCAGACGCTGCGCAGGATGGGGTGGTCGGCCTGCCGGGCGGCATACTGCAGAGCGGCCACGATGTCTCCCATCTCGAGGTACGGGTAGTCCTCCAGGATGGCCTGGTGGGAGTTCCCGGCGGCCAGCAGTTCGAGGACGTCGCTGACGCGGATCCTCAACCCCCGCACACAGGGCCTGCCGCCGCAGACCTCAAGGTCCACCGTGATCCGGTGAAGCTGGGATGTCGGCTTGTCCATGCCGGGAGGGTTCGCTTCCTGGCTGGCGGTTTCCCGGCTCGGGTCGGCTACAGCCTGTGCCGCCCAAGAGCCAGGGAGGCGCTCCAATGAGTGACTGGGAGCGAGCCGTCCACGCGCGCAGATGCACCCTGCAGGGTGAACTGGAGGCCCTCGACGTCCGGGAGGCGGACCTGAGGGAGGAGCTGTCCAGCGTGCTTGCCCGCCAGGACGAGGTGCGCGGCGAGTTGAAGTTGCTGGACCGGCTGAAGATGTCCGCCCCCCCATCACCCGTGGTCCCTGCCGAGCCCGCCACGACAGGCCAGCCCCAGACTGACGAGGGCGTCGACTACACGGTGATACGGAACCGCATCCTGCAGCGCCTCCTCGTGCCCAGACACGGCCGGTTCCTGCCGACCGGTCCGGGCAAGAAGGTCTACTTCCACACGCCCGATTGGAGCCTGGCGGTCCACATCCTGGTCTCCGCCACGCACCTGAAGGGTGGACGCCGCAGCGGCTGGTTCGGCGTCCACCAGGACATCTTCGAGCAGATGCGCACCCGAGCCGGCTCGTATGAACTGATCTTCGCGGTGCTGGGGGCGGACTGGATCTATCGCGTCCCGTCGGACCACCTGCGCCCCCACTTCCTCCGGGGCAGCACCTCAACAGGCGGTGACTGGCACATGAACCTCTACGTCGACAGCGACGAACTTACGGTCCCGAAGGTCGGCACCGTCGACCTGTCCGCCTTCCGCCTGGAACATCCGGGGCTGTGGAGGGCGGGGTCCCGATGACGCACCCGGGCCAACCCACCCCCACCGCGCGGAGGTCCTGCCGTGGCTGAGACGCCTTTGAACCACGACTGGTGGGCCTCGCTGCGCCACGGCGGCCTGTTGATCGCGCCGTCGCGGATCCTGGAGTTCTTCCCCGAGAACCCCGAGCCGCTGCCCGCCTGGCTGGAGGAGCGCCTGCGCCGGGACATCAGCCGCGCGGACGACCCGGAGGGCCAGGCGCGCCTGCTGGACACGGTGATGGAGAAGGTGCTGGGGCTGGGGGTCGGGGTGGACTGGGACTCGGGCGCCTGGGCCAAGGGCGGGGCACTCTCGGCCGAGTGGACACGCCGCTCGGTCACGGGCGAGGCCCTGCGGCCCCGCCGGATGTGGCAGGGCCCCCGGGGCGCGGTGCTGCCGGTCTTCTTCGACGACCAGGGCAAGCGCCTGGGCGTGGGCAAGGGGCGCCGGGCCGCCGCCCGGGTGGTGGAGTGGCTGCGCCGGACCGAGCAGCGCCTGGCGCTTCTGACCAACGCCCGGCAGTTCCGGCTGGTCTACGCGGGCCTGGACCACGAGGCCTGGGCCGAGTGGGACACCGACCTGTGGTTCCAGGAGGGACAGGCCGGCCCGCAGGTGGAGGCCCTGAGGGCCCTGCTGTCGGGGCGCAGCCTGGTGCCCGGCCA
>CAZQPM010000458.1:0-2740 GCA_964595195.1 uncultured Burkholderiales bacterium | reverse complement strand
CTGCCACAGGTTGTCACCTCAGCGCGCGGGAGGGGAAGCGTCCGATACCCGGCGCGCCGACCTGCTCGTCACCTCGGCGGAGGCCCGCCGGAAGGACGCCCCGGGTTGAGGGGAATTGCGCCGGTTCGCGCGGCGCTGGTGGCGTTGATCCAGGCCTTCGGCGGCAGCGCCACCGGGCTTGACGGGCCCGGCCGCCGGGCTGGTGCCCTTGGGGGTGAAACCTCGCGACGCGGCCGCAGGCTCAGCGCCTCAGGCCGAGCCCCTGGCCTCACCCGGGCGCCGGCGTCGTCGCCCGCGGCGTCGCCCGGGACGCCTGCCCAGGGGGCCGCCCGGAATCATCAGCAAGGGGAACAGGACCAGCAGGGGCGAGAAGGGCAGGGCCACCAGGCCGGCTCCCAGACACACCGCCAGGATGCTCAGGTCGGCGGCCCTCCTGCCCAGCCACAGCGGCAGGTCGGCCAACCGGGCGGCCACCAGGCGGGCGCGGGCGGCTGCGGCCAGACCGTGGGGGCGACCGCAGGAGGGGCACGGGTCCAGGCCCTGAGGCACGGGATACCCGCACCCCCGACAGGCCACCGGACGGGCCCAGAGCTCCCCAGGTGATTCCTCAGCCCAAGCCATCCATCAGCCTCATCAGGAAGTCCTTCATGCCGACCCTCTGGCGCAGCAGGCCCCGCAGCCCGCCGTTCCGGGGGTCCGCGGCGCCGGCCCGGGCCAGCAGCACGGCGCCGCCGGCGGGGGGAAGCAGGGGAGGGCGCCAGCGGATCTCGGGCAGGTGGCGCCCGACCTCCTGCTGGAAGAGTTCCAGCATCGGGGCGCGCAGCAGTTCACCCGTCCAGCTTCCGTGGATCGGTGAACAGGCCAGCATCCGTCCCCGGGCCGCACGCGTCATGTCCACCAGGCGGCGGGCCTGGGCCAGCAGCAACCCGCGCAGGTCGGGATCCGGACCGGGCCACGAGGCCAGGTCATATAGTGCCTCCAGGATTCCCTGGCGGCGATTCATTCGGGACTTCAGGCGTGTGCCGGCCCGGGTCGAGTCCTCTCGGACCCAGGCCAGGGCGCGTCCCCGCAGGAAGTCCAGGCCGACCACCTCGACCGGGTGGGTGGTGCGCAGGGTGGCGGTGCGGTCCAATGTCAGCACGCTGGCCTGCTCGTCGCCGACCACCAGGATCCCGGGCACGCCCGCCAGGGCTCCGGCGAAGAGCGCGGCCTCGTGCGGGCAGGTCTCCAGGGGCAGGGCGACGCGGGCCGGGGCGCCAGCCAGGGCGGTCGTGGGCCTGCCACGCTGGGCCGACCGGCAGGGCGCCAGGGCCTCCTCCAGGGTCGTCCCCACACCGCGAGCCAGCAGGGCCCCGGCCGGGTCGACCAGCCAGGCCTCGGTTCGCAGGGCTCCGTGGTCCACTCCCAGGAACAGCATCGCCGGGGCACCTTCCTCGGGGGCGGGCCGCGGCCCTTCCGCGACGAGGCACGACAGGCGCAGGCGCAGGGGCCGGCTCCCCCCCAGCAGGCGGGCCTTGTCCTCGGACTCGACCTCGACGGTCTGTTCCACGGTGCGGGCGGCTTCGGGGAGGCCTTCGGATCGCAGGCGCCCGGCGGCCGCGCTGCGAGTCTCCTCGGACAGGTCCAGACGCCGGTCCCCGGTCAGCCTGCAGATCTCGGCCAGGGCGAAGCCGGAGGCCCGGGCGTCCTTCCAGCGGACGGCCAGGAAGTCGCGGACCCAGGGCTCGACGATGTCCGGGGGCAGCACGTGCTGGGGGCCGCCGCCGACCAGGCGGCGGGCGCCCAGGCGGGCCAGCAACCAGCAGTCCTCGGGGCGGCCCTTGAAGCGCCCGCGCAGCAGGCTGGCCAAGGCCTCCTTCTCCTCCAGGGGAAGCCTCTCCAGGCTGGCCGCCAGGCGGACGAATTCGGTGGTCTCCGAGGCCAGCAGGGACTTCACGCGAGTCTTGAGGTGGCGCCTTCCCGGGATCAGGTGGGGCGCCATCTGGGCCCAGAGCTCCTCCTGGCGGGGGGCGGACAGGCCGGCCGCCAGGCGCCGCCAGAAGACCCACCATTCCCGGCGCACCCGCTCCTCTCGCGAGAACTGCAGCCATTCGGGCAGCAGGGCCGCCATCTGCTCGACCCTCCAGGGGTCCAGGGGATAGCCGAAGCCCGGGCGCAGGCAGAACCCGGCTCCGTTCAACCACGAGGACTCATACTCCGGATCGGCGCGGCGTCGGCCGACCATCTCGTAGAAACCCTCCCACAGCGAGCGCAGCAGGGAAGGGGGCCAGGTGTCCCGGTGGCCCAGTTCCTGTTCCAGCGAGGCCACCAGGGTGCGGGGTCGGGTGGCCTCCGGGCTGAAGCGCCCGGGGCGAGGCTGGAAGGTCTCCCGGATCAGGGCTCGCGCGCACTCCACCCGCTCGGTGGGAACCTCGGGCGTCACGGCCTGGGTCCGCCGGCCGCGCAGAGGCAACTGCAGGGCCCAGCGCCGCGAGCCCTCGCGCATGGTGGCCCACAGGGCCAGGGTGCCGACCTCGGTGACCTGGGCCGAGAGGTGGACGGGGACCTCGTCGCTGCTCTCGTCGACCCCGGCCACCACGGTCTGCAGGGCTCCCAGGGGGGCCAGGCCCTCCAGTTCGACAACCTGTCCGACCCGGTCCAGGGGGCGATCGCTGGCGGCGAAGAGGGGGAAGGCCACCGGGCGGCCGACCACGAGGCGCAGTTCGGGTTCGGGCAGATCGACGCGCTCGCCCTCGTCCTG
>CAZQPM010000457.1:0-2741 GCA_964595195.1 uncultured Burkholderiales bacterium | reverse complement strand
ATTCCGGCGTGAAGGGGGCCAGGTAGTCCACCCCGTCGTCCACCAGGTAGCGGGCTTGCAGGCGCACGAAGGTGTAGAGGTCGCGGCCCTGGGCGGCCACGCAATTCGCACCGTCGTGGTCCCCTGCTTCCAGGAAGGAGTCGGCCCGGGCCAGGTCCCCCAGCAGGCTGGGGCGCAGGCGCAGCGCCGGCCGCAGGGGGCCGTCCTGGAAGCCTCCGGTGCGGGCGTCCCATAGAGAGCCGCGGACCTGGGGGCGGTCCAGGGAAAGGTCACCCCAAGGATCCAGGCCGTCGGTCAGGTGGACCCTGGCCAGCCCGTCCAGCCGCCCCGAGGTCGTGTGCAGGCGCAGCCTTCCCCCGTAGGAGTAGAGCCCCCGCGACACTCCCGGTGCGGGGCCCTCGTTCGACCAGGCCCGCTGGGAAGCCACCAGGACCGAATCGTCCCGTCCGTCCTGCAAAGCGTACAGGCGTCCGTCGACGCAGGCCAGGGAGTCGGGGTTCGGCCTCAGGGTTTCGGAAGCCGGGGTCACCTGGGGGTCCCGGCGCAGGTCCGAGACCTGCATCAGGTCCACCGCGGCGACCCATCGGCCCGTTGCCAGATCGCACGCCAGCACCGCCTGGGAGCTGAACAGCCGGCCTGGGCTCTCCAGGGTATAGCCCTGGCCCGAGAGGCTGGCCCGGGCACCCCGGTAGAAGGAATGGTTGGCATGGGACCACACGGTCTGGCCCTGGGCCACCAGGGCCCTGCCGGTCAGGGTATAGCGTTCCAGCGAGGGGCCCACGTAGGACGTCCCGTCGACGACCGGAGGGGCCGAGCGCGAGAGGCCGGCCGCCTCCAGATCCGGTCCGGGGATGTCCTTCCAGGAGGCGGCCTCTCGGGAGAGTTCCAGGCGGGCCAGGGCGCAGGCCGACTCCGGAGGCCACGGCACCTGCTCCATACCTCGGAGGGTGAGGTCCCAGACGACGGGGGCCTGGAGGTTGGTGGTCGGCACGTGGCTGATCAGGGGGCCGTTCGAGGCCACCAGCCAGGATTGAGGATCGGGAGCGGGACCCAGAACCGTCCAGCGGAAGTCGGGCGCCAGCATGGCCAGCTCTCCCTGGTCGGTGTAGGCGAAGAGGTGCGGGCCGGCGACCCCCGGGGAGGCCATGGGAATCTCCTCGATCACCCGGCGCCGGGTCACGCGCGCCAGGCCCGAGACTCCGGTGGACCGGACTTCCAGCAGGTTGCCGCGGCCTGGAAGGGCTCGGGGTTCCTCCAGGGTCCAGCTCCCTCCCGTCTCCAGTTCCCCGCGGGCACCGCTCAGGCGGGTCTGCCACTGGGGATCCGTGCGCATCACGTGCAGGGCCAGTTCCTGTCCCGCCAGCGCCGCGGCGTCGGCCCGCAGGCGATGCTCCTGGGTCACCGACAACAGCACGTCCTGGCGGTTCTGGGCCACCAGGGCCACGGACAGGAAGAACAGGAAGAGCGAGATGAATATCGCCATCACCAGGATGTTGCCGCGGGGGCGTCTCACCGGGGGGTCACCCGCATCTGCCGGACGCGACCATCCCAGTCAAGCTCCACTTCCAGGCCCGGGGCCAGGGCCACGGCGCCCAGGCCCGGAAGCGGTCCCAGGCGGACCTCGGCGAATTCAGCCGTGGGGCGCACCTCGCTCCAGCGGGTTCCGATGCGGACTCCCTTGGAGGTCACGTAGAAGGGGTCGGTGGTGGTCACGGCTGCCACCAGGTCGCCCAACAAGGTGAACTCCAACCTGTGGACGGGGTAGGCCAGCGTCTCGAAGTCCGGGCCCTGCCTCCGGGAGGAGCCGGCGCCCAGGAAGCGCTCCAACTCCTGACGGCTGTTGCCGATCCGGAAGTGCCCCAGCGCGGTTCCCGGCACCACGCGGGCGTTGGCGTGGCCGCCTCGCTGAAGCGGAATATATGTGATGTCTCGAGCAATCATCGAGCTGACCAGCCTGGACCCGCCCGGGCCCGGATGGGGTGCGGCCCGGCCCTGCTCGCAGAGTTCCAGCAGCACCGAGGAGTCTGCGGCCAGGTTGTAGTCGTGGCCGGGGTAGCCCTCGGGCCTGCCCAGCACCACGCCCACCAGTTCCGCCCTCTGGTTGACCAGGGGCGCTCCCACCGAGGAAGCCATGATGTTGCCCCGGAACAGGAACAGGCCGCCCGGCAGGCGCTCGGTCACCACGCAGGGCTGAAACGCCTGGCCGTCCGAAAAGCCTGGTCCGGCGGCCAGTTCGGTCCCCGCCCGGGGGGAGGCGGGCGCCAGTGGCAGCGGGATGCCTCCCAGGCTGCGCAGCAGGACCAGGCCGGACGACGGGTCGGCGGCCAACTGGTCGAGCGTCTGGAAGGGGGCCCGCAGGTTCCCCGGCCCCCTGTGGTTCCAGGCCAACAACGAGCCCACGGCCAGGCCCCCGGGCAGGACGGTGACCGAACCTGCGGGCTGCATGGTCCTGTCAAGCATCAGGCCCCAGGAGTCGCCGGCCTCCTTCCAGGCCCCGGCCAGGGTTCGCTCCAGGCGCAATTCACCGGAATCCGGGTACCGGCGGGTGGGCGGGGAAGGGGGGAGCGACCGCGGTGACGTGGGTGGGGAAGCCGAGGGAACCGGCGAGGGCCTCGCTTGGACGACAGGAGCGGGCGGCGGCGTGGGCGGCCTGGCCGCCACCTGCCGGGGTGCCGGTCGCCACCCGGGCGCCACGACGCCGCCCACCGGTCCGGACGGCGCGGACGCCGCCCCCCCGAGAG
>CAZQPM010000456.1:0-2743 GCA_964595195.1 uncultured Burkholderiales bacterium | reverse complement strand
GGCGATTGCGGAGCTTTCGTTCGCTTCGGCTGCCGTGGATGCGGACAGGCCGGGTTTCGGTTCGCTGCTTCCCGCGATGCGGGCCGCCCGCGACGAGGGCATCGACCCCGAGATCCTGTTGAAGTATCGCGACGGGCTGAGTCGGCAACTGGCCGAGTCGCGGGCCCGGTTGGACGGCCTGGAGGTTCCCGAGGCCTGGCAGGATGCCCTGGCCCCGGTCTTCCAGGCCACCCGTGGCGTGCTGGAGCGGATGGAGACGGTGCTGGATTCCCTGGGAGCCTTCCTGGAAGGCGGCGATCGCGGGGATCTGGATCGGGCGATCCAGGTTCTGGAAGGGATCCATGGCGAGATGGAAGAGGTACTCCGTCAAGCCGGCTAGGAGGGCTGCCCTTTGTCGGATCAGGCTGGATCGATGGACCCGTCGGAGAGCCAGGAGGTCCTGTGTGAGCAGGCCCGGCTCCTGGGTTTCCCCGGCCCTCACTGGGGCAGCGCGCAGGCCCGGATGGTCTACCGCCTGGTCCGGGAGTCCTGCCCCGAGGTCTGGAAGACGGCCTGTCAGGCCCTGGGCCAGCGGGCCTCGTGGGATCGCCTGGCTCGCGCCGAGGTCCTGGAATTGCTGGCCTCACCCTGCGCCGAGCTGCGCCTGCGCGGCGTCTGGGCCCTGCCGACCCGCAGTTGTGCCGATGACTCCGGAGACACGCTGGCCTTCCTGGAGGCGCGTCTGGAGGAGGCCGCCACCCGGGGCGACGCGGTCCTCCTGGATGCCGTGGTCCGAAGTCTGTTGAGGGTTGAAGGGCAGGCCGGTCTTCTGGCGCAGGACCCTCGCGAGGTCGTGCGGGCCGCGCTGGCGGTCCACGCTTGCGAGCTGGCGGCCGGATACCTGGAAGACCTGGCTGGCGACGAGTCGATGCGGGTCCGTGTGGCCCTGGCCTCCAGCCTGGGGGATGGCCCTGGGGGGCCGGCCACCCTGGCCTGGCGGTTGGCCGCGGACCCTGAGGCCGAGGTCCGAGCGACCCTGGCTGAATCCCTGGACCCCGAGGATCCGGCCCTCCAACCCCTGCGGGCGGTCCTGATGGCGGATCGCGATCCCCTGGTGGTCGAGGCGGTCCAGGCCACGCCCCAGAGCCTGCGGACCCTGCCCGACCTGCCGTGGGCCTCGGCTGACCTGGGCTGGCCCGTCCAGCAGGAGGAGGTCCTTTTCGCCAACCCCGAGCGCCCCCTGGACGCCCTCCGGCCCGTCCTGGAGTCTGCGGACCGCGCCCTCTTGGAGCGCCTGGCCCAGACGGCGCGCGATCCGGATCTGGGCGCCGTCTGCCGGGCCGCCGCGGCCCTGGACGGTCTGGGCGGTCAGTTCCCCGCCCACGCCCGTACCCACCTGCTGGAGGCCCTCGGTTGCCTGCCCGAGGCCAGCGTGCACGAGGGCGTGCGCCAGTTGCGCAGCCTGCTGGCGGCCTGCGTGCGGGCCGCCGAGGTGGAAGACGTCGCGGAGCTGCGGGCCTGGGATCCGGGGGATCCCGAGGAGATGCCGGGCGGTCCTGCCGGCGAGGCCCTGCTACAGCTCCAGGACATTTCCGGAAACCTGACCTCGATCGACTGCGCCGCTCTCTGCGAGGCCGCGGCCCTACTGGATGATCTTCGGGTCCGGATCGAAGCGGATCTGCCCGAACCCGAGAGATCCATGCTCTGCCTGGTGGTCCAGACCTGGAGTGAAACCCTCCAGCAGGGCATCGACCGTCTGTTGGCAGGAGCACGAACATGAGCGAAGACAAGTCCAAGAAGAGTATCAAGCCCGTTTCGAGCGTGCATCGCTCTGCCCCGGCCCAGACGGCCCCGAAGGCCCAGCAGGCCCAGCAGGCCCAGAAGGACCCGGCCACGCAGAAGACGGGGGCCGCGTCCCAGGCCTCCAGGTCGGAGCCCTCCAGGTCTGCCAGGGAGTCGACCGAGCCGGCTTCCCTGAAGTCTCCGGTGGCTCACGAAGCCCATCAGGCAGCCCGCCCCGACCTGCGCCTGGATCCCGACCGTTTCCAGAAGAGCGTGGACCTGGAAGAGGAGGAGACCCGGAGCCAGACGGATTCCTCCACCGGCTCCAAGAAGGAGGAGGGCCTCGCAGCCTCCCTCCTGCGCGGTCTCTTCGGCCTGGAGGACAAGGAATCGGTCCAGAAGGAGACCCCGGCCTCCGAGAAGGCAGCCGACCCGAGGGCCGCGGAGAAGACGGCCTCCTCGCCGGACAACGCCCGGGGGGCCGTTCAGACGAAGGCCGACCCCGCGGACGCGCGCCGAGGGGTGGAGTCGGCCCGGACCGCCGCAGACCCGGCCCGCGAGGCTTCTGAGGCTCCGGCCCTCACCGACGAGAACCCGGCCCCCGCCAAGGCAGCACGCGAAGGGACACCGACCCCTCGTCCGGAGTCGAAGCCGCCGAGCGCAGCAGCCGACGAACAGGGCTCCATCCTGCCCTCCGCGCAGGTCGGGGCGGCCAGCACCCAACAACTGCTGAACGCCGTGGAAGAGGGCCCGGACTCGGCATCCAAGCCTTCAGCCGGCGCCCCAGGGTCGCCAACCCGGACCGAGGACCCGAAGGCCCCGGACCAGAAGCCCGAGGGCCTCTTGGGCACGTTGGGCCAGGCCCTGGGCCTCAAGCCCCAGGAGCCCCAGGCGCCCGACCAGACGCCCGACCCGAAGGCCCCAGAGCAGAAGCCCGAGGGCCTCTTGGGCACGTTGGGCCAGGCCCTGGGCCTCAAGCCCC
>CAZQPM010000455.1:0-2756 GCA_964595195.1 uncultured Burkholderiales bacterium | reverse complement strand
GATCAACGCCGGGGTGATCGGCTCGGACTCAACCGGCCAGCGCACGGTGCTGAGCCGGGCCCTGGATCTGTTCTCTCCCGACCTGGTCATCTTCTACGGAGGCAACAACGAGTTCCTGAGGCTCCGAGCCTACAAGGAGCTCGACCCCCGGTGGAGCCCCCGCCTGGAGAGGGTCCACCTGGCCCTGGAGGGCGCCCCCCTCTTCCGGATCCTGGCGGCCTGGTGGCAGCGCCCCCTGAGCGTGGCCCCGGTCGCGGGATTGCCCGTGGAGCGCCTTCCCTCCCGGATCACCCGGGACGACGTGCCGCTGGTGCGCGATCTCTACGGACGGAACCTGCGGTGGATCGCCTCCACCTGCAGCCGCAAGGGAATCCCCGTCTTCCTGTGCGCTGCCGTCGGGAACCAGATGACCCCGCCGGAGGACGAGTTCCCCGAGGACGACACGGCCCTGAGGACCGCCCTGTTGAGAGCCGCGCGGCATGGCAGGACGCGGGACTTCCTGCTGGAGGAAGCCCGGCGCAGGCCTGGGGAGGCCTGGCTGCACCACGCCTGCGGACGGCTGCTGCTGAAGGCCGGCCCGGCGACGGGTGCGGCCGAGCAACTGGCGGCGGCCGTCGAGATGGACCCCGGTCCCTGCCGGGCCCTGCCGTCCTTCACCGCCGTCGCCCGGGACGCGGCCCGGGAGGCCGGCGCCCGGTTCGTGGACCTGCCGAAGCTGCTGCGCCAGCGCTACGGACCGGTGCTGGGGGACCAGGTCTTCCTGGACCACTGCCACTTCCTGCCCCAGGCCAACCAGCATATCGCCGGGGTCCTCCTGGACCGGATGAAAGCCGAGAACCTGCTGCCGGCCCCCCGTCGGACCGAGCCTCCAGCCCCGCCGGACCCTTTGGATCTGGAATCCTTCCCGGGCGTCTGGGAGACGCGGTCCCGCCACGCCGGCGCGAACCGGATGGCCCGCTACCTGCCTCAGGAACTGATCGCCCGGTACCACCTGGACCGCACGCCCCCATCCCCGCCCGGGGGCTGGGACGAGTGGTCCCGCCGCCTGCCGTCGGCCTCGACCCTGGAGGGTCAGACCCTGCGGGGACACCTGGCCTTCCTGGACGACCAGCCCGCCCGGGCCATCACCCATTACCAGCGGGCCATCCGGCTGGCCCCCGAGCGCCCGATCCCGTGGCGGAACCTGGGCCACGCCCTGGCCAGGGCCGGGCAGGTTCCCCAGGCCCTGAATGCCTGGAGCACGTTCCTGCGCCTGGGAGGACGCGACCCCCGATTGGAGCGCCTGCTCGGCACACCCGACCGGAGACGGGCCGGACCCTGAACCCTGCGCCGCCGAATCGACCACCACCGGGTGGCCGGCGGACCGGTCGACCGGTGGTGGTCGATCTGGACGGATCCTGCCGGTCGACCCGGAAGAGTCTTGAAAGACAACCGACTCCGGCGGGAATCCAAGGGTGCGCCCAGAACGGCCCCAGGGGCGGTGGGGCCCGACCAGGCGGACGGAGGTGGACGGCGGAGTGGTGGAAGCCAGCAGGCTGCAGTTCCCGGAGGGCACGCTCCGGGAGTGGCAGGAGGTGGTCGATCTGGTCGCCGGCCTGACGGGTGTCCGGGCGGCCCTGATCATGCGGGTCTGGGAATCCGAGGACCGCATCCAGGTCCTGGTCGCCAGCCAGAACGCCGGCAACCCCTATCACCCGGGCGAGGCGGAAACCCTGCACGGTTCGGGCCTGTACTGCGAGAGGGTCCTCGAGACCCGCCAGATCCTGTGCGTGCCCGACGCGCTGGCCTCCCCCGAGTGGGACCACAATCCCGATCTGGAGCGGGGGTTGGTCTCCTACATGGGTCTGCCGATCCTGCAGCCGGATGGCCGCGCCTTCGGGACGATCTGCATCCTGGACGACAAGACCCGGCCCCCCGACCCGGTGGCCGTCGATCTGCTGCACAAGATGCGCAACCTGGTGCAGGGTCAGTTGCACCTGCAGGAACGGCTGCGCCTGCAGACCCTGTTGGCCGACAACGCCTTGCTGCGCCGCCTGATCGACGGTCTGCCGACCAGCGTGGCCTGTAGCACCCTGCCCCCCGACGCGCGGATCATCTACCTGAACCAACACTTCACCAGGACCTTCGGATACACCCTGGACGACCTGCCCACCCTGGCCGCCTGGGTCTCGCGGGCGGCGCCCGTCGAAGGTCAGCGCGTGGAGACCTTCGACGCCTGGTTGGCCCAGGTGGAGGAGGCCCGGGTGGGAGATGGCCGGTTGCCGCGCCTGGAACACGTCTTCCTGACCCGGGACGACGAACCCCGCCGGGTCATCGTCGGCGCCACCGTCCTGGAGGACCTCCTGGTGGCCTCGCTGGTGGACATCACCGACCTGCGCCGCTCCGAGGCCCACCTGCGCCACGCCTTGCAGGAGAAGGAGAAGGCCGTCGCGGAGCTGAGCGAGGCCCTGGACCGCGTCCGGACGCTGTCGGGACTCCTGCCGATCTGCAGCCGCTGCAAGAAGGTCCGGGACGACGAGGGTTACTGGCAGCGCATCGAGCGCTACATCGAGCAGCGCACCGAGGCCACCTTCACCCACGGCCTGTGCCCGACCTGCATCCAGGGGCTCTACCCGGGCCTGGCCCAGGAGATGCTGACCGAGGAGTGACCCACCCCCGTCCCGAGGTCTATGCGCCCGGTCCCGACGGGACCGCCATCGGGGCGCCGCACCTCGGGCAGGACCGGAGGTCCCGGGAGAGGGGGGCCTGACAGCGGG
>CAZQPM010000454.1:0-2766 GCA_964595195.1 uncultured Burkholderiales bacterium | reverse complement strand
GCGGCTTCGCCACGGTCCACAAGGCGTCGGACTCCGAACTCCTCCGCAGCCTGGTGGCCCAGGGAGACCCACCCGGGACCCTCTGGAAGCAAGGCCTCTTCGAAGGAGCGGGCCTGTCTTGAGTCGCCTGGTCTTCCTCTTGGAGGAACCCTCCTCAAAGCAACTCCTGGATGGCCTGCTGCCGCGCGTCTTCCCGGGCCTGGTCCCAGAGCGGGATTTCCTGTGCATCCCCCACGAGGGCAAGCAGGACCTGATCCGGAGCATTCCGCGAAAGCTCCGCGGCTGGACCGAACCTGGGGCGCGGTTCGTCGTCCTCCTGGACCAGGACCTTGAGGACTGTCGCGACCTCAAGGGGCGCCTGGGCAACCTGGTTCGGGAGGCGGGCCGGCCGGAAACCCTGGTTCGCCTGGCTTGCCGTGAACTGGAGGCCTGGTATCTGGGGGACCCGGAGGCCCTGGCCGAAGCCTACGAGTGCGCCGGTCTGAAGAGCCTTGCCGACAAGGCCCGGTTCCGGAACCCTGACCAGGTCCAGAAGCCCTCACGAGAAGTGGCAAGGCTGGTGCCCCAGTTCCAGAAAGTCGCCGGAGCGAGGCGGATGGCCGGTCACCTGGACCCGGCGCGCAACCGCTCCCGCAGCTTCCAGGTCTTCTTCGAAGGCCTCCACAAGCTGTTGGGAACCGGCTGACGCTGCGGCATCGCGCCAATTGAGAATCTACATCGGGAACTGGACAAGACGGAGGAAGCATGGCCAGCACCAACCACGAGCGCGTCGGCAAGGCGATGGAACTGCTCAAGCAGGGCCTGGGGCCCTTCGTCGACCGGGAGATCAGGGCGGTCGGGCCCTCGGTCCTCACCCCCCAGGTCCGCCAGGAGTTCGCGGGCGACCCGATGTTGCTGAACCGGCCCCTGCCCGATTGGGACGCCTCGGCCCTGCTGAAGCTGATGTGGCTGACCTGGAACGACGTCTTCCGCAACGTCCTGGGCTTCGCCGAGCGCAGCCTGGTCAGCGAGCTGCGCGACAGCCGCAACCGCTGGGCCCACCAGCACGCCTTCACGTCCGATGACGCCTACCGGGTGCTGGACTCGGCCGGGCGCCTGCTCTCGGCCGTCTCGGCCCCCCAGGCCGAGGAGGTGGAGCGCATGAAGATGGAGCTGCTGCGCATCCGCTTCGACGAGCAGGTCCGCAGCGAGAAGCGCCGGAGCGCGGGCACGGCCATCGAGAGCACCGTCACGGGCACCCTCAAGCCCTGGCGCGAGGTCGTCACGCCCCACCCCGACGTGGCTTCGGGCCGCTACCAGCAGGCCGAGTTCGCCGCCGACCTGTGGCAGGTCCACCTGGGCGAAGGCACCGACGAATACCGCGACCCGGTCGAGTTCTTCCGCCGCACCTACCTGACCGAGAGCCTCAAGGGCCTGCTGGTCAACGGCCTGAACCGGATCGCCGGCAACCGTGGCGACCCGGTCGTGCAGTTGCAGACCAACTTCGGGGGTGGCAAGACCCACTCGATGCTGGCCCTCTACCACATGTTCTCGGGCGTTCCGGCCTCGGACCTGGTGGGCGTGGAGACCGTGATGGCCGAGGCCGGCGTCGGCGCCCTGCCGCGGGCCCGGACCGTGGTCCTGGTGGGCAACAAGATTTCTCCTGGAAACCCGGTCACCAAGCCCGACGGCACCGTGGTGCGCACCCTGTGGGGCGAGCTGGCCTGGCAACTGGGGGGGCGGGCCGCCTACGAGCGCCTGCGGGCCGATGACGAGCGCGCCACCAGTCCCGGCGACGTGCTGCGCGAGCTGTTCAACGAGTACGGGCCGGTCCTGGTCCTGGTGGACGAGTGGGTGGCCTACGCCCGGCAGTTGCACGACCAGGGCGACCTTCCCGGCGGGGGCTTCGAGACCCAGTTCAGCTTCGCCCAGGCGCTGACCGAGTCGGCCAGGCTGGCCCGCAACTGCCTGCTGGTGATCAGCCTGCCGGCCTCGGACACGGCGGGCTCACCGCACACCCAGGCCGATGACGTCGAGGTCGGCGGCCGGCGCGGCCGGGAGGCCCTGGACCGGTTGCGCAACGTGGTGGGCCGGCTGGAGTCCTCGTGGCGCCCGGCCAGCGCCGAGGAGGGCTTCGAGATCGTCCGACGCCGCCTGTTCCAACCCCTCTCCGACCCGGCCAGGTTCCGCGACCGCGACGTGGTGGCCCGGGCCTACGCCGACCTCTACCGCTCGCAGGCCCAGGAGTTCCCCCCGGAGTGCCGCGAGTCCGACTACGAGAAGCGACTGCAGGCCGCCTACCCCATCCACCCCGAGGTCTTCGACCGCCTGTACACCGACTGGTCCACCCTGGTGAAGTTCCAGCGCACCCGCGGGGTGCTGCGCCTGATGGCCGCGGTGATCCACAGCCTGTGGGAGAAGGGCGACCGCAACCCGCTGATCCAGCCCGCCCACATCCCCATCGACGACAACCGGGTGCAGTTCGAGCTGACCCGCTACCTGTCGGACAACTGGGTCCCCATCCTGGAGAAGGACGTGGACGGGCCCAACTCGCTGCCCGTGAAGACCGACGCCGAGGTTCCCAACCTGGGCCGGTACGCGGCCTGCCGCCGGGTGGCCCGCACCATCTACCTGGGCTCGGCGCCCATCACCGCGGCCGCCAATCGCGGCATGGAGGACCGGCGAGTCAAGCTGGGCTGCGTCGTGCCGGGCGAGTCCCCGTCCGTCTTCGGGGACGCCCTGCGCCGCCTGGCCGCCGCCGCCACCTACCTCTACCAGGACGGCTCC
>CAZQPM010000453.1:0-2773 GCA_964595195.1 uncultured Burkholderiales bacterium | reverse complement strand
CCTGCCGGGACCGCCCGAGCGCTGGCCGTAGCCGCCGGGCCTGCCGGGACCGCCAGGTCGCTGGCCGTCCGGGCCTGGATGCGCGCGTTGGACGGATCGCCCAGGTGAGCGTAGGCCAGAGCCAGGTGGGATCGGGCCTGCAGCAGCTCGGGGTCTGTTTCCAGGGCGTAGCGGAATTCCCTCAGGGCCTCGGCATACTTCTTCTTTTCGAACCAGCCCAGGCCCAGGTTGAAGCGGGCTTCGGCGTAGCGCGGCTCCAGTTGCAGGGCACGGTTCCAGCAGTCCATGGCCTCATCCAGCTTCTTCTGCCGTGCCAGGGCGATGCCCAGGTTGTTGTAGGCGAAGACGTCGGTGGGGTCGAACTGCAGGGCCTCACGGAAGGAAGCGACCGCATCGGCCAACTGGCCCAGGTAGGTGTAGGCCAGGCCCAGGTTGTTGTGGGTGTAGGGGTCCTCGGGCTCGACGGCCAGCGCCGCGTGGAAACTGGCCAGAGCCGCCTCGAGGTTGTTCAGGCCCAGCCAGGCCAGGCCCAGGTTGTTGTGGGCGTCGAGGTCGCGGGGGTTGACCGACAGGGCCCGGCGATAGCACCCCACGGCCAGCTCCAGCTCGTTGAGCCGGGCGTGGCACATACCCAGGTTGTTCAGGGCGTAGGAGTCCTCGGGCTTCAGTTCCAGGACCTTCCGGAAGTGGACGGTGGCCTCCGGATAGCGCCCCTTGGACAGCAGCGAGAAGCCCAGGTTGTTGTGGGCCAGGATGACCTGGTCGTCGACCTTGTTCCCCGAGACCTCGAGAACCTTGTGCAGTTGCTGGAGGGCTTCATCGATGCGCCCCTGCCTCAACAGGCACAGCGCCAGGTTGTTCATGGCGAAAGTGTCCTGCCCCTGCAGGGAGAGCGAGTAGACGAATTCGTCCTCGGCCTCCTCCAGGCGGTGCAGCGAGAGCAGGGCCCGGCCCAGGTTGTTCCGGGCATAGGTGTCCCGGGGGTTCAGTTCCAGGGCCTGGCGGTAGCAGGCCACGGCCCGGTCCCACTCCAGGAGTTGGGCGTGGATCCGACCCAGGTTGTGGTGCGCCACCGCATCGTGGGGGTTGGCCTTCAGGACCCGGTGGAACTGCTCGAGGGCCTCGGCGTGACGGTTCATCTTGCCCAGGATCCGGCCCAGGTTGTTCCGGGCGTAGGAATCGTCGGGGTCGATCTCCAGGGCCCGCAGGAATTCGCGCTCGGCGGCATCCAGGTGGAAGCGGCGCTCGGACTGTCCGGCCTGGTCGGCCCGACGCTCGTGCATCTTGCCCAGGTTGTTGTGGGCATACAGATCGTTGGGGTCGATCTCCAGGGCCCGCAGGAATTCGCGCTCGGCGCCATCCAGGTCTCCCCTCCGGGAGTACAGCAGCCCCAGGTTGTTGTGGGGATAGACGTCCTGGGGGTTCAACTCGATCGCTCGGAGATAGGCCTGGATGGCTTCGTCCGTCCGGTTCAGGCTGGCCAGGACCAGCCCCGTGTTGTAGTAGGCCTGTCCGTAATCGGGCTTGACCTGCAGGGCCCGCTGCCAGCATTGCAGGGCGCGGTCGTACTCCCTCTGACGGGCCAGGACCAGGCCCATGTTGTTGTAGGCATTGTGGTCGTTGGGGTCCAGGCGCACCGTCTCCTGGAACTGCTCGAGGGCCAGGGTGAACTTTCCGTGCGACAGATAGAACATGCCCAGGAAAAGGCGGGCCGAGGCGTGCTCGGGCTTCAGCGCCAGGGCCTTCTTCCACTCCCGGCAGGCGGCGATCTGGTCGCCCAACCCGAAGTGGGCCACGCCCAACTCATATCGGGCGTCCGGATCCTCGGGGTTGGCTCGGACCTGCGCCTGTATCTCCTCGAGAGACCTGGTAAGGTCGGTTTTCATGACATCTCCCGGTTCTGGGTGCCAGCCCGGGATCCCAGGTGGAGGCTTCCGACCAGGATCCAACCGGAAAGGCGCTTCGTCCTTCGGGTGGAGCGGTCCTTCCCCCCCCGGCGCTCAGGGGGCCGTCGGCTCCAGGGCCCGGCGATTTCCTGGGTTGGTCTCGGGGAGACTCGGGTGGCGGTGCCTGATGCAGGTTCTGGGCCAGGAACTGACTGTGCTCTTCCGGGGTGACCAGCGCCCGAGCGGCATCCTTCCGCCGCCCCGGCCCGGCGGGTTCACGGCTGGCTGACCACGTTGATGACCCGGCGGACCTGCTCGAGGTCGGCAGGATTTCCCTCGGCCAGGATGACGTTGAGAAGTTCGTCGACTCGGAACAGGACCTTGGGATACAGCCCCTTCAGACCATCCGCCACGGCCCGGGCTGAACGCCCCTGGATGGGGAACAGGGCCTGGCCTCTGCCGACCTCGCCACTGCCCACCGGGGCCGCCGGTCGGGTGTTGTCCATGGGAGCGGGGCGCGGAGCCGCGGGGGGGGAGACGGCGTCCGGAGCCGGCTGCGAGCCGGTCGGGAAGACGCGGAGTTGACCGTGGGCCACCCGGAAGGTCAGCGGGGCGTTGTGGGCGGCCAGGATCGTCTGCAGCGTGGCCGCCGCGTCCAGACCGGCCACGGTGGCCCGGATCGGGCCTTTGGCCGAGGGGTCGAGAACCGCCTCCAGACCCATGTCGAGGGCTAGGTTGCTGAGGATTTCGGCCAGGTCCTCACCGTTGAAGACCAGGTGGTAGGTGCGATCCGGCAGACCCGAGGAGGCGCGCTCCGGGCCCGGTGCGGGAGCCGGTGCGGGGGCCGGAGCCGGAGCGGGTGCTGGAGCCGGTGCCGGAGCCGGGGC
>CAZQPM010000452.1:0-2778 GCA_964595195.1 uncultured Burkholderiales bacterium | reverse complement strand
GCCCCGCACGTCCGTCGTCGTCGCAGCCGGGAGGCCCGTGCACCTGGCCGTGGTGGCCCGCCCCGGAGGAGAGGCCTGGATCGAACGGGTCCTGCCCGCCGCCCGCCAGGCCCTGGCCTTCCTGGCCCGCACCCTGGGGCCCTTCCCCTATCCCTGCGTGACCCTGGTCGCCGGCGATCCCCACAGGGAGGGCGGCACCCCCCTGGGCCCCGGCCTGGCGGCACTCCACGGGCGCCTGCCCGCCGACGAGTCGGCCCGGACCTGGTGGGCCTGGATCGCGGCCCACGAACTGGCCCATCAGTACTTCGGCGAGGCCATCCCCGAGGCCGACCGCCCCGGCTGGGTCGGTCTGGGCCTGGGCCTCTACGTCGACTGGCTCTTCGCCCAGCACCAGTCCCTGGCATGCCGGGCCCATCGACGCCTGGTGCAGAGCTGGATCCGACGGGAGAACCAGGGCCTTCCAAGCCGGCTCGGGGGCGGACCGGGAGCCTCGTCGCCCAACCCGGAGGTCAGCTTCCACCAGGCCATCCAGCACGGCAAGGCCTTCGCTTTCTTCCTGGCCTTGGAGGCGCGCCTGGGCCGCCCGGCCCTGGGTACCCTGCTGCGCCGCCTGGTCCGGGACTTCCCCGGGCGCCCGCTGGGCCGGATGGACCTTGAGCACCGATGCGGGGTGCCGGAACTCCTCGAGGCCTGGGTGGACCGGGAGGTCCCCTACCAGAAGCTGCCTGGCGCCGGGTTGGCCCTGGCCCTGGCCGGGCCCTGCCCTCCGTGAGCCTGCTGCGCTTCGTCCTGGCGGTCGACACCCGGCGTCAGGGTCTGCTGATGCTGCTGGTCGTGCTGTCGGTGGTCCTGGGCTTCGCGGGCATCGCCCTGGAGGGGCGGATCATCGACGACGCCATCCGCAGCGGCCTGGCCACGGGGTCCACCGACCTGTTGTTCCACTATGCCGGCCTGTACCTGCTGGTCTTCCTGGTGGCCCACGCCCTGGACTACCAGGTGGAGCTCCTCTTCGCTTCCACCACCCAGCGCATCCTGTCCCGGCTGCGCGGGCAACTCTTCCGCCACGTGCTGCGCCTGGGCCCGGCCTTCTTCCACCGGAATTCCGTCGGCGAGGTGATGTCGCGCCTGATCCCCGAGGTGCAGCAGTTGGGCCCCTTCCTGTCCAGGGTCCTCTTGACGCCCCTGAGTTGCGCCGTGACCCTCCTGGCGGGCTTCGGCCTGGTGACCAGCCTGGACTGGCGCCTGAGCCTGGCCTCAGGGGCCCTGTTCTCGCTGGTCCTCTTCTTCCTCCCCCGCCTGCGCCGGCGACTGGACAGCCTGTCGCGACACTCTCCGCGCCTGCTTCGGGACCTGTCGCGACGCACCGAGGAGACCCTCTCGCACGTCCAGGAGATCCACGTCCATCAGACCTATGCCTTCGAAGAGAACCGTTTCGAGAAGGGCCTGGAGGACTTCGCCCGGACCCAGGTCGAGGTGGCCCGGGTCTTCGGTCAGACCTCGTTCCTGACCCGTTCCCTCTCCCAGGGCGCCACCCTGGCGGTCTACACCCTGGGAGGCTGGTTGGTGGTCCGCGAGGCGGGCCTGGCCGGTGGCCTGACGGTGGGCGGCATCTTCGTGGTGGTCAGGGCCCTGACCATGGTGATGAGCCCGCTGACCACGCTGATCGACTACTCCCAGAAGTACCGCGAGGCGGAGGCCCGCTTCGAGCTGCTGACCGACTATCTGCGCCTGCCGCCCGAGATGGTCGATCCCCCGGACCCCCAGCCCCTGGAACTGCGGGGCGGGGCCCTGAGCCTGACCGGGGTCGGCTTCGGCTTCGAACCCGGGCAGCCGGTCGTGAGCGACCTGGACCTGGACATCGGGCCCGGCCAGCACGTGGCCCTGGTCGGACCCGCCGGATGCGGCAAGTCGACGGTGAACCTGCTGGTCAACCGGCTGGTGCGCCCCACGTCCGGGACGATCCGGGTGGACGGCCAGGATCTGCGCAGCGTGCGCCTGGCCGACCTGCGTTCGCGGGTGGGCTACCTCAGTCAGGCCAAGTCCAGCGCCCCCGTGCTGTTCAGCGGGACCCTGCTGGACAACCTGCTCTACGGGCTGCAACGCCGCGCCTCCCCCGTCGAGGGGCCCGCCGGTTGGCTGGACCTGGAGGGGGCGGGCTACTCCTCCGCCGCCGATCTCTATCAGCACCTGGTGCAACTGCTGCGGGAGGTCGCACTGTATGACGACGTCCTGCAGTTCGGCTTCACCGGCATCACCCTGGAGGAGGCCCGAAACCGCGCCGGCGTCTACAGCCTGGAGGGCGTCGAGGACCTCCGCCGCGAGCTGCTCCGGGGCCGCCGACGCTTCCTGGAGAAGATCCAGGGCCCCAACCAGGAACTGGTCGAGTTCTTCCATCCCCAGCGCTTCTCGGAGACGGCCTCGCTGCTGGAGAACCTGCTGTTCACCTCGCCGTCGCCCTTCCTGCAGGATCCCCGGCGTTTCCGGGACCTGGCGCTGCCCCTGGAGACGCTCCTCTGGTCGCGAGGGCTGCACGATCCGATCCTGGCCGTGGGCGTCCGGATGGTGGACCTCCTGGCCGCCCTGGGCTCGGGCAGCGGCTGGAGCCCGGAGGCCATGGCGACCCGATTCGGCCTGTCCCTGGCGGCCCTTCCCGAGAACCTGGCCGACCTGGGCGACCAGTTGCGCAACAATCCCGACGAGGTCGGGCATCTCCCGGCCGAAGACCGCCTGGCGCTGCTGCGCCTGGGGTTGGAGCACAACCCGTCGCGCGCTCCCGCC
>CAZQPM010000451.1:0-2798 GCA_964595195.1 uncultured Burkholderiales bacterium | reverse complement strand
TACATCGAGAAGGACTCGGCCATCAACCAGGAGGTCGACCGCCTGCGCCACTCGGCCACCCAGGCCGTGCTGGGGCGCCCGGACACCCTGGTGGTGGCCTCGGTCAGTTGCATCTACGGTCTGGGCAACCCCGAGGACTACCGCAAGACCCTGCTGGTCTTCCGCCCCGGCGAGGAGATCCCGCGCAGCTTCCTTTTGCGACGCCTGGTGGAGATGTTCTTCACCCGCACGAACCAGAGCCTGGACTACGGCACCTTCCGGCTGCAGGGCGAGACCCTGGAGATCCACCCGGTGGACGAGGCCCGCGTCTACCGCATCGAGTTCTTCGGCGACGAGGTCGAGCGGATGCAGGTCATGGATCCCCTGACCGGCGAGATCCTGGGCTCGCCGACCCGGGTGGTCGTCTATCCGGCCAAGCACTACGTGACCCCGGCCGACAAGATGAAGCGCGCCCTGGACGTCATCTCGGCCGAGTTGGAAGAGCGCCTGGAACGCCTCAAGGAGCAGGGCAAGCTCTTGGAGGCCCAGCGCCTGGAGATGCGCACCCGCTACGACCTGGAGGTGCTTGGCGAACTGGGCTACTGCAACGGCATCGAGAACTACTCGCGGCACCTGACCGGGCGGGCTCCCGGCGAGGCGCCCTACACCCTGCTGGACTACTTCCCCAAGGACTTCCTGCTCTTCCTGGACGAGTCCCACGTGGCGGTGCCCCGGTTGCGGGCCATGCTGGCGGGCGACCGGTCGCGCAAGCAGGCCGTGGTGGAGTTCGGCTTCCGCCTGCCCTCGGCCTACGACAACCGGCCCCTGGCCTTCGAAGAATTCATGGAGAAGGTGGGGCAGGTGGTCTTCGTCTCGGCCACGCCCGGGCCGTACGAGTTGGAGGTCTCGGCCACGGTGGTCGAGCAGATCATCCGTCCCACGGGCCTGGTGGATCCCGAGGTCGTGGTGCGTCCCGTCGAGGGGCAGATCGACGACCTGATCGGCGAGGTCAAGGCCCGCAGCGCCCGGGGCGAGCGGACCCTGGTGACCACCCTGACCAAGAAGATGGCCGAGGACCTGACCGACTACCTGGGCGAGATGGGGGTGAAGGTCCGCTACCTGCACTCGGAGATCGACACCCTCGAGCGCATCGCGATCCTGCGCGATCTGCGCCTGGGCGCCTTTGACGTGCTGGTGGGCATCAACCTGCTGCGCGAGGGGTTGGACCTTCCCGAGGTCTCGCTGGTGGCCATCCTGGATGCGGACAAGGAGGGCTTCCTGCGCTCGAATACCAGCCTGATTCAGACCATCGGCCGGGCCGCCCGGAACGTCAGCGGCACGGTGATCCTCTACGCCGACCGCGTCACCGACTCGATGCGCTACGCCCTGGACGAGACCCAGCGCCGGCGCGAGATCCAGCAGGCCTACAACGCCGAACACGGGATCACGCCCGAGACCATCCGCAAGGCGGTCAACGACATCCTGGAGATGGTCGGGGCGCCCTCGGACACCCGGGGTACCGTGCGCGTCGAGCGCAAGGAGGAGTTGGACGTGCCCGCCCTGCAGGAGGCCATCGCCCGGGTCCAGGACTCGATGCTCCAGGCCGCCCGGGAGATGCACTTCGAGACCGCCGCCGCCCTGCGCGACGAGATGTACGCCCTGAAGAAGGAACTGTCGCGCCGCCTGGGAGACCTGCCCGTGGGGGCGGCGCTGGAACTGGCCGAGAGCGGCGACCTGCCCCGTCCCGGCCGACGGCTGGCACCGCCCGCCCCAGCTCCGGGCGAGCCGGGCTCCCGCGGCGGCTCACGGCGTCGGCGCCGCTGAGGGCTGCACCCCTACTGACCGACCTGGATGTGCCAGGGCTCGCCGGGAACGGGGAAGCAGAGCCCGACCTCGAGGGCCGCAGCCCGGGCCTTGGGGTCGCTGCCCAGATTGACGCCTCCGACCGAGCAATCTGCGGCATTGCCGGATTCGTGTTTGGATGTACCAGGTTTGGCGGCCAGGTTGCCCTTGCCGGCCTTGTAGAGGTTGTAGAGCCGAGTTTGCTCGGCCCGGGAGCGGAAGCCGGAGGTGATCGACACCTTCTTGCCGATCTTCTGGCCTACCTGGGCCAGTTTGTTCAGGAGGGCGGCGTTCAGGCCGTCCGTATCGCCGGTGACCCACTTGCCCACGTCGGCCGAGACCTGGCCTGCTCCCTGGGCGCCGGCGGCCTGGTTCGTGGCTCCTGTGGCCCCGTTGCCACCGGCGGCCACCGCGGTTCGCCCGGCGTTGTTGCCGGCGCCGCCCGCGGCCCGGCCCCGGATCAGTTGCATCAAGAGGTTGAGCAATTGCGCCGTGATCTTCTCCTGGGCGGCGACCAGTGCCATCAGGGGGGTCATGTCCATGGGCGACAGGCCCAGTCCCGAGGAGTTCAATCCCGCGGTTCGCTGGGCCGCAGCGCCCGTAAGGCCCGTGGCCATAGAAGGCCCGGACCCCACCAGGCTTGACAGGCTGTTCCCGGATTGGGTGCCGATCGGGTTCAGTGCGTTCATCGTCTGTCTGGACCTCCGTGCTTGCGCACGTTGAGTCTGGCCCCATCCGGCACTCACAGGAAGGATGGATAAGTGAAAACATTGTGAAGAATGTTGCCGGAACATTGCCGTTGTTGTCTTCCTGTAAACGGCCTCGCCCTGCCCCCGCCCTTTCCCGGGCAGGGGCCCGGTGCTATGATGCGGAGGTTCGGCGCCCGACCAGGGGCCGATTCCCCCACAGGATACCGGAGTCTTCCCATGGCCCTCGACCGGTTGGTCATCCGCGGTGCCCGCGAGCACAACCTGAAA
>CAZQPM010000450.1:0-2808 GCA_964595195.1 uncultured Burkholderiales bacterium | reverse complement strand
GACCGGAAAGACCGTGGCGATTCCCAGGGCCATCAGGGCCCGCCAGGGGTGCTCGGCCAGGCCGAGAAGGCCCGTCGCCCCGGTGCCCAGGGCCGCCAGCAGGACCATCGCGGCGGCGGCGACCGGGGGGACCGGCAGGACCTGGCCCAGGAGCAGGGCCGTGGCCGCCCCAGCGCCGGCCGCCGCCAGGACCCAGGGCAGCGACCAGTGGCCCCGGGGCGCGGGGAAGGTCGAGGCCTGTTCGGCCAGGAAGGGGGCCAGATCCGCATGCAGGCTGGTGAAGAACATGTCGTTGGCCTGCCCGGCGGGCAACTCCTCGACGATGTCCGCGTAGGGCCGCAGATACAGGACCCGCAGGTTCCGTTCCCGGGCCCCCAGGCTGTACATCGCAGCCACCACCTCGGGGTGGGTTCGAGCCTGTTGGGCCGGAGGCACGGCCATCACCCGGACCACCCGGTCGGTGGCCTGTCGGGCCAGGGTCTCGATGCCCTTCTGTTGGACCTTGTCCGGCAACTCGATCAGGCCCAGCTTCAGGTGCAGCTCGACCAGGAGCCGGGCCACCAGGTCCAACTGGTCCGGATAGCCCAGGGCCTCGTTGCGGTTCCCGGAGAAGATCAGGCCCTGCACGCCCGGCAGCCCGGCCAGGGCCCTCAGCCTGGCCTCCAAGGCCTGGGGGGGGACTCCGGGGACGTTCTCGGGCCGCAACCAGACCCGGAAGCCCAGGTCGCGATGCAGGTGTTCCACCACCTCATCGGGGAGGCCCAGACCGACCTGGGCCAGGGCTCGAGGCTCTCCGACCAGCTCGACCACCGTCGACCCCGGGGCCGGCCACAAGCGGGCTCGCTGGGGACCCCACGAGGCTTCGATGCTCCGTTGGAGTCGGAGGGCCACGTCCGGGTCGCGGGCTACCAGGTAGAGACGGTCGGGCCAGGGTCGGGAGCCCGTCGCCAGCCGACCCTGGCGCTGCAGCTCCGCCACCTCCAGACCCGAACAGGCGCGGGCCAGGCCCTTCATGGCCAGGTCGTCCACCGTCTGCTCGCTGACGGCCACCGAACCGACCCCCTGGGAACGGAAGCGTTCCAGCACCCGATCGAGAGGGATCCCTTCGGTTCTGGCCAGGGACATGGCACTGCCCAGATCCAGGACCATCTCCACCTGCCGGTTGGCTCGCTCCCGCTCGAAGCGGTCACCCAGGAGGTAGAAGGAGGCGGCCAGGCCCAGCAGGACCAGGGCCACGAGGGCGGTTGAACACTTGTTGGACATGGTGCGCTCCGAGCGGCCTAGCGGGCTGGGGTCCCGGGCTCGCCCGGCGGCTCGTCCGTGGCGGTGGTCCCCGGGTCGACCCGCGTGGGTCTGTCCACAGCCCCCTCCAGCCAGTCCTCGTCCGTCTGGGGCCAGGAGGCTCCCTCCTCGGTGTAGCCGTCCCGCAGGTTCCGCAGATAGCGCGCGGCCTCCTCGCGGCCGCGGAGACGCGCTTCCTCCTCGACCTGGCGGCGCACGGCCGCAGGCAGGTCTTCGCCCATCTCGTAGAAGAGTCGGCAACTCTCGCCCACCACCCAGGTGCCCGACCAGGCGATGGCCGCCTTGGCCAGCGGTCCGGCCACGGGCACCAGGCCCACCAACTGCCGGGCCAGGGTGCGCCACCCCAGGGCTCCTCCCATGACCGGCCACAACTCATCCAACCGGTCGAAGAAGTTCAAGGGACGCCCATGCAGGGCACCGACCAGCAGGCACAACCGCAACTGTTCGGCGGTGATCACCATCGTCTCGCCCGTGACCGCCATCAGGCCCAGGATCTGCCCGATCAGGGGGATCGACACGGTCACGCTGGAGGCCGCAGCCACGACGGCCATCCGCCGGGCACTGCGCGCGGTCAGCCCCCGGGCGAACTCCAACCGCAGCGCGGCGAAGTCGCGGCCCAGACGCAGGGCCAGGGAAGGAAAGGCCTTCAGGACGAGGCGGGGCACCTGTTCGGCAGCCTTCCCCGGGTCCACCCGGTGCACCCGGGGAAGGGTGGAATCCAGAACGGCCGGCTCCGAGACGGGAGGGTCCTCGGCCTCACACAGCCAGAGGGTGTCGACCCCGGGAGGAATCCACTCGGCCTGCTGACGCAGGGCAGCCTCGTCCGGCATCCGGGATCCCACGTGGTAGATGGCGGCGTCAACCGACCGCAGTTGCTGGTTGGATTCCTCGGTCAGGGGAGTGCCCAGGATCAGCGGCCCATCCTCGGATCTCCCTCCGGACGCCAGGGTCGGCTGGCCCAGCCAGCCGGCCACGCGCTGGGCGGCCTCGGCGTCCCCCAGCAAGGCCAGGCGATACTTCTGACCCATGCGATCGCTCAGTTCATCCAGGTTGTAGTGGGTGCGGAAGATCCGGTAGAGAAGCTCGAACGTATTCATGGTGATCCCTGCACTGGGATGGGCTGGTGCCTGAGGAACGCCCGTGAAGAAGCGCTCCAGTAGGACCGCGACTTCGCCGCCCGGGCTCGGTTCCCCCCCAGGTCGGGTCGGCGTGCGTCTTTCCCGGGGCTTCGCGTCACGCCGACCGGGACAAAAGCAAGACCCCCGGGGAGGTCCCCGAGGGTCGTGGTGGGCGCGAACGGACTTGAACCGCTGACCCCTACGATGTCAACGTAGTGCTCTAACCAACTGAGCTACGCGCCCGTCGAAGTGGAGGCGACGAGCGGACTCGAACCGCTGTAGAGGGTTTTGCAGACCCTTGCCTGACCTCTCGGCCACATCGCCACAGTGCACCCGGTCCGCCTTCGCATCGACCGATCCACTCTTGGAGCGGGAGACGAGGTTCGAA
>CAZQPM010000449.1:0-2811 GCA_964595195.1 uncultured Burkholderiales bacterium | reverse complement strand
GAGGCATCTGCAGCAGACAGTAGATGGCCCCCTCCAAAGCGACAGAGCTTCCGGCTTCGAGCTGCCGGGCCATCAACTCCAAGGCCTTCCCCCTGCAGTCCCTCTCCAAGAGCGGAGGCTGGCCTTCCAACAAGGCGTAGGCCAATCTACGCTGGTCCCCTCGGGACAGGGCCTCGCCTCGAGAGAAACGGTCCACCAGGTCGGCATAGTCGCAAGGGGGCCTGTTGGTGCCCCCCACCAGACGTGAGCTCAGGCGGTCCAGGCTCTGGCTGAACTCACGGGGGCCTCGAAACTCACATTGCAGAACCTCCCCAATCGTGACCTCTGCGCCAGGCCCTTGAGTGCCCTCAAGAACGATCGGGTCGACCACGGACGACGATTGAGACCTCCCGTCCCAGAATCCAGGCAAGGCCCCGAGAGTCTTCCTGGCAGGAATCCCACCGACCTCCCGGACCTCTCCCCCACCCCTATTGCCCGACTCCGCGGCCTGCCCATCGTCGCCCGCGCCGTTGGATTCCCGCACTGGGAAGGACCGGGGCCAAGCAGCACTCTGCGATGGTCCGGGCACGGCAGGCCGAGCGAGATGTTCGCGCAGATACACTCTGCGAACAGAGTCCCGATACACCTCGCCCCTCATCTGGTGATGAAGAACGCGATTGACCCTGGCTTTGATTTCCCCCAACTCTACGGCGATCTCCCGTGCAGTCAACGGGCTTCGCGAACCGAGCAATGCCCGGATCCGGTCAGCGAGAGCCACATCGCTCATCAACGCAGCCCTCGCCTGCTGTCGGTCTGCCCCAAAGGCCTCTGGACGGCTTTCGCAACTCGGCGTTCCGAGCCCCACCTCAACCCGGGCGCCTGACGGCGGCCGTCCCCCCAAAGCCTCCGGCTGCCGAGCCCGCTCATCTTGCGGCCCTTCCCTTGGGTTCCCAGCGGAGCAGGGGGTTCTTGAAGGTCAGACGCAGCCCCACTCGCCTATTCTTGGAGGAATCCGTCGCGTGGGCCATCCTCCAGACCTGCTCGTCGCTGAGCCCGGGTCGCCTGACTCGGACCTCCTCGGAGAACTGCCTCAGGGCGACCACGTTGGAGCGACCGCTGGTGGTCACCAGTCTTCTCAGATCCTGTTCGTGCGGAAAACTCCATTCAGGACTGAACACGAAGCGGGTCACCGACTCAGCCCTCTGCAAGGTCAATCCCAGGTTCTGAAGATAGTTCAAACCGCGATCAACATCGCCTCGGGTGTCGGCGTGGCCCTCGAAGACAACCTCCTGGATCAGGCCTCGATATTCCTCCCGGGTCACGATGCTGGCCCATAGCGGAATGACCCTCTTGAGCTCGCGCTTCCCCTCTGCACTGAGCTCGGCGGTTCCCGAGCCGAAGAGGATCCGATCCGGTATCAGGACCTCGCTCGTCGCCCGATGGATCCTGAGGTAGGGGATGTCCTTCTGAAGCCCCTCCAGATTCGTCCGCAGGCTGGCCAGGTCTTCAGCATCGTCATCCAACCCCAGATCGTATGCCTGCTTGCGATAGACTTCCGCCGCCTGGCGAAGCTGCTCGGCTTCGAGGCGCCCTGCGTTGGCCTGCTTGAGTTGCTGCATCGTCAGCGCCTGGAAGGCCAGGAGCAACACCAGGAACACCATGACCAGGGAACTCAACAGGTCACTGTAGGTGATCCAGAAGGGGTTCTCTCCAGAAGATGAGGGCAGTGAGCTGCGTCGTCCAAGGCGCATGGCGCGGCCTACTTTCCACCCAACCGATTGCGCAGTTCTTCCAGGATGCCCGCGATATCGTCGCAGGGCTCAGCCATCCGCGACACGGCGCTACCCAGCATGTCTGTTCCCCGCGTCAGGTGCGTGTCGAACTCTCCTAGTGCCTTCTGCAGGCCCGGAATCACGGCGCCGAAGTAGTTTTCGGCACTGCCCTTCATTCCTTCGAAGCCGGCCGTGATCTGGGATATGGCCTCGTTCTGTCTGCCGATTCCCTCCGCGAGCCGGTTGGTCAGGCGGGCCAATTCCTCCTGGAGCTCGCCGAGGGCAGCGATGCGGTCATCGGCAGACGCGTTCTGCTCCTCCAGGTTCTGGCAGGCTTCCACCAGGGAGGTGGTTGCCTTCTGAGCCGCAAGACTCTGATCTTGGACGACTTTGGCGACGCCCTCCAGGCTTTGGCAGACTTCCGCCAGGTGTCCTCCCATCTCCCGGTGGGCCTGCACCTGCTGGCGCATCTCACCGGCGTGGTCCTCCAGGGGTTTCAAGAGATTGGCCACGGCTGACATGGTCTGTTCTGCCGCGTTGACAGCCGCATCCGAGACTACTGACAGCCGGGCCACCTGTTCTTCCAAGTGGATTGCCTGTCTCTGGCTGACGGCTCCAACCCGCCCCAGGAACTCTTCAGTCTGGGTGCGTTGCATCTTCAGACCTGCAGTCAATGATTGAAGCGTTTCGGCTAATTGGGCGACCTGATTCTTGGCACTTGAAGTCAAAGCTCCGGAGAACTGCTGGACCAGGGTATCGATGGCACCCACTGCCAATTGAGACTGTTCAGCCTTCAGTTCCCTGGTTGCGCAGCCGATGGCCTCGGTCATGGGCTGAAGCTTCGAATGGATTTCTGCCACCAAATTGGCAACCATAGCCTGGTTGGCCTGGTCCATCTTCTGCGACTGCGTCTCCACAATGCGCCGAATCAGGGGCTCCATCTGCGTCGCGAAATCCAGGCTGAGCTTCTGCAATGACTGGGTCTGGCGAGCGTCCTCCTCCGCCATGGCAAGCAGGATACTCTCGGCGGTCTTGCGCGGGAAGAGACGGTCAAGTTCCC
>CAZQPM010000448.1:0-2818 GCA_964595195.1 uncultured Burkholderiales bacterium | reverse complement strand
ACGATGGCCACCGAGCCCGGGCACGATGCGGCCACAGAATTTGAGCAGCAACACCCGCCGATGGGCGGGCCTTCAGACGTGGCCTGAGGTGATCCGTGGTGAACCGGCTAGGCGCCCGTCTCGGTCTTCTTCGCCTCGGACGGCTGGGCCGACTGAGGCGCCTGAGGCTGCTGGAGGTGGCCGGTCACCTTCTCCTTGACCCAGTTGAAGGCCTTGAGGGTGTTCTTGGCGATCGTGTGGCCGCCCACCCCGCCGATCACGCTGAAGGTGGCCAGGCCGATGGCCCCACCCACCAGGGCGGCGGTTCCCATTCCGCTCAGGGCGGCGGCCTGGAAGCCCTGCCCGGCCAGACCCCGGATCAGGCTGCCCGAGGCCGCCACCGAGGCGCCCAGGATGCCTCCACCGGCGGCCCCGGCGGCCATGCCTCCGCCCGAGATCAGGCTGGCGTAGACACCCTTCAGGCCCTTCATGGGCACCGGAGCGTCCGATCCGCCCTTCTCCTTCTCGGCCCCGAAGATGCGGCCCACCGTGTTGCCGATGCCGGTCCCGGTCTTCCAGCCTCCGATCATGCCGCTGGCCCCGCCCAGGAACATTCCGGCTTTGGCCGCTGCCCCGGCGGTCTGCCAGGAGGTGCTCAGGAAGCCCAGGGCTCCCTTGCTGGCGATCGAGGCCACAGCCGGCCCCAGTCCGGCACCAAGCATGGTTCCCACCACGGCGCCACCCAGCACTCCGGCGTAGAGGCCGGGGATGACCATCCCCAGGCCCAGCATCCCGCCGGCGGTGGTGGCGATGGCGTTGCCCGTCTCGCTGCCCGAGCGGGTCGCGACGCTGCCCAGGCTCTGGGGAGTCCGGACAACCAGGTCGGAACTGGAGTCCGGCGTCGGGGCCGCCTCGGTGGCGGCCGCTGCGACCGGGGTCGCGGCTGCCGGCCGGATGGCCATCTGGGGCTTGAGGGCGGGGGTCGTGTTGACGTTCATCCTGGGATCCTCCCGATTGTGGGCAGCCCCTCCGGTCCCGGACTGGTCTGCGCCGCTGTTGTCCCTACTTAACCGCATCCCGGACGGCAATTCGATGTCCGTTGTGTAAACGGCTGAACAAGCCCGGATTTCCGGGATTTTTCAGGGTTGACAGGGCGCCGGGGAAGCGCTCCGCACGCCAGGGGCCTGGTCGGGATCCGCTGGTTCGCGATGCGACCGCGAATCCGGACCTCCCGTGGGGCGGAAGTCCCCGTGTCGGCAGGGGGGACGCCGCAGGAGCCGGGCCGACCGACCTGGAGGGGCCGGTCCTGCAGCGTTGAAAACGGGAGGTCTGCAGGGCAGGGGCGGGTCCGGACAGCGTTCCCCTGGCCGCAAGAGGGTTGCTGGAGGAATATGGATGTGGGTGCACCCAGGAGTCTCGCGGAGCGGTCCAGGCGGCGCGGGTCGGTGGTCGTCGCAGGAGGGATCCGGTTGGCTCTGCTGGCGATCCTGCTCGGCATGATGCTGCCGACAGGGGTGCAGGCGATGCCAGCGGAAGGCGACGGCTTCTCCGTAGAGGAGGGAGGGCAGCAGCACCACCTGGTCTGGAACCAGCACGGCCGGGCCCACCTCCTGGTCCGTCCGGATACCCGTTTGGTGGCGGCCTTTCCTGCGGACAACGTCGGCGTCTCTGTGTGGTTCGGCCCCGACAGCCGCGTCGAGGTGGCGGCGCCCCCCCGGCTGGAGGCCGTCGCCCAGGGGCAGCGGCTGGAGGTGGTGCTGCGGTCCCAGAACCCCACCCTGCACATCTCCGACGTGGTCCTGGACAGCATCCGCACCATCCGCGACCGGCAGACCTCGGGTCCGTCTGGAGTCGAAGTCGTGCGTCGCGACCGGCTGGCCTTCGCCGGGCGGCATCCCGTCCCCCAGAACTGGGCCCGCGAAGTGGTAAGCCTGGAGCCGGGAAGGTGGACGGCCGAGCGGGTGAACCTGGACGGCGGGGTCTTCCGCGCCGTGCTCGAGGTCCCCACGGCGGTCCGCGTCCGTGCGGCGGGCCCGGGTTGGGAGCTGGCTGGCACCGCCCCCTTCGAGGTCCGTTTGACCGCCGAGGTCCCCCCTGCGCCTCAGGAGGGTTGCCGGCTGGAGGAACTGTTCACGGCCGAGGCCCTGGCCCTGAGGTCGGATCCGGGGGCCCGGTCGGCCATGCGGGGACTGCACTTCCTGGCTCCCCGAGAGAAGTTCATGGCCGGCTCCTGGAGATTCCTCACCTACTTCGGCCGGGACACCCTGCTGTCGTTGATGCTGCTGGATCCGGCCTTGACCGAGCAGGCCTGGCACAGGGGGCTGCGTTCGGTGCTGGTGCGCCTGTCGCCGGCTGGAGAGGTGGCCCACGAGGAGGATCTGGGGCCCTGGGCCGAGCGCCGTCGGGTCGCCGGAGAGTTGAAGGGGATCCGCCTGCCGAGCCCCGGTCAGCCCCTCTCGCCCGAGGTCGTCCGGGCGCTCTATGCGCCCATCTACGACTACAAGATGGTCGACGACGACTTCCTGCTGGCTCCGGCGCTGGCTCGTCTGGGCGAACGCAGTCCCGAGGCCCTGCGGACGCTCCTGGATGACCCGCAGGCGCGGCGGGGCGTGCTGGCCAACTGGCGCTATGTGCTGGACAGCGCCGTACCCTACGCGTCGGAAACCTCGTGGCGCCGGACGATCCCCCTGCAGGCCGGACAGTCGGTGGGGGACTGGCGCGATTCCAATGAGGGCCTGGGCGGGGGGCGCTATGCGATGAACGTCAACGCCCTGCTGGTCCCGGCGGCCCTGCGGGCCGTGGCCCGTTCCCTGGAGATGCTGCCGGCCGACCTGCGGGC
>CAZQPM010000447.1:0-2838 GCA_964595195.1 uncultured Burkholderiales bacterium | reverse complement strand
TGGTAGGGGCATCACGGCCCTCCTGCGGGCCTCGGCGACCCGCCTGGCCAAGGTCCTGGCCAAGAAGCACGGCCAGGAGGTGGGCGACGAGGAAGGGCGCTGGGTGCGTCCCTGGTGCAAGAGTCTCGACCTGGACTCCTTCGAGTCCCCGTCCTATGCCCGGGCGCTGCAACGGGGCCTGGAGGCGGTCGTGGATCGGGATGAGGATTCGCTTCAAGGCCTGTCCCGATGGCTGTCGGGTTCCTTCAACGAACGCCCTCTCTGCAAGCAGTTCAACCTGACCTACGTGGAAAAGGCAGACCAATCCCGCCAGGCCTCCCAGGCCCTGCTGGCCCTTGGCCAGTTCATCCGCGCGGTCGGCTTCCGCGGGACGTTGGTCGCCTTTGACGAGGCCGAACAAGGCCTGGACGTCGACCGAAAACGCTTTGACAGGATCCTGAGCCTGTTGCAGAGCACCATCAATGACGTGGCCGACCTCCAGGGGGGGGCCCTACTCCTCATGTGGGCCTTCACCCCTGAGCTGCTGGACAGGTTCAACGAGTTCCCTGCGCTCCAGCAACGCATCTCCTCGCCCACGCCCTTCTTGCAGAACAACCCTCGGGCCCCGGTGATTCCCCTGGAGCGAGGCAGGCCCAGGGAAGACGAACTCAAGGAAATCGCAACCAGCCTGGCCAGACTGTGTTTCCAGGTCATTGAAGTCCCGACGGAGGTCCAACAGAACGTTCTCCAGGAGTGCCTGGCGGAAGCCTCGGCGATCGCCAGGCAGGACCCCGGGATCAGCAGCCGGCGAACCGTCGTCAAGGCAACCTGCGCCAGGTTGGTCGACCTCTGGGGCCAACAGACCAGTCGAGACGACTTCGAGGACGACATTGATGACGATGACGAGGTCTGAAGATGAGTGACATCATCGGTAAAGGCAGCCGGGTGACCGTCCGGAGCCAGGGCGATGGGGTCGTCTTCCGGATAAGCAAGCCACATTACTATGTCCAGCTCGACAGAGGTCAGCAGACGATCTGCTCTTTCTACGAGCTTGAGCTGATTGAGGAACCCGTGAGGCTCTTCCAGGACCTGCCCCAAATCCGCAGGCAGAGGCCTGGAGCCAAGCGCAGAGGTCCTCTTCTCCGCCCCGTGGCCGCGGATGACGGGGCCAGGAGGTCCGTGGAGGCCCTGCGCTTCGGACTGGTTCCGGACGATGCGCTCGAGGAGGTGACGCTTGATTACGATGACTGGGCCGACTGGATCAACAGGCGGCTTCCCGAGGAGCACCAGGACGGGCCCACCGTTTCGGAGGTGATCGGGGCCTACGGCACGGGGAAGAGCCACGCCATGGCCCTGGTTCGCCAGATAGCCCGGCAGCAGGATTATCTGACCGCTCGGGTTGAGGTGGATGGCAAGAGCATCACGCTCGCCGACCCGGAGCCCTTCCTTTATAGCCTCTGGTCCTCCCTGCGCTCGCCGGACGGCCAGCCCACCGACCTCATCGACCAATACCTTTCCGCCATCCGCAATAGCGGATATACTCCGCGGGTGGCTCCTCGCGGCAAAGACAGGATTGCTCGCAACTACGAAATCGTCCAGCAATTATTGCGCAATGGACGCCTGGCTGATTGCCGCTACGCGGTCAACGCAGTTCTGAGCAGCAGCCCCGAATTCACGGCCGCAGCAGTCAAGGAGATCCTCTACAAGGACGGGTATCTCTCCAGCCCACACACGGACATCTTCCGCATGGTGGGGATGAAAGTGGGTGAGAGACCCTACGACTTCCTGGAATCCCTGATCGGACATACCTTAATCGCCAAATACGCCGGTTGGAAAGGCCTCGTGGTCACGGTCGACGAGTTCGAAGTGGAGAGGGCGTGCCTGGATCCCAAGATGTTGTCCCGCGCGGAAGACCTCTTCAACCTCCTGAAGTCTTACCTCCTGGGCAACCTCAAGCATCCGGACGTGCCCTTGGGCCTCTTCTTCGCGACTGCATCCAAGGGCACGAGAGGAGACCGTCTGGTAGACGAATTGATCGGCGACTGTGACGGGGGCTACAAGAGGCTCCGGCCCCTATCCAGCGACGGATTCCAGAAACTGGCCGAACGCATCTTCAGCCTCTATTCCAGAGCCTACGGGTTCAACACGCCATTCCTGCAGGATTGTTTCGAACGCGCCTTCAAGTCGGTTCAGAGCCATGAGAACCTGACACGCGAGTTCATTCGCCGCTACATCTTCGTCTTGGACTCCACCTATGGACCACCAAACGCCCATGAGCAATGACGATGCAGACTGGGCAGCCGACCACCGGCTCTGTGGTATGCTGCCGCGCACCTGGGGACCATTCTTCGGCAAGCACGGAGGACGCCTGACCGAGGTTCAACGCCGGGCCATCGAACCTATCCTTTCCGGGAACAACGTCCTGGTCAGCGCTTCAACAGCCGCAGGCAAGACCGAGGCGGCCTGTGCTCCCCTGGTCGAAGCACAATTGAGAAACGCCGGCAGCGACCACTGGTACCTTCTGTACGTCGCCCCCACGCGGGCCCTGGTCAACGACCTCTGGGAACGCCTGAGGGGGCCTCTGGAAGGGCTGAGCGTCCTGACCGTTCGCCGGACGGGTGACCACAAGGATGCGCTCGAAAAGAAGAACTCGGTCATCGTGACAACCCCCGAGTCCTTCGAGAGCATGATGTGCCGTCGCCGGGATTGGCTGGACGACGGAACCATCCATCCCCTGAGCCTGGTCAGCGCCGTCATCCTGGACGAGATCCATCTGCTGCAGGCGACCCCCCGGGGCGAACAACGTAAGCGGTGTCTTGAGCGCGTTCTTCCGTCGGTGTCGCCGCTGCGCTATGGATC
>CAZQPM010000446.1:0-2842 GCA_964595195.1 uncultured Burkholderiales bacterium | reverse complement strand
GGACTCGTCCAGATCGGCCAGGGCCTCCTCCCAGCGCTCCTGGGAGATCCTCAGCCTCCCCCGATCGGCCAGGATTTCGATCTCCTCGGCCCGGAAACGCTCAGCGACGCCCTCGCCCGCCCGGCGATACAGGTCCAGGGCGCGGGCCAGATCCTCCTCGGCCTGGTCGGCCGCCTCCAGGGCCTCGGCCACCCGGGCCTGGCGGCGCAGCAGGCGGGCCCAGGCCGTACGCCACTCCAAGCGCTCCTGTCCGGCCAGCAGTTCGTCGTAGAGGGTCCCGGCGGCCTGGGCCGACTGGCGGGACTCGGCCAGCAGGCCGACCCGCTCCCGGTAACCCGCCAGATCGTCCAGGACACAGGCCAGGACCGGCTTGAGATCCAGACGCCCCTCGCCGGTCAGCAACTCCTCCAAGAGGACCCGGGCCTGCTGGAGGTCGCGGCAGGCGGCCTCGGGATCCCGGCTGGACGCAGCCCCGCGCAGGGCCAGGGCGCGGGTCTCGCGCAGGTCGCGGCCCTCGGGAGCCCGGTCCAGAAGGTCCAGGACCTGACGATAGCGCGTCTCGCTGCTGGCCGAATCGCCGAGGCCCCGGAGAAGCTCCGCCAGGGTCGCTTCGACCTCGAGACGAGCCGTGACCTCCGCGGGCCTGCGGGGAGGGGCCAGGGAATCGGCCACCTTCTGCATCAGGGAGGCTGCCTGGCGGGGCTGCCCCAACTGGACCAGGGCCCGCCCGCGCAGGCTGGTCAGTTCGAGTTGAGCCAGCATCACCTCGGGATGGGCGGGATTGGCGGAGGCCACCCGTCTCCAGGCCTCGGCAGCCTGGGCCCCATCCTCGGCGGCCGAGGCGGGTTGGCGCAGATCCAGGTGGGTCCGGGCCCGGTCCGTCAGGACCTGGGCCCGGAACTCGTAGGAGCCCGGCGCTGCGGGCACCAGGGCCAGGGCCCGGTCGAACTCGTCGCGGGCCGCGGCAAACTGGCCCGCCCGGCGCCGCACGGTGCCCCGGAAGGCCCGCAGGCGGGCCACGCGCAGCGGTGCGGAGGCGTCGGACAAGAGGCGCAGCCAATCGTCGCTGACCTGCAGGGCCACCGACCGGCGGCCCGCCCGTTCCTCCTCGGCCAGGAACCGCAGCAACTCGGCGCCCACGGCATCATCCCCGACCAGGCGGGCGCGCAGATCGTCGTCGCCGGAAGCCAGTGTCCAGCGAGCCAGGCCCCTGCCTGCCAGGCCGCCGACCGCACCCGCTCCACCAACCTGCTGGAGCCGGGCCTCGGCCCACAGGGCCAGGCGACGGCTGGCGTCCTTGGCCTCGGCCGGGTGCAGACGGCGCATCTCCCGGGCCACCGCACTGGTGGCGGGCTCGGCCGCTCCGTTCTCCCAGAAGACCACCAACCCGATCAGGCGCCCCGCGGCCGCCAGACCGTCGCGACAACCCAGGGCGGGGTCCGCCAGGAGTTCCAGGGGGACCGCCTCTCCCGCCTCGCCCAGGATCATCAGGACCGAGCGGTGATGACGGTCCAGGACCTCGGGAGTCAGGGCCGCGGCGACGGCGGCTTCGGCCTCGGCCACGGTGACGGTGCGGATGCGCTCGGACCGTTCCACCAGGCGCTCGAGGCCGGGGTGACGGGGCTGCGAGGTGCTGGCGCGCCCCGTGGGGGCCCCGCCGGCGATGAAGCGACGCTGGAAGGCCTGGTCGGTCACGACGGGGACCACGTGTCCGGTGCCGACCTCGCGGTAGAGGAAGCGCTCGCCGGGACTGGGTGCCGCCAGGAGGAACACCGAACTCCTGCGTTCGCAGACCTCGCAATCCCGCACCAGCAGGAAGGGGTAGAGCTCCTCGGACTCATCCATGATGCCCAGGGTCAGCCTCACCCCGTCACCCCGCAAGAGGGTGCCGAAGACCAGGGGCGCCAGGAAGTCGTCCAGGGTCGGCAAAAGGTTGGTCAGCGTCTCCAGGTGGGGGGCCAGGCCCTGGGCCGCCTCGTCCAGGCCCTCGGGATCGTCCCTGGAGAAGAAGGAATCGCGCCAGTCCAGCCAGCCACCACCCCCCAGCAGGGAGGGGTCGCCAAGACCGAAAAGGGCCGTGTAGGGCCGTGGCTTGCTGGCCAGATGGGCCGCACCGTCCTCGAAGAGGAACTCCAACAGGTGGCTGGCCAGGCGATTCTGCCGGCTGCGCTTGGGCAGGTAGGCGGCGGCCCAGTTCAGCAGGCCTGGGGCCGTATCGGCGAAATCGGCCTTCCAGAGCCCTCGGCGCCAACCGGGAAGCGGAGCCTCACCCGGCGAGAGCGGAGCGATCGCGGCGGCTGCCAGGAAGACGGTCAGCAGGTCGACCGTGTCGCGGAAGGGCCAGGCGGCCCCAGCCAGTCCGTGGCGCTCCAGGGACTGGGAAACCTCCCCCAGGCAGGCCACCAGGCTGGTCCGCAAGGGGTCCCTGGCCGCCAACAGGCCCGGGGGGAGGAGAAGTGGAGGCAATGGAGGTCTTTCAGGCATGATCGCCAGCCCGGGTCTTCGGACTGTAAGGGCCCGAGTCCCCCCTGCCGAGGATTTCCAGATCGCTGATCAATCCGCTGCGGCTCCCTCGCAGGCGTCTCCCCCATCCTGGACAACCTGGGGTCATTTTCCGACTCCTCCGGACTTCCTGCCCCGGACGACGGCCAGCCCTGACGTTCCGCGATATCTTGGGGCCCGACATCACAGGGCGCGCTGGAGGATCTCCAGCAGTTCCCCCTCCTCCAGGGCCACGGGGTTGGCCCGGTAACTGGAGGCCTGGAGGGCCCGCTGGCTGATTCCGGCCAAGGCTTCCGGCCGAAGGCCCCAGGTTGCCAGGCCGGGGATCCGGAGGGCCCCG
>CAZQPM010000445.1:0-2842 GCA_964595195.1 uncultured Burkholderiales bacterium | reverse complement strand
GGAAGGCTCGATCCTTGCGCAGGTTCGGATCGATCCCGCGCAGATGGCCCCAGGGGCGGCCGGGGAAGGCGTGGTCCAGGCGCAGGATGCCCTGGTGATCCACCAGGCAGACCTCGGCGCACAGGTCCTGGTGGGCCTGGTTGTTCTGATGCAGGAAGTCCAGGCCGCGGCACAACTGGATGCCCAGGTCCAGCGCGCGCCCCAGATCGGGAAGACCCCCGGGCTGCAGCAGTTGGCGCAGGGGCTCACCCCGCGGCACCTCGGAAAGGATCCGCGGCAGGTCCTCCCAGATCCAGATGCCCAGGGTGGCCACCAGGTTGGGGTGCAGGCCCGCCATGGCCATCTGCAGGCCGCGCTCGATCAGGGAGGCCCGGATGTGCCCTTCGGACGCGTAGGCCAACAGGGGCGAACGGGCCCGGATCTCGGTCCCCCAGCCCAGATGGCGCAGGCGGTAGGAGGGGCCGATCCGGTCGCGATAGCGCTCCAGGACCTGGTAGGTGCCGACCAGCACCTCGCCGACCTGCCACAAACGCCCCGCGGCCGCGGGATCCTCCATGCATGCCCCGTCGGCCTCGGGGAGCCGCCACAGCGGCTGGAAGTCCTCGAGCTCCTGGGCGTTGTTCTTGCCGAAGGTGGCCAGGATCCGGTCTAACATCTGGGCCCTTTCTTGCACCGCGGCGGGCCATATCCTGCCCCGCAGGAAGCCCGCCACCCCTAGCCTTTCCCCCTAGCCTTCCCCCATTGCCCCCCCGGAACTGGACAGGTGGGGACTGCGTCAAGACAGGGCTGGAACCCTTTCACCCGGGGCCCCGGCCGGGACGGCCCGGGCAGCCCCCCGAACCTGCGGTCGGGGGTTGTTACCTTGCCGGCGCTCGGGGTGATATACTGCTGGTAGCCAGACGGCCGTGACCAGGCCTCTGGCCGTTCATGCGATCGGCGGGCAACGTCTCCGCCCAGGGAGTGATGGAATGACCGAAGTGAAGTTCAAGGTCGGCGAAGTCTACAAGAATCGTCTTGGCGAGTACAAGGTCCTCAAGATCGACCAGGCCTCCGGCAGCATGGAGGTCCGCTACCTGGAGAGCGGCGACGGCAAGACCCTGGATATGACCATCCAGTCCCGCATCTGCCGGAACATGCAACTGGACGCCCGGATCGAAAAGGCTGCACGCCTCGAGGAGGCGGCCGCCGAGGCCAAGGCCGTAAAGTCGACGGCCCGAGCCAAGGCTGCCCCGAAGAAGGCAGCCACCAAGAAGGCCTCCACGAAGAAGGGCGCCGCGGCGAAGGCGACCGAGCCCGCCCTGTAGCCTGCGGACCTGGCGCCCGCCAGGCCCGGCCCCCTGCTGACCCTCCTCACCGCACCGGCCCGCCCGTCCGCAACCCCTGTCCGGGAACCCCCGCGACCGGCCGGAGGGCCGGCCGCGACGCACGAGCCCGCGCACCCGGGGCAGCTCTCGCCCACCCGGGTGCGCGGTCGGTACCGGCTACAGCCTGCCCAGAGCCTCCAGGATCTTCTCGGGCGTGAAGGGCCAGGTGCGGATCCAGACGCCGACGGCGTCGTGGATGGCTTCGGCGATGCAGGGGGCCGCCCCGTTGCAGGTGATCTCCGAGATCGACTTGGCGCCGAACGGCCCGTAGGGGTCGTCAGTCTGGATCAGCTCGGCCACGAACTCCTCGGGCAGGTCCTGGATCATCGGGACCTTGTAGTCGATGAAGTTGGGGTTCAGGCAACGGCCCTTCTCGTCGTAGACCATCTGCTCGTACAGCGAGTGCCCGATGGTCTTGAGGACGCCGCCGAACATCTGTCCCAGGGCCAGCTCCGGGTTCACCGGCGTGCCGCAGTCCTCCAGGGCGAAGAACTTCTGGATCTTCACTTCGCCCGTGCGCACGTTGACTGCCACCTGGCAGAAGTGGGCGCCGTAGGGGAACGAGGCCTTGTCGGCGATGAAGTGCCCGGTGGCGATCAGTTGGCCGCAGCCCGTGCCGGTCTCGGCGAAATGGGCGATCTCCTGGTAGGTGACGGCCTTCTCCCGGCCCTGGACCCGGCCCGGGTAGACCAGGTTCAGGTCCTCGACCCTCTCACCCGTCAGACCGGCCGCCACCTCCAGGATGCGCTGGCGCATGTTCAGGGCCGCATTCTGCGCCGCACCTCCCGAGAAGTAGGTGCCACTGGAAGCGTAGGCCCCGACGTCGAAGGGCGTCACGTCGGTGTCACCAGCCAGGATCGAGATCTTGGCCATGTCCACGGCCAGGGTCTCGGCCGCGAACTTCACCGAGACGGTATCCAGCCCCGTACCCAGGTCGGTGCCGCCCGACAGCATCATGAAGGTGCCATCCGAGAGCATCCGCACCTCGGCGTTGGCCGAGTCCAGTCCGGGAAGGCCTGAACCCTGCTGGATGATGGCGAAGCCCTTGCCGATCCTCCAGTCCGGATCCTGGCTTTCGACGCGTTCGCCCCAACGGCTCAGCTCGCGCCCGCGCTCCAGGGCCGGACCCAGGCCGCAGCTCATGACCCGCTCGGCCTGCCCCTCCCGGCCTTCGCCCAGGCAGCGCAGGATCTCCAGCATGGCCCCCTCGCGGACCCGGTTCTTCTCGACCAGGTCCATGTGGTTGAGACCCAACTCCTCGGCCAGTTCAGCCATGGCCAGTTGCAGGCCGAAGGAACCCTTGGGGGCACCGTAGCCCTGGTAGGCCCCGGTGGGCGCGATGTTCGAGTAGTAGGTCTCGACGTGGAAGCCGATGTTGTCACAGAGGAACAGGGGAAGTGACTTCGAGCAGGCGTTCATGGGAACCGTCAGGCAGTGGGCGCCGTAGGGTCCGGTGTTCGCCTTGATGCCCATGAACA
>CAZQPM010000444.1:0-2843 GCA_964595195.1 uncultured Burkholderiales bacterium | reverse complement strand
GAGAGGCGATAGCCCTGGCCGGTCGTCTCGAGGAGGACGCGGTGGTGGGTGCCGGGCAGGCCGGCGTGAGGGCCGAACCACCCGCGCAGCAGGGTGGGAAGCTGATTCCCGTCACCTCCCGACCGGACGGCCACGTTCACGGCCACCTTCGCGAAGTGCAGCATCCAGGTCTGCCCGTCGACCTGCACCGCCGTCTTCCCCAACGGCAGGTCGGGGTGCCTGTCGCGACCGGGAAGGCGGAGGATGCCCCGACCACCGGCGTGACTCACCTTGAGCTGCCAGGCTGGCAGACCCGCCGTCGGCACCTGCCTTCCCAGATACTCCGCCAGCCGCCATTCCACCAGCTCCTCGACCAGGCCCGCGTAGGCCTGGCGTTCCTCGGAAGGCACGGGGAAATGGCAGCGCAGGTCGGTCCCTTCGACCTCCAGGAAGCCGTCGAAAGCTCGGAGCGCACCCTCCCAGGCCGCACCCGGGCGCTCCGCCTCCAGGTCCGCCCGCAGTCGGGCGTTCCTGCGGGCCACACGCACCATCGCCTCGTCCAGCCCCTCCAACGGAACGGATCCCGGCAGGGCTTCCCGATCCAGCATCGCCCTCAGCAACACCAGAGGTCCGCTCGCACCAAGGGGCGTGGTCTCCAGGGTCCGCAGGAACGCGCCTGCGCGCCCGGCGGGCAGCCCCTCCAGGTCTCCCAGGGCCCGGACCAGCCCCAACCACGAGCCGTGGCGGGCCCCTGCGGCTCGCGGGTTGTAGCCGGCGTGCCAGGTCTCGGCGGCCCGCGGACGCAAACCATGTCGCCCGCGGAACTCCGCGGAGAAAGCGCGCAGCATGTCCTGTCCTGCCGAGGGGCGCAACAGGTTCCGCAGCAGGGCGATCACCTGCAGGTCGTAGGTGACCTCGCAGCCCGGCGGCAAGCGCACGCCCCCCCGGTCCACGGGCCCGACCAGGGGGCCTTCCTCCAGCACCTTCAGCGCCTGGGCCACGGCGCCGTCCCCTGCGGGAAGGTCGAAGAGGGCCTGGGTCTTCACCAGGAAGGTCCGGTGGTTGCCGATATAGTCGATGACCTTCAGGCGGGGCTTGCCTGCCATGCGCCGCAGGCCCCTCCCGAACTGTTGGATCCAGAGGATCCGGGACTCGGTGGGCCGCAGCATCAGTACCGTGTCCAGGGCGGGCAGGTCGACGCCCTCGTTGAACATGTCGACGGCCAGCACCACGTCCAGGACACCGGCGTCCAGGCGATCCAGGGACTCCCCCCTGGGATCCGAATCGGGCTCGGAGTGGACGGCCGCCACGCGCAGCCCATGCTCGACCAGATACTCCTTCATGAAGCGTGCGTGGCGAACGGACACGCAGAAGGCCAGGGTCCGTGTGCCGCCCAGGCGCTGCAGCTGCTCCAGGGCGTTCCCAGCCCGGGCCCGGGTGGCCACGGCGCGGGTCAACTCGTCCACGTCGAAACGGTTGTTTCGCCAGGGGATGTTGCGGTAGTCCACGTCGTCAGGGACTCCGTAGTAGTGGAACGGACACAAGAGACCATCGCGGATCCCGTCGCCCACGTCGCAGCGGAAGACCAGGTTCTCGCCGCACAGGGTGAGCAGGTCCGCCCCGTCCGTGCGGTCCGGGGTGGCCGTCAGGCCCAGGAGGAAGCGGGGCTCGAACCATGCCAGGAGCTTCCGGTATGTGCTGGCCGCCGCGTGATGGAATTCGTCCACCACGACGTAGTCGAAACGGTCCCTGGGGAAGCGCTCGAGGTGGGGCAGACGGCCCAGGGTCTGGACCGAGGCGAAGAGGAGGTCCGCCCCCAGGTCCTTCTCCGTCCCGGTGTAGAGGCCCATGCGGGCGTCGGGGCGCAGGCGGCGGAAGGTGCGCAGGGCCTGACCCAGGATCTCCTCGCGGTGGGCCACGAAGAGCACGCGCGCAAACGACGCCGAATCGAAGGCGGCCAGCCAGGTCTTGCCGGTACCCGTGGCCATCACCACAAGGCCGGCCTGGTTGCCTTCTTCCCGGGTCCGGGCCAGCGCCTCCAGGGCCCGACGCTGGATTCCGTGGGGCTCCGGCGGCGGCTGGACGGGCTCCACCTCGACGGGAGCCGGCCGCCCCCGGACCGCGGACGGGGCCCTCCGCTGGCGGTAGGACTCGATCCAGTCCTCGGTGAGGGGCCGGGTGGCGGGATGGTGGAAGAGGGACTCGAAAGCCCTCTGCACCTCGGCCACGCCATGCCGGTCCACGGCCGAGAGCGCCCGATAGTTCCATTCGACCCCCTCCTGGAGGGCGCTCAGGCTGAGGTTCGAGCTGCCGACGAAGGCCGTGGATGTCCCCTCCGGCTCGCGGAACAGGTAGCACTTCGGGTGGAAGCTCGTCGTTCGGGCCTCGAAGACCCGGGCCTGGAAGCCCCACTGCTGGCGCAGATCCAGGACGGCAGTCAGGGCCTCGGGGTCGGTCACATCCATGTAGTCGCCGGTCAGCAGGCGCAGTCGGCCGCCCCGAGCCAGCAGGTCCTCGAAGTGGACCCGCATCCGATTCCAGCCCCCCGACATCAGGAAGGCCACGGCGATGTCGGCCTGGGCTGCCCGCTTCAGGGCCGCCACCAGATGGGGATAGAGGGGATCCGACTCTCCGCGCACCAGGGACCTCGAGTGGGGAGCCCCGGGCACCGGTCCCCCAGCCCCGGGCACCGGTCCCCAGGATGAGGCCGGTGCCTCGGCTGCCAGGGCCGCCCCGCCCAGAAGGTCGGCCACCACCGGACCCGTGCCCGCGCCACGGGTCGGGACCACATGCAGGTGCAGGTGAGCCGGGCCCGGGCCGGTGGCAGGGCCGGCTTCGAAAGTCACCCGGTAGCCCTCCGGGTG
>CAZQPM010000443.1:0-2854 GCA_964595195.1 uncultured Burkholderiales bacterium | reverse complement strand
CGGGCCACGCTGCCGTCGGCCAGGCCGGCCCACGCGCCCCCCGCGCCCTCCCCGGCCAGGCACAGGGCCGGACCGGTCGGCACCGGGTGCGCCGGTCCACCCTGGGTCGACAGGCGGTAGACCGTCGGTCCGCAGGCCAACCAGACCGTCGAGCCGGAGACGGCCAGGGCCTCGACCTCGGGAGAGGGGCCCTGGAACAGGGTCTCGGCCAGGAGCGTGGTGGGGTCCAGGCGCACCAGGCGGCCCGATCCCGCCAGGGCCAGCAGCAGCCGTCCGTCGGGAAGGGCGGCCAGGCCCCGGACGTGGGGGGCGCCCGCAGACCACAGCGGGTGGACGCGTCCCGAGGCCTCGATTCGCACCAGCCCGCCGGGCAGCCCCGTGGCGGCATAGACACCTCCGCCCGGGGCGGGCAGCAGCGCCCACAGGTAGGACGCGGGCACGCGCAGGCGCCGGGGTGGCTGCCCGGGTGTTCCCCAGTGCAGCAGGGTCCCCTCGCCGGTGGTCCCGGCCCACAGGCCGTCAGGACCCTGGGCCATGCATAGGACCCCCGAGGTGCCGGTGCGGGCGAAGACCTCGGTGGGACGGCCCGGCGCCAGGCGCAGGATCTCGCCGCTGCCCAGCAGGCCCACCAGCAGGCTGCCGTCGCTGGACCGGGCCAGGCTGCAGGCGGCGGCGTCGCTGGAACGGTACAGACGTTCCCAGGCCGGCCCCACGGTGATCGACCCGGTGCCATCCAGGGCCGCCCCCAGGAATTCGCCTCCCGGCGACCGGCCCCGCACCGTCCAGGAACGCCCGGACCCCGCCAGGTCCGCCAGCGGGGCAGGGGTCGGGGGGGCCTCGGTGCGGGGAGGGGCCGCGGCCTCGGGCGCGCGGACCTCGACCTCCAGCAGGGCCTTGCCCCGCAGCACCCAGGGGGTGGCCAGGCTCTGCCTGACGATTTCCTGGCCCCGGGTCAGGTGGCTCTGGGTCGAAGTGGCCAGGGCCCGGCGCCAGCCCGAAGGCGGCAGGGGCAGGCTGCGCGCGCCGGCCCGCAGGCCCTCTCCGGGCAGGAGGACCCGCAGGGCCAGGTCCGGGCCGCGTTCCTCCCGGCGCAGGTCCTCCAGCAGGCCGGCCAGGTCCGTGGGCGCCGGCTCCTCCAGGTTCATGGTCCGTCGCAGTTCGGGCAGGGCCTCCCGCGAGCTGACGCCCAGGCGCACCTTGCCGGGCGGGCAGTCGGGGGGCAGGGGGAACTCCACCTCGCGCACCTGGGGAGGCTGGCCGTAGGGTTTGAGCACGATCCCCAGGCGGACGGTCTGCCCCGGAAGATACTGGTTCCGGTCGGTGTAGACGCGTTCGATGGCCGCCTGCCGTGGTTCGGGGACCACGCGGGCCTGGATCTCGACCGACTGCAGCCGCACCGGTTCGAAGGGGTTGTCCACCAACCGTCTCAGGTTGTGGTCCACGCGGCCGGCGACCTGGTCGGCCAGGTTCGGGCCCCCCACCAGGTCGTCGATCTCCAGGGTTTCCAGGCCCACCGGCTGGATCCGGATCTTCAGGCTGGCGGTCGAGGCCTGCAGGGCCGCGCTCATGCTGGCGGTGGCGTGGGAGGTGGCGCTGGCCAGCACGGCCGCCGTCAGGAACCGGTGCTGGGCGGCGCGCAGGTTCCAGGTCCTGCGGGTGTTCCGGGTCGGGTCCTGGACCTCCAGGCGGACCGGCACCAGCGGGACGGGCGCGTGCAGGCGGCCCCCGATGGCCCACAGGCGGTCCCGGGTCATCTCGCCGATAATCCCAAGCTGCGAGGCCATCTTGAAGGACATCTGGTAGCTGGGCAGCACCGTGTGCACGTGGGCCGCCGAGAGCGGCAGGCGGACCTCGCCGAACTCCGCCAGGGGGTGCCCGAAGGCCAGGATCGCGTCGCCCTGCCGCCAGGTCAGGGTGCCGGTGCTGGCGATCTCCATGTCGCCCGTCAGCAGCGGCACCCCCACAGCCGCCCCCGGGACCATGGGTGGGATCCCGCCGCGCGGGCGCGGACCCTGGAAGCCCTGGATCGCCCGCAGGGGCAGGGGGGCCAGGCTGCGGTTCAGGTGTTCCAGCGCACCGGGATCCAGGCCCGAGGTCTGCAGCAGGGTGGTGATCGGGGACAGCACCAGGGCCCGGTCGGAAGTCGCCGTCGGACGGGGCTCCAGGCGGACCTCGCGCCAGGAGTGCCGCCCCAGGGTGATCGGCTCCTCCAGGCGCCCCGGGGCTCCCCACGGGGCCAGGGCGGGGGCCGGGTGCAGCGAGCCCGGCAGTTCGGCCATCATGTTCTGGATCGGCGTGACGCCCCCGATGGGTTCCTTCGAGAAGCCCCACCCGTAGGAAAGGGCCCCGACCAGGCGGTCCTGCACGTAGATCGGCGACCCGCTCATGCCGGCCACGATGCCGATCCCGTGGTCCACCAGGTAGCCTGCGTCTACGCGGATCAGGACCAGGTCCGCACCGCTCAGGTAACCCCGGGCGATCCCCAGGACCGTGATGGGAAAGCGGGTGATTCGGGTTCCCTCGAAGACCGTCAGCCCGTACCCCTTCATTCCCCGGCGCAGTTCCGAGGTGGGGAGGGTGCCCGGTGCCCCCGGCGCCGCCCGCCCCAGGGCACCCAGGAGCAGCAGCAGGGCCACCAGGCTGGTTGGGAACAGGAGTCTGGCCAGGTCGGGTCGGGTCCTCATGGGGTCGAGCTTCCCCCGCCGGATCCGCGGTTCCTTCCGGCCTTTACCCGGGGGGGTCTTGGTGTATACTCTATGGACGATTTTCGAAGGCTTCGAGGACGCTTGACGGATGGTCGGCCGTAGCGATATCGGGCGGGGTCTGCTGGCCCTGGCGCTGGTGGGGTCCCTGG
>CAZQPM010000442.1:0-2888 GCA_964595195.1 uncultured Burkholderiales bacterium | reverse complement strand
GCTGCTGCTGGAAGCCGCCGATAAGCTGCTGCCAGCCATGCCGGCCGACCTGGAGGACATCAGCATGGGCCCTCGCGATCAGTACGTGGCGGCCGTCCAGATCCTGGAGGCCCGGGGCGTGGACGCTCAGGCCGTGAAGGACCTGTACGACAAGGCCGTCGTGGCGGGCCAGGCTCAAGACCGTGAGGCCCAGATGGCCGCCGAGTTGGTGGCCCTGCAGGCCGCCGCCCGCCTGCTCGAGGGGTCCTATGCGGCCGAGGTCGCCCGGCGGCAGAAGGGGGCGCCGGCGGATCGGATCAAGACGGCCAACGCCCTGTTCGAGGAGGGCCGGAGGCAATCCAGGACGGGGGGGCTGACCACGGCGGTCCTCTCGTATCAGAGGGCGCTGAAGGCTCTGTCGGGGAACTGATCGGGCCCGGAAGCCTCGGGGGTTCAAGGCGTGGCGAAGAGGGCCCGGGGCCAGGGCAGCGGTCGCGTCAGGGCCCGGTTCAGCGTGAAGTCCCGCCGGTCCGGGTGGCTGTAGAGGAGCCACTCGGGCTCCGTCTCTGCGCCCCAGGCCTCCAGCAGTCGGTAGCCGGAAAGCCAGGGAGCGTCGGGCGGGATGCGGCTGACGACGAGCACCAGGGAGGACTTGGGGAACGGGTCGGGACCCTGCGGGTGGAAGGTTTCCAGGAAGAGCAGATGCCGTCGCTGCAAGGCTTCCAGGATCAGGGCGTCGACATCGGCGGCCACCCCCGGCTCCACGACGGCATGGATCACGTGCTCGTCGGTGCGCTCGAGCTCTGCCAGGACCCGCTCGGCGACGGATCCCAGCGGCACCGGGCTGGCCGGGTCCGGAACGAAGCGCGGCACCCGCCAGGTCCACTGGCCGTGGTGACTCAGGCTCAGGGTCCAGGCCTCGAAGGGTCGGGCCCAGGTCCGGGCTCCCCAACCGGTCTGCAGGACGCCCACGGCCAGCAGCAACGGGGCCAGGATGGCTGGGGCCCGACGGATCCGGCCCCACCATGCGAAGGCCAGGACTGCCAGCAGGCCCATGGCAGGCAGGATGTAGCGCGGATGGGGCGGTACGCCTGAGATCGAGTAGGCGGCGACCGGGGCGACCAGGCCACTGACCAGGATCAGGGTCGGGACCCGCGTCTTTCGGACGACCGCGCCCGCCAGGACTCCCAGCGTCAGCCACACGGGGGCGGCCCACATCGAGGTGGCCAGCGCCTGGGCCAGGACCCTCAGGGCCTGGTCCGCGGGGAAGGCCTGGGCCAGGTCCGAGTCGACCTTGTAGTGCAGGATTTCGGCGGATAGGAAGTACCACCAGCCACAGACGGCAAACCCCAGCGAAAGGGCAATGGCCAGGCCGACTCCCGGGCTCCAGCCTTCCCGCCGGCGGACCCAGGCTGCGGCAATGGCCAGCCAGGCCCACAGGCCCAGGGCTCGCACGAAGCTGGCGGCCGGGAACTGGTTGGAAGCGTGATCGGGGCCGGGCTGGGACAGCCAGGCCGTCAGGGCCAGGCAGGCCAGGCAGGCCAGACCCAGCAGGAGGGAACCGCGGCGGCCGGCCAGAGCCAGGCCCAACGGCCAGAGCATGGCGGGTCCGACGAAGAAGAGGAAGGACCATTTCGAGAGCATGCCCAGGCCCAGGGCCAGGCCCAGGGCCACCGTGGGTCCGGGAAGCCGTCCCCCGCGAGAGGCCAGCAGCAGGGCGGTCGCGGTGGCGACCATGGCCGCCGTGGCGGGCTCCAGGAAGTAACCGGACAGGTTGATCAGCAACCAGGGGTTGCCGGCAGCGGCCAACAGGGCGAGGAGTCCGCCGCAGCGCCCCCCCACCTCGCGGCCCATCCACCAGGTGCCGGCCAGGTAGGGGGCCAGGAAGACCACCTGCGAGCTCAGGGCGCTCAGGCGGGTCACTCCGAAGAACTGGTAGAAGACCGAGCTCACCAGGAGCGACAGCGGAGGATAGTCCGAGGGGGGCGGGCCCTGCCCGGCGGCCAGGCGCATCCAGAGGATGACGCCATCCTGGATGGAACGGCCCGAGTGCTCGGGCACCGGTGCCATACCCTGTTGGAGGTAGCCCAGGCACAGCCCGGTCAACGCGGTGCCGATGGCTGCCAGGATCGCCAGTTCCCAAGGGCGCACCACCGGCCGTTCCTGCATGCCAGCCTCCTGCACCCGGACTGTAGCCCACCGCCTCCGGGCGCGGCGCTGGTTCGTCCGGTGGCAGGACCCTCCCTGCACGAGCCTTGCGAGCCCGTCTGGCGCCCGTTCCGTCGGCCTTCCGCCCCGGCGTCGGACGCCGTCTGCCATGACCGCGAGCCCCCGATCTTCGGGCACTCACACATGTTGACGAACGGCTCCCTGCGCGTGATACTTGAGCAACCGGCCTTCTCGGGTGGGTTCGTTACGCCCGGGCACCGGAGCAGAAGGAGAAGAACCGATGTACGACGCGTTTGCCCAGTTTCCCGGACTGCAATCCCTGAGCCTGGTCGGCGCGGGGGCCATCCAGGGGCGGTCTCTCAGCGCACTCTCGGGTCTCAGTACCAGCCTGGTGGGGGCGACCTGTTATGGCACCCCGTCCTCCCGTTGGCGGACGGTCAACGTCTCGGCCGGGCTCTCCGGTTACCTCGGCACAGGTCAGGTGGCCGCGAGCCGACAGTCGAAAGGGTACGCCCTGGCGGCTGGTGGGTCGGTTCAGGGCAACCAGGCCTCCTACCTGGCGAACTGGGTGTCGGGCGCCCGTCAACCGGGCTCTGGGACCGGGGTCGTCGGCAGCCTGACCGGTTGGAGGAGCACGGTCGGTTCCTATCCCTTGAGCAGCCAGGGCTCGCGGGTCAGTGGCACCGTGCTGGGTTGGCAGACCGGTGCCGTGCCGTCCACCGTTGAGGGGGCTTCGGCCC
>CAZQPM010000441.1:0-2890 GCA_964595195.1 uncultured Burkholderiales bacterium | reverse complement strand
GGCCGTCCCCGTCTTGCCCGCCACCTCCACGCCTGGGACTGCGGCGGCCTGCCCGGTCCCCCCCTGCACGACGCCGACCATGGCCTCCCGGACGCTCCGGGCCACCGCTTCGGGGACCACCCGGGCGGAGGGGGCGGGCTCGGGCCTCCAGACGACCTGGCCGGCGTGGGTGGCGGCCCGGACCAGGCGGGGCTCCAGGTCCAGGCCCCCGCGGGCCAGGGTTGCCGTCACCCGCGCCATGGCCAGCGGCGAGACCAGCATGTCGGCCTGACCGATCCCGGCCTCGGCCCCGACCGAGGGGGCCTGCCCGCGGGCCGGCAGGGACCCGGCGGCGCCCGGGACCAGGGGTGGCGAAGCCAGCATCCCGAAGGCCTCCATCCAGCGAGCCAGTCCCGCGCTGCCCAGGCGCAGGCCCAGGGTCCCGAAGGTGACGTTGCAGGAGACCACCAGCGCCCGGCTCAGGTTCACCTGGCCGTGGGTCGCGTTGTCCTGCAGGATGAAGTGCCCGGCGTCCAGGCTTCCGGCGCAGTGGAAGGACTCCTCGACCGAGGTCCGGCCGTCGGCCAGGGCTCCGGCCATCGTCAGGATCTTGAAGGTCGACCCGGGGGGGTACAGCCCCTGGGTGCCCCGCTCGACCAGCGGGGCCTCGGGGTCCACCCGGAGCCGGTCCCAGTCCGCCTCCAAGCGCTCGGGATCGAAGGAGGGTCGGCTGGCCACGGCCAGGATCTCGCCGGTGGGGATGTCCAGGACCAGCGCGGCCCCACGGTAGCCCTCCAGCAGGTCGTAGGCCCTCTGCTGGAGATTCCGGTCCAGGGTCAGCACCACGTCGTCGCCCCGCCGATCTCCCCGGGAGACCAGGTTCCAGGCCGCGGCCGGCGTGCGCGGCACGGGGTGTCCCGTCGTGCGCGCCTCCAGGCTGGCCTCCAGGCCCGCCGAGCCCAGGCGACCGGTCAGGTAGCCCAGGAGCGGCCCGGTCGCAGCGCCCAGGGGATAGATCCGGCCCCCGTCGCGGGTGCGGGCCAGCGGTTGCCCCGCCCGATCCAGCAGGCTGCCGCGCAGCGTCAGGTCCTCCAGGCGCCGGGAGTTGTCGGGCCGACGGGACAGGGCATCGGCATGCAGGACCTGGTAGCGGGTCAGGTTGACCACCGGCAGCCAGAAGAGCAGCAACAGGAAGATGGCGACCGCCCGGACGCGCCCCTTAATCGCCACGGCCCACCTCGCGCGCCGCCGAGATCCGCCACACGAGACCCAGGATCAGGAAGTTGGCCAGCATCGAGCTGCCGCCGTAACTCATGAAGGGAAGCGTGATTCCGGTCATGGGCGCCAGCTTGACCGTCCCGCCCACGATGATCAGGGTCTGCCAGGCCACCAGGGTGGCCAGCCCGGCAGCCAGGAGGGTGCCGAACTCGTCCCCGGCCTCCAGGGCGACGCGGAAGGCGCGGGTCACCAGCAGCATGAAGCCGACCAGGACGGCCACGGCCCCCAGCATGCCCCATTCCTCGGCCACGGCCACGAAGACGAAGTCGGTGTAGGCCTCGGGGACCAGGAAGGGCCGGCCCCGCCCCAGACCCGCCCCGTCCAGCCCTCCCGCGGCCAGCGAGTAGAGGGCCTGGGACATCTGGTAGCCCTGACCGTGAGGGTCGGCGAAGGGATCCAGCCAGGCCCCCACCCGAACCCGCACGTGCCCGAAGAGGTGGTAGCACAGCCACGAGCCGACCCCCGAGAGCGCCGTGGCCACGGCCACCAGGTCACCCCGACCCGTGGAGACGTAGAACATGGACAGGAAGAGGCCGAAGAGCAGCAGGGCCATGCCCAGATCCTTCTGCAGGACCAGGACGCCCTCGGCGCAGGCCCACCCCAGACCCAGGAGCAACAGGGCCCTGCGCGGCAGGCGCCCTTCCGGCGACAGCAGGCCCAGACGGATCCAGCGGCGGAACTGCCGCAGGAAGGCCGCCAGGAAGATGACCAGCAGGATCTTCACGATCTCGACGGGCTGGAAGAGCAGGGGACCGAACTGGAACCACAGGCGGGCCCCGTTGATCTCGGTGCCCAGGAACATCACCGCCACCTGCAGGACGACCCCGCCCACGAGGCAGGAGTACTTGTAGTCCTCCAGGGTACGGTAGTCGCCCAAAAGGAGGATCGTGCCGACGAAGACCGCCACACCCAGGGCGATCCACAGGGCCTGACGGGCTCCCAGGCCGGGCGAGGAGATGGCCGGGCCCAGGCGATAGACCTCCAGCCAGCCCACGCTGCACAGGAACGCGGCCAGGGGAAACAGCAGGGGATCTCCGGGAAGGCGGTGCAGCCGGGTGACCGACCAGCCCAGCCAGAAGGTTCCCAGCAACCAGCCGACGGACGGCCAGGGCGAAGGCGCGTCCAGGTCGCGCAGGCCGGCCTGGGCCAGCGCCGCTCCCAGGACCAGCAGGGCGCTGACCAGCAGCATCAGGCCGGGCGCCAGCGAGCGCTCCCTGGCCTGACTCACGAGGCGTGGTACCGGAAGGTGACGTCGCCCACGGCGAAGGCCTCTCCGTCCTCCAGGCGGACCGGCCCCTGCAGGCGCTCTTCGCCGATCCAGGTGCCGTTGCGGCTGCCCAGATCCTCCAGGACGGGCCCCTCCGGGTCGGGAGTGAGGCGGGCGTGGTGGCTGGAGACGAAGGGATCCGGCAGCCGGACCGTGCAGTCGGCCGCCCGCCCGAAGAGGAGGGATTGCCCCAGCGGGATCCGCTCCGGGGGAGAGTCCATCCCGGCCACGACCTCCAACCAGGGGGCGCGGGCACGGGACGGGGGCGACGCGGGTGCAGGTGTGGAGGAATCGGGTGCCGGCCAGACCGAGGCCGCCCGGGTCAACCCCAGCGGAAGCGGATCCGGTTCCAGGGCCCGAGGGGGA
>CAZQPM010000440.1:0-2894 GCA_964595195.1 uncultured Burkholderiales bacterium | reverse complement strand
CGATGGTGCGCAGGATCAACTCGCCGGCGTCGGTGACGGCCACCCGCACCGTGCAGCGGTTGCGGCTCCGCCCCTTGCGGACGCCCTCGACCTCGCACAGGATCCTCTCGTCCTCAGAACCCGCCCCGCCCCCTCCTCCCTCCTGACGCCCTGCGTCACCGGAGCCTCCTGGACTTTCCAGCAGGTGCTGCAAGCTCCTGGAGAAGGGCTTTCAACCTGCCAGGGAACTCTGGCGACGGCGTGGAAGCCCCGGCCCAACCTGCGTCCCGGAGGGAAGGAGTGCCAGGTCCCCATCGGTCCAACGCCGTGCCGCGCGTCGGCATGCTGGCCAAGGTGCGCAACCGCAGAGGGTTGATCACCTCGGTGACGCCCTTCGATGGCGGGATCGAGGGACGGGTGCACCTGGTGGCCATCGAGTACCTCGACCCCGACGGCGCCCCGGAGGAGACCCTGCTCTGGGAGCGGGAGGTGGCCACCGACCTGTTGGAGCCCACGGCCCTCCCCCACCCCGAGGGCACGCAGCCGATGCCCCTGGGCGACTTCCAGGCCCTGGTGCGGGCCACCCGCTGGAAGGCCCTGTCCCCCTTCCTGGATCCGGCCGACGGCACCCGCCAGATGGACCGGATGCCCCTGGCTGCGCCCTTCCATGGGGCCATCCAGGTGGAGGACTTCCAACTGGTTCCTCTGCTGAAGGCCCTGCGGATGCCCCGGGTGGCCCTGCTGCTGGCCGACGACGTGGGCCTGGGCAAGACGGTGGAGGCGGGGCTGGTCCTCTCGGAACTGGTCCGGCGACGGCGAATCCGCCGGGTGCTGGTCCTGTGCCCCGCCTCGCTGCGCGCCCAGTGGCAGCAGGAGATGCAGCATAAGTTCTCGCTGTCCTTCGACATCGTGGACCGCCCGGCCACCCACGCCCTGCGCAAGCGCCTGGGCCTGGACGCCAACCCCTGGCGCACCTTCCCGCGGGTCATCACCTCCTTCGACTACCTCAAGCAGCCCGACGTCTTCGAGGAGTTCCGCGCCGCCTGCCGCGTACCGCCGGACTCGCCCCACCTGCCCTGGGACCTGTTGATCGCCGACGAGGTCCACAACCTGGCGCCGGCGCCTCTGGGCGAGGAGAGCGACGCCTCCAAGCTGCTGAAGCTGCTGGCCCCTCGCTTCGAGCACCGGGTCTTCCTGACCGCCACCCCGCACAACGGCCACACCCGCAGCTTCACGGGCCTTCTGGAGTCGCTGGACCCCGTGCGCTTCTCGCGCACCTCCGAGCGCCTGGCCGAGGGCGAAAAGCGCCGCATCCAGGAGGTGGTGGTCCGGCGCCTGAAGCGCGAGGTCAACCAGCACGGCGACCGGCCCCGCTTCTGCGAGCGGAACCTGCAGGCCGTCACCCTGTCCCTGTCCCCCGAGGAGCAGCAGTTATCCCGGGCCTTCGGGGCCTTCCGCGCCAAGGTCCGGAACCTGGTGGCCCGACGAGGGCGCCAGGAGCACCTGGCCGGCAGCTTCGCCGTCGAGGTCCTGGGCAAGCGCCTGCTGTCCTGCCCCGTGGCCTTCGCGGACTCCTGGCGGCGCTACCGGGCCGGCCTGGAGGCCGACGAGGAGGCCCGCGTGGAGGAGGTCCACTCGGCCCGCCGCTCGGTCACCGAGGATACCGCCGACGACCGGGAGGCCGAGGGCCGCACGGCCCACGCCGCCCGGACGGTGGGCGCCTGGCTGAAGCCCCTGGAGGAGACCCTGCGCCCCGAGATGGCGGCCCTGGACCGGGCCCTGGAGACCCTGGGCCTGGACCGGCCGGGCCGCCGCCCCCGCCGGGACGCCCGCTTCGACGCCCTGCTCGGGCTTCTGGCCCAGCGCCTGCAGACGCCCCAAGGCGACCTGCGCGCCGACGAGCGGCTGGTGGTCTTCACCGAATACAAGGCCACCCTGGACGACCTGGTGGGCCGCCTGCGCGAGCGCTTCCCCCAGACCGGGGTCGTCCAGGAGCTGTACGGCGGAATGGGCGACACCGAGCGCGAGGCCATCAAGGCCGCCTTCAACGACCCGGCCGACCCCGTGCGAGTGCTGGTGGCCACCGACGCGGCCTCGGAGGGCCTGAACCTGCAGGAGTCGGCCCGCTACCTGCTGCACTACGACATCCCCTGGAACCCGACGCGCCTGGAGCAACGCAACGGCCGCCTGGACCGCCACGGCCAGGCCCGGGACGTCACCGTCTTCCACTTCCACACCGAGGCCGACGACGACCTGGCCTTCCTGGCCTACGTGGCCGGCAAGGTGCACACCATCCGCGAGGACCTGGGCTCCACAGGAGAGGTCTTCGACCGGGCCGTCGAGCGCCGCCTGGTGGCGGGCGAGTCGGCCTCGGCCGTCCGCGCCGACCTGGAGGCCAACCTGAAGACCGCTCGCGGCCAGGCCAGCGTGCCCCGCCTGGAGACCGAATGGGGCGGCCGGGAGGAACTGGAGGCCCTGCAGGCCTTCGCCGCCGAGCTGGACCTGGACCCGCCGGCCCTGCGGGACACCCTCGAGAAAGCCATGGGGATGCGCGCCGGCCTGCCCCGCCTGGCCCCTGCCGACCCGCAGGGGCGCCAGCAACTGGTGCACCCCATCCCCACCTCCTGGGCGAACCTGGTGGACGACACCCTGCGCCTGCAGGAGGGGCGGGGCCTGCGAGGGGTCCTGCCGGGCCTGGTCTTCGACCCCGAGCGCCTGGTGGTGGACGTGGGCGGCCGGCCGGTGTTCCGCCCCCGGCGCGACACGGCGCTGCTGCACCTGGGCCATCCCCTGTTCCACGCTGCCCTGGACGCCTTCGCCCGCGAGCGTTTCCCGGGAGAGGGCCAGGCCAGCCTGTGGCCGCTCCGCCGCGGGCCCCTGCCCGAAGGCGCCCAGGCCCTGCTCCTGCTGACCCT
>CAZQPM010000439.1:0-2936 GCA_964595195.1 uncultured Burkholderiales bacterium | reverse complement strand
TAGCAGTCCACGAAGTAGCGGTTGACCTCGGGCGGGATCTCCCCGGCATCCAGCAGGCGCGTCCGGTCGACGGGCCGGACCTCGCCGTCGCCGGGCAGCCAGCGCAGGGCATCCGCGTTGATCTGGTAGCCCGGGTCCTCGGCGTCCCGACCGCCGCGAACCTGCTCGACGATGCCGTAGCGCTTCAGGGCCAGCAACAGGAAGCGGATGACCTCGTCCACCTGCTCCCGCCCGAACTTCGTCCCGGGAGGCACGTGGGGTTGAAGGGTGCGCTTGACGTAGCGACCGAACCCGCCGTAGGAGGACATGAAGAATCCCCCCCGGTCCTGGACACGTTTCGACCTGGGCCAGGCCACCTCGGCCTTGACCAGGTCCCGCGCATCCTCCAGATACCAGACGGTGTCCTCCTGGAGGCGAGGCTTGGTCTGCTCGACCAGGTCCAGTTGCTTGGAGGGGTCCAGGACGTCCACCTTGATCGCCAGGGCCCGGCGCATCACGTCCAGGATCGTGCGCAGGAGCTCCTCCTGGACGCCGGCGGGACAGGCTTGCAGGACCGCGGGCGTGGCCACGAAGACGGCTTCGTCACGGCGCGCCTGAAGGGTGAAACCGCGAGCCCAGACGGCCTCTTCGGCCAGCAGCCCCTCCTGGCCGGCCAGCCCCAGGTAGTCGAACCTCAAGAGGCCGCACTCCTCGAGGTTGGGGGCCGTCACCCGCCAACCCCGCTGCAGGTCGCGGTACAGGTAGTAGTCGAAGACGCGGCGCAGGGCGTCGTGGGTGCCGGTGCGGGCGGGGCCGCGCACTTCCGGGTCGGCAGCGTAATCCGCGAAGGGCAGTTGCATGGCCTCGAAGACCCGGCGCGACAGGTCCGCGTGCCCCAGCCCCTGCGGGCCGCTGGTCCGGGTGGCCTGGTGCAGGGCCGAGCGCAGCAGCGCCACCTGCACGAAGTCGTTGAAGTGGCCGGCCTGCAAGGACGCATCCTGGCGGTTGTCGGTGAAGCTCAGCAGCTTGCGGGCCTCGCGCTGCAGGTTCGTGTCGGCCTGCAGTTCGATCAGCGAGCGCACGGCCAGGATGGTCGTGGCCGTGCTGCGGTTGTCCACGCCCAGGGTGGCCAGCTTGAAGCGCTCGGATCGCTGGCTCCGGGTGTAGGCCACCCCGCACGTGGGCTCCAGGCAGAAGAGGAAGTTCCTGCGGATGAGGGCCCCGGGGATTCCCGCGCCTTCCGAGACCAGGCGTCCCGTGGGGTCCACGAAGACCGCCTCCGGCACGTCCTTCCTGCAGTCCGGACGGACGCGCTCGACCCCCTTCCTGGTGGTCTCCTTGAGGAACTCGGGCAGCCGGTCGAGGACAGCCTCTCCATCGCCGAAGGGCCAGGGGGCCTCGGTGGAGGCCAGGAGCCAGGCGTCCTCGCTCCCGTCGTCACCCTCCTGGTGCCGGTCCTCACGGGGAACCAGGGTCTGGACCGAGCCTTCCTGGACGACCCTCACCCCGTCGTCGGAGACGACCCTCACCCCGTCGTCGGAGACGACCCTCACCCGGTAGTAGGCCGTGCCGCAGTGCCGGCAGAAGACCATCGGGAAGAGGGGTTTGTCGGGCTCGCCGGGCTTGGCGCCCTTCTTGGAAATCTCCAGGTGCCGCTCGGCCTCGCCCTCCAGGGTGGCCCACACGGTGTCCCCTCGGGTGAAGAACTGGTGCAACCGGAAAGCGAAGATGGGGAAGCGGCTGGACTGGCTCTTGCGCAGGTTGGACCCGTGCAGCAGGAACCGGCGCAGGACCTCGGCGCAGCGCGCGGGGTCGACTCCGGTCCGGGCGGCCAGGTCGGCGGCGGCGCTGACCTGGTTCTCGATGGGATCCCCCTGCAGACGACGGGGCGCCTGTCGCACCAGCCGTCCGCTGCCCTCCTCCTGGCGGACCCCGAAGGTCGACTCGATCCACGAGGCCAGGGGATGGAGGCGGAACTCCTGGAAATCCTGGGGCGGCGCCAGGTCCGAGGTCAGGGCGTCGCGCAGGGCCGCGGCAGCCTGCGGGTCGGCGGGGTCGACCTCGGGCGTGGCGCGCTCCAGGGTCTCTCCGATCACCTCTTCGGGGGTGAAGTCCACCCCGAAGAGCGTCCGCGCGACGTCCGCCACCTCGCGCCGCTGGTCGTCGGTGGTGCCACCGCTGGCCATGGTGGCCGAGGTGCCGATGCAGAGGATGTCGTGCCCTCCGAAGGCCTGGCGGCAGCGCCGGATCAGCAGGGCCACGTCGGCCCCCTGGCGCCCCCGGTAGGTGTGCAGCTCGTCGAAGACCAGGAAGCGAAGGCCTTGGGCGGCCCGGACCAGTTCGCGGTCCTCGGTCCGGGTCAGCATCAACTCCAGCATCATGTAGTTCGTGAGCAGGATGTCGGGCGGGTTTGAGCGGATGTCCTCGCGGGCGTCGCCCCTCTCCTGGCCGGTGTAGCGCTTGAAGCGGACGGGGCTCTGGCCCTCGGGGTAGCCCCTCTCCAGGAACTTCCTCAGCTCCTCGTCCTGGCTGTTGGCCAGCGCGTTCATGGGATAGACCACGATGGCCTGGACCCCTCGGCCCGAGCCGTTGCGCAGGATGTGGTCCACGATCGGCACGATGTAGGTCAGGCTCTTCCCCGAGCCGGTGCCGCTGGTCAGGACGTAGGACCTGCCCTGCCTGGCCTTGAGGATGGCTTCCCGCTGGTGTTCGTGGAGCAGGAGCGTCTGACCGCTGTGGTCGGCGTTGGACTTCCCCATGCGGAAGATGCGGCTGCACTCCGGGTGCAGGACCCCCTGCCGGACCATCTCGTCGATGGTCCCACCGGGCTGGAAGGTCGGGTTGAGCTGCAACAGCGGCTCGGGCCAGAAGGCTCCATCTCCCAGGACACCGTCCACGAAGTCCGAGACGCGGGGGTCCCGAATCTTGATGAAGCTCCTGGTGTAGGCCTGGTAGTC
>CAZQPM010000438.1:0-2939 GCA_964595195.1 uncultured Burkholderiales bacterium | reverse complement strand
CGGGCAGGTGGCGGATGCCGCGGAGCAGGTGCGCGGCCCGGTCCGGGCCGACCTCATAGGAAGAATAGAACAACGCTCCCTGTCCGCCTGCAGGTTGCCTGACCGCGACCAGGAAGCAGCGGCGCCGCTGCACATCCCACGCGAAGGCGTCCTGGACCAGGTCGCTCTCCATCTCGCGGATTCCTGGCAGGATGCTCTGGACCAGACCTCTGATCCGGTCGCTGGCCAGACCCGGGGTGAGGTCGACCGTCTTGCCGTAGTAACTGGAAGAGGTCCTCTTGATATCCAGCCCTTCCTTGCTGTCAACCCGGTAGGTGGTTTCCACCTCCACCTGCCCACGTTCGGTCGCAATCCCGATGGCGATCTGACCGGCCCTCCTGGTGGAGGTCCTGGTCCCCCCACCCAGGCCCGCGTGCAGCAGTTGGGTGGCTTCCGAGAACTTGACGTTGTCACCGTTCAGCAGCAGCGGTCCGGGGTCGAATGGCGCGTTCAGGGTTTGCTTCTGCAGCAGCAGGCCCTGCATCACCGTCGACTTGCCCGAACTGTTGGCGCCCGCCAGGATCGTCAGCTTGCCGAGGTCCAGGGACAGCCTGCCGCCGATCGACTTGAGGCCCTCGATGTCGATGCGGGAGATCCCCCCCATTGAGCGCAAGGTGGGCATTCCGGTCTCCTCTCTCGCGGCGGGACAGAAGGCTGGCCCTGTGGTGCGCCCTGCCCGGTGGCGTCGGCCTCTTCGACACAAAGCGTGGGATTCCACCTGGAGGCGGCGGCCTAGACATTCCTGGAGGTGCGCTGAGGTTGCTGCGTCCAGAGTTTTGCGGCCCGGAGAGGCTGCGCAACGAGGAGTCGTGGACCTTGCAGACCCTGCCTGTGCCCCCTTGCGGCGGTTCCTGGAACTCCTGGCTGCCGTGGAGGAGTAGGGCGCGGCCCTTGTGGCCACCGTCTTGCCTCCCTCCTGGTCTCGATGCCGTTGAACAAGAACCTGTGTTCGCCCTGCGGTCGGCGGCGCGGGGCCGGTCGCGGGCGCACCTCGGGCCGTCCGCGGAGGGGGAGCCCCCGCGGGCAGGCGGTCTGGATAGTTGCTGCTGCAGCGGCCGGTGCTCCAGGCACAGCAGGTTGGGGGTGTGGAGTTCGCACTCTGCCCACGAGTTGGCGGCTCGGGATGTTGCCGACCACGCGCTCGGTGTCCGAGATGGGGGTGACGGACATGGGGGCTCGGTCTGGGTGCTCGGACGCGAACCGCCTGACGCTGCGCGGCCGCTAAGCCAGGCACAGAGGCCCTGAATCCCAGTCTTCGGGTGGCTTCTTCTTCAGGTCCCCGATCGCCCTGCCGAACCATTGGAGTACTTGTTCGGTATAAGAGTCCTCGCACGGTTCCCACCGGGAGTCCAGGATGACCCGCACCTCCTGAGGAGCGCTCAGCCACTCTCGCACCTCGCGAACACGGAGTTCGTGGGGAAGTTGCTGGTTGGCCCGGGGGCGGCCCAGTTCTTTCTCCAGGCGCTCCAGGTTTCGAGATATCTGCAGGTCCACGGCGGAGTCCCGGATCTGGTCGAACCAGGAAGGCTTGTCCTCGTAAGGCACAGGTAGCCGGAGGAACCACTCGTTGACTTCAAGTGCTTGGCCCTGGTAGCGGGCGGCCAGGTCGATCACGGCTTGGCGTCTGGCTCCGCCCAGGTGGAACACCAGGGTGCCAACTCCGTCAGGCACCAGGGGCCAATGGCCCGGCTCGATGCCCAGGTATCTCCCGAGTGCGTAGGGCTGGCTGGGCCCCTTGGCCCAGGCCTTGGTGGTGTAACTCCACTCCGCGTCCCCTGTGCCGGCCTGGCGCACCTTGCTGACCAGGATCTTGTTCTCGGTCCAGGATCGCACCTGCAGACTCTGCCCCCCAAGGTTCAGGGTAGAGCCACCCTTATACTGGATTCCGGTGGCGACGATTCTTCCCGTCTTGTCGTCGACCACGCTGGGGCCGTAGGTCGACTCGATATTGCTGAAGAGCAGGCCCGACCCACCGCGGTCCAACAGACCCTGGCCCAAGCGGATGCGACCGTGCTCTTCCTTGAATTGACCCTGGGCCACGGCGTGCTTCAGCAATGCCTCTGCGGCCGCGCGGTCCACGGTGCCTTCCAACAGGTCCAGGAGCTTCTCTCGCGGTCGGTCCCGCTTCTGTCCCTGCAAGATGTAGCAGGCCGCCTGCTGGATCAGGACCGAGAATTGGGGGCCCTCAAAGGGCGGGCCCAGATCCCCCTCGCGGGCACAGTGCAGCATCGCCGAGTTGACGAGAACCTCGCACAGCGAGGAAGCGCAGAGCATCAAGCGGGTGGTGTTCGTCCGACGACCTCCCCGGCCGACCCTCTGGAGAAGGGACGAGATGTCGGGGGCCGGACCGTCCAGGACCACCAGGTCGATGTCGCCGATGTCAATTCCGAGTTCGAGCGTCGAAGTAGCCACGAGGAGAACCCTCCTCAGGCGCTTTGCCGCCCGCTCAGCGGACTCCCTGATTCCCTGCCCCAGGCTTCCGTGGTGCGCGAACACCTCGTAGCGGTGCGGCGCCAGCGCCCGCTGCAGGAAGGTCGTCAGGTCATCGACGCGCCGGCGAGAATTGCTGAAGACCAGGATCTTTTCATCCCTCTTGCCGAGACCTGCCACGTGCTTGACCACGGCCTCCTCGGTTGCGGGGAGTTCGACCTCCGGGGCGACAATCTCCATCTCTCGTGGACTGTGAACCACAACCTCCTGGCCGTCGCCCAGGAAGCGCCGACGGGTCCTTTCGGGACTGTTCACCGTGGCGCTCAACGCGACGATCTGGACCTTGTCGGACCCGGTCCAACCCCTCTTCCTGGCCTGCGTTCTCAGGCGGCGCAAGCGCTCCAACAGGAGGCGTAGTTGTTCGCCCCGGGGGGTCGCCTGCAGCAGATGGATCTCGTCCAGGATGACGG
>CAZQPM010000437.1:0-2941 GCA_964595195.1 uncultured Burkholderiales bacterium | reverse complement strand
ACCCCACCATGGCCATCGAGAAGATACGCAACATCGGGATCGCTGCCCACATCGACGCGGGCAAGACGACGACGACCGAGCGGATTCTCTTCTATACGGGCCGCACCCATCGGATCGGCGAGGTCGATGCCGGATCTGCCACCATGGACTGGATGGTCCAGGAGAAAGAGCGGGGCATCACGATCACCTCGGCCGTGACGACCGCGCAGTGGCGGGATTGCACGATCAACGTGATCGATACGCCCGGCCATGTGGATTTTACGGTCGAGGTCGAACGTTCGCTGCGCGTTTTGGACGGCGTTGTTTCCGTGTTCTGCGCAGTGGGCGGAGTCCAACCCCAGTCCGAGACGGTCTGGCGGCAGGCCAACCGCTACGAGGTTCCCCGGATCGTCTACGTCAACAAGATGGACCGGACCGGGGCCAACTTCTTCAACGTGGTCGACAAGGTCAAGGAGCGCCTGGGCGGCAACCCCATCCCGGTCCAGATCCCGATCGGCGCGGAGGGTGACTTCCGCGGCATGGTCGACCTGGTGACCATGAAGGCCCTTCTCTACGAGGATGACCTGGGTCAGCAGATCACCGTCGGTCAGGTTCCCGAGGACCTGCAACTGCAGGCCGAGGCCTTCCGTGAGAAGATGGTCGAGGCGGCTGCCGAGGCGTGCGATGAGTTCACCCAGAAGTTCCTCGAGGGCCAGGAGCTCACCGAGGAGGAGATCCGGCAGGGCCTGAGGCTGCGCACGATCCGCAACGAGATCGTCCCGGTTCTCTGCGGGAGTTCCTTCAAGAACAAGGGAGTCCAGCCCCTGTTGGACGGCGTCGTGGATTTCCTCCCCTCGCCGCTGGACATTCCGTCGATCCGGGGGTTGGACCCCCAGACCGGCGAGGAGAAGGTCCGGCAGGGGCGGCCCGAGGAGCCCCTGGCCGCACTGGTCTTCAAGATTGCGACCGATCCGTTCGTCGGCAAGCTGGCGTTCGTGCGGGTCTACTCAGGCAGCCTCAAGACGGGCAGCCCGGTGCAGAACGCCACGGCCAGCAAGCGGGAGAGGATCGGGCGACTGGTACGGATGCATGCGGACCATCGCGAGGATGTGACCGAGCTGGTGGCGGGCGAGCTTGGGGGGGTGCTGGGTCTGAAGCAGTCGGCCACCGGCGACACCCTCTGCGACGAAAAGGACCTGCTGGTCCTGGAGCAGATCGCCTTCCCCGAGCCCGTGATCTCCGTGGCCATCGAGCCCAAGACCAAGGCCGACCAGGACAGGATGGGCATCGCCCTGGGCAAGCTCAGCGACGAGGACCCCACCTTCCAGATTTCGACGAATGTCGACACCGGTCAGACGATGATCGCCGGCATGGGCGAGTTGCATCTGGAGATCATCGTGGACCGGCTGCTGCGCGAGTTCCAGGTCGGGGCCAATGTGGGCCGTCCCCAGGTGGCCTACAAGGAGGCCATCCGTCAGAAGGTCAAGGCCGAAGGGCGCTTCGTCCGACAGACCGGAGGTCGGGGACAGTTCGGGCACGTGTGGCTGGAGGTCGAACCCCTGGGGCAGGGAGGCGGCGTCCTGTACGAGACCCGGGTCATCGGTGGGGTCGTGCCCAAGGAATACTTCAAGGCCGTCGAGCAGGGCGTCAAGGAAGCCGCCGAGTGTGGCAACCTGGCGGGTTATCCGGTGGTCGACCTGAAGGCAACCCTGGTGGACGGTTCCTACCACGAGGTCGATTCCTCGGAGATGGCCTTCAAGGTCGCCGGCTCCATGGCCTTGAAGGAGGCCCTGCGCAAGGCCGAGTGCTACCTCAAGGAGCCCGTCATGAAGGTCGAGGTCGTGGCTCCCGAAGAGAATCTCGGGGACGTGATCGGTGACCTGAACGGGCGCCGCGGCAAGATCGAGCACCTGGAGGCTTCCAGTGGCAAGACCCAGACGATCCAGGCCGCCGTGCCGCTGGCCGAGATGTTCGGCTACGCCACCACCCTGCGGTCCCTGACCCAGGGCAGGGGCACCTACACGATGGAATTCGGCCACTACGTCGAGGTACCGAAGCCCATCCAGGAACAGATCATCGCCAGGTATTACGGTCGGGCACCGGTTTCTTGACGGGAACAACCTGAACGAACCGGTCAGCCAGAAGGGCCCGGGCCGTCGCCGTAGAAAGCGCCGGACCGGCCTGACACCAACACAACCAAGAGAACCACGGTGACGAGAGGGTGCGCTCTCGCCGCCGCCGGAAATGGAGGCGCAACATGGGCAAGGAAAAGTTTGTCCGCACGAAGCCCCACGTGAACGTGGGAACCATCGGGCACGTGGACCACGGCAAGACCACTCTGACGGCGGCGATCCTGTCGGTGCTGTCGGCAGCCGGCCAGGCCAAGAAGATGAACGTCGATGACATCGACGCGGCTCCCGAAGAGAAGCAGCGCGGTATCACGATCGCCATCTGTCACGTCGAGTACGAGACGACGAAGCGTCACTACGCGCATGTGGACTGCCCCGGCCACGCTGACTACATCAAGAACATGATCACCGGTGCCGCCCAGATGGACGGCGCGGTCCTGGTCGTGGCCGCCACCGATGGCCCGATGCCGCAGACCCGCGAGCACATCCTCCTGGCCCGCCAGGTGAACGTGCCCCAGTTGGTGGTGTTCCTCAACAAGGTCGACATGGTGGACGACCCCGACCTGATCGAGCTGGTCGACCTGGAGCTCCGCGAGCTGCTCAGCAAGTACGAGTTCCCTGGCGACGACACCCCGATCGTTCCGGGTTCCGCCCTGAAGGCCTTGGAGTGCAGTTGCGCCAAGCGCGAGTGCCAGTGGTGCGGCGCGATCTGGAAGCTGATGGACGCCGTCGACAGCTTCATCCCTGAGCCCGAGCGGCCCACCGACCAGCCGTTCCTGATGCCCGTCGAGGACGTGTTCACGATCACCGGTCGTGGCACCGTCGCCACGGGT